>NZ_JAEHQE010000011.1:0-115675 GCF_016238545.1 Proteus sp. PR00208 | reverse complement strand
GTTATTTATTCTCAGGTTCTGTCTATAACTCAGGCTATGACAACGAACATAATGGTTTAAGTTTTACCGCACTTTATAAACACCAACTTGATCTTGGTTCATTGGAATTAACGGCGGGTTATCAAAACCTTGAAGATAAGCGTACTAATGATCAAGACTACTTTATCACCATTAAAGATTATACCGATTGGCAAAACCCACAGCAGGTTAGCAGTGGTGGTCAAGGTGATCTGAAAAGTAGACAAGAAACCTATAACGCAAAAAGTATTATGCGATTTAACCCTGTTGAATGGGGTGCCGTGAGTCACCAGCCAACGACAGGATTTGAGATTAGCCGAACTAAAGGCTCTTATATCCGCGACAAAACCTATTACAACTACACCTATACAGGTTCCACATGGGATAATCAGTGGATGGGTTCATTGCAGCAAACAACGCGTTTCTTAGCGGGCACATATGATGCTTCGTATACTAACTACGCTATTTATCTCGACGATAATATCCAATATAAACGCCTCACATTACGTCCTGGTATCCGTTTAGATCGTGATGATTTTGTTCAAAAAAATAATATTTCTCCACGTTTAAGCGGAACTTATGATCTTTGGGGAACAGGTGATACCTTAATTATTGGTGGTGTAAACCGTTATTACGGTCGTTCCATGCTGACTTACGCACTGTATGGCGCACAAAATGCAGGCTTACAGCACTGCTATTTCTCTTGTGATAACAACAATCCAAATGATTGGGAAAACCGTACCGACTTTGAAGGTGTTGATTCTCTCAAAACACCGTATAACGATGAAATTACGTTAGGTTTACAACAAGAAATTGTGTCTACAACTTGGCGTCTGCAATACGTTCATCGTGAAGGTCGTGACGAAGTCCGTAGTGATACAAAATACCCGAATGACAAAGACAAAATAAGAATTCGTCACTTCAATAATAATGGTCGCAGCACTCACGATACCTTAACGCTTTCAGTGAAAAACAGTCAGCCTTGGGAATTAGCCCAAGCAGATCATGTTTTTAATGCTTCTATTAGTTGGCAGAAAAGCAAAACCAATACCCCTAAAGATTCTGGTTACGCCAATTTCGATCCTAGTTCACAAGGAATGAACTATGACAAAGTTTGGTATGACGGAAAAATCATCAATGCCAAAGACTTACCTTCTGGCAATTTTAACTCACCATTAAAAGTCACGGCTGAACTCACCAGTGTTTGGGATGATTGGGATATTACTTGGTATAACCGACTTCAATGGAATGGTGCTCGTTCACAAGCAGAAAAAGTCAATAATGGCGCGCCAAAACCAAGTGAATATGGTCCATTATTTGAATACAAAAAACGTAATTACAGTAGTCGTTTTACTTGGGATACCAAACTGGGTTGGAAACCTGAATTTGCTTATGGTGTCGGTATTTCTGTTGAAGTGAATAATGTCCTTAACACCAAAAATGTGGCTGACTACTTCACTTACCAAGATAAAGATTACAAATCTTATGAACCAGGTCGTCAATTCTGGTTACAAGTCAGCTACGACTATTAATAAATTGACGAAGTTAATGTGAGCAACCTAGTCGATAAACAATAAAAATATGACCAATAAGCAATGAAAACAATAAAACAATTTTTCTATTTAGTTTCACCTTTTTGGGGGCGGCGTGCCGCCCTTTACTGCTGGTTTCTGTTGATTGTCTCATTAACCTTAACCCTGTCATCGGTTTGGTTTAACGTCAAAATGAATGAATGGAATGGCAGTTTCTATAACGCATTACAACAACTTGACGGACAAGCGTTATACAAGCTCCTTCAACAATTTGTCATTATTATTGCGGGATTAATTACTGTGGTAGTAATGGGCGATTTTTTACGCCAAAAAATGGTCATTCGCTGGCGAGAAGGCATGACTGAACAAGTGCTTGATCGCTGGTTATCAAAAAACAGTAAACACTATATGTTAAGACTCACTTCTCAAGAGCCTGATAACCCAGATCAGCGTATTGCAGAAGATATTCGTTTACTGATCGAATCAACAATGCGTTTAACCGTGACATTTTTGCACTCGTTACTCACGCTTATCTCTTTTGCCACCATTCTTTGGTCACTGTCTGGCGCTATCTCTTTCACATTAGGTGGTAGCGAGTGGACAATTCCTGGCTATATGTTCTGGGCTTGTATTGTGTATACCATTATTGGGATCACTATTACGCAGTTTATTGGTTCGCCACTGCGTAAAATTAATATGGATAAACAGCGCAAAGAAGCTGATTACCGTGCTGCTCTCATCACCCGTAAACAACATGGCGATGCAATTGCAGGCCAACGTGGTGAAATCAGTGATCGTAATGAATTAATGGGCCGTTTTTTAGGGGTTATTCATAACTGGAATAACCTTATCCGCTACGAAAGAAATCTTGCATTCTTCACTGTGGGCTACCAACAAGCTACTGCAATGGCGCCAATTATTTTTGCCTTACCTAAATTCCTTGCTGGCGAATTAATGCTAGGGGGATTAATGCAGTTGAGACAAGCATTCTCTAGCGTTGCGGGTGCATTAAGCTGGTTTATTTTCTCCTATAAAGAGATTGCTGCATGGCAAGCAACGGTGACGCGTCTTTACAATTTCGTAGTGCTTTTAGAGCACGATCATGAGCCAGAAGTCACTGATTTAAATGATAAACAGATTAAGTTGAAAGCCAATCTTTCTCTATTTATGCAAGATAACAGCCTGTTAATCCAAGATATTAACTTCTCTGTAAAAGCGGGTGAATTAACCGTTATCGAAGGTTGTTCTGGTTTAGGTAAATCAACACTGCTTAGAGCATTAAGTGGACATTGGCCTTATTTCAAAGGGGAAATTCAACGCTCACCAAATGTGTGTTGGATCCCACAACGTATGTATCTGCCTTTTGCGCGTTTAGATAGTTTGCTCGCTTATCCTTATCAGCCTAATCAATTCTCCGCCAAAGAGTACGAAGAAGCGCTTCATTTGGTGGGCTTAGATAAAATAAAAAATCAACTTTCACTGGAAACTGATTGGACAACACGCCTATCAGGTGGTGAGCAACAACGCCTTATTTTTGCCCGTTTATTACTCAATAAACCAGAGCTTATTTTACTAGATGAAACCACATCAGCACTTGATGAACAAAATGCATTAAGCATGTTGAAGTTGCTAAAACAACATCTGCCAACTGCGGGTATTGCCTTAGTCAGCCACCAGCGCTTTACACATGTGATTGCAGATAATGTGCTTTCATTAAAAGCCTCTACCGTATCCTCCTCTCAACCTGCTGGAGCTACCGAATATGTATCGTAATTTACTGATTGTTTCAGTCAGTCTTTCACTTTTAGGGTGTGCTGCAAGCACCCCTAATCAAAATGACAAAAATACGCTATCTCTGCGCCCTGATGTTCGCCATTTTACATTAGATAATGGTTTAGACGTCTACTTACTGCAACGCCAACAAACTGGCGTTGAAATGCGTCTATTAGTGAAAAGCGGTTCTGTGCAAGAAGATGAAAAGCAACTTGGTTTTTCACACTTTACCGAACATATGGCGTTTAAAGGCACCACACACTTTCCGGGTACAACGGGCTTTAAACAACTTGAAAGCCTAGGCATGAAATTAGGTAGCCACGTTAATGCAGCAACTAGTTTAAATGCAACTACCTATAAATTGTCATTGCCGAATGCAAATCCCATCCAAATTAAAACAGGGCTAAAAATCTTATCAGATTGGGCATTTGAAATGACATTTGACCCTATTGAGTTTGATAAAGAGCGCCCTGTTATTGTTGAAGAATGGCGTTTACGTCAGGGGATTGGTTTTCGAATTAACCGCCAGTTAGAAGAATTGCGTTATTACGGTAGCCGTTATCTGGATCGTGATCCTATTGGTGATTTAGACATCGTTAAATATGGCGATGTAAAAGATGCGAAACGTTATTATGATGCTTGGTATCAACCAGAAAGAATGGCTTTAGTGCTGGTGGGTAACTTTAATCAAGGCGATGCAATCGCAGATATTAAACAACTGTTTAACGCTAAAAATAGCGAGAACAAAGGGATTGACGACCCATCTTGGCACAACTTTATCGATCATAAAGATTTACTCGTTAAGACTATTTTCGATAAAGAACAAGGCTCACGTATTTTGCAATTTACCTTGCAACGTACTTTGCCTGCACCTTTAAATAGCCGCCAAGGTCAATATGAAGACCTAATGGATTCATTATGGCTATCGATTTTAAATCAACGCTTCTCAACTATCGTCGATAATGGCTTGATTGCGTCCATTAGCGCTAATGCGCAAGGCGCAATGTTAGACTCTCGCCGCTCACAGCAATTGATGATTGCGCACCCTAAAGGTAATGATTACCAAGGCGCATTAGATATCTTATTTACCGAAGTTCAACGCCTAGCCTCTGTTCCGGTAACTCAAGAAGAATTAGATAATGCTCGAAATGCGATGTTAAAGCGTCTAAGTCAACAAGCAGCGGGCGAAGAACGTTACGAGCACGATTATTTAGCCAATCAAATTACCACCGCGATCGAATTGGAGATGCCAATTCAAACAAAAAAACAGGCATTAAATTTAAGCTATCAACTCATCAATAAAGTGACACCTGAAACACTTGAACACTATTTTGCTCAATACCTAAAACAAGCATCACCACGAGTGGCGGTTATTGGCCCTGATAGTGATGCCAATGTATTTAGTGCAACTAAAGCAGCACAACGTTGGCAAGAAATTAGACAATCAAATCCAGGTGCATTTACGTTAAAAACACAAGCCGTTGTGTTAGATATCAAACCTGAACAAACAGGCTCCATTGTTTCAACGCAATCACTGCCGATTGAAAAAACACAAGAGTGGACACTGAGCAATAACGTAAAAGTGATTGTGAAAAATGACAGTTATCTTAAAGATAATATTCAAGTTTCACTGCGTATTCCGGGTGGTTCATCCCTTGAAACCAATCAAAGCTTAGGCATGGTGCAATGGGCATTAAAATTACCTGAAGTCAGTGGATATGGTCATTATAACGCTCGCGAATTAACGTTATTTACCAAACAACACCAAATTAGTTTACGCCCTTACAGTGAACTATTATTCCACGGTTTCCGTGGTGAAGCGCCCATTGATGAATTGGAAACTTTACTCACGTTAATGCACTTAAAAATCACATCACCGCAATTTAATGGCGAGAAATTAGAGCAACAAAAACAAGCGATGGCATTAGGCATTTCAAAAACGCCTGTTGAACGCACGTTCTTAGATAATATCAATAAAGAAAGTTATCAAAATGGCGATCGTTTAGTGGTTTCTCCTCAAGGTGCTTGGAAGCAGTTTACTGCCCAACAATTACAGCAAACCAACCAAATGATTTTAGGGCAACCTGCTGATATGACGTTAGTTATCAGTGGTCCCGTGAACCTTAATCAAGTTAAACCGTTAATTGAGCGCTGGATTGCGAGTCTGCCAACACGTTCAGAGCAACGCTTATTTTGGGCAGATCCCGCTATTAATCCTAAACTCACCTCGTTTAGCAAAACATATCCTATTGCAAGTAGTGATAAGAGCATGATTAGCATTCAATATGCAGCGCCTGCTCAATGGTCACAGCAACAAGTATTAGCGCTAAATTTACTCGATACGGTGATCAGCCAACGCTTAAGACTTAATCTACGTGAACGTGCTGGAGGAATTTACTCTCTTGGTTTCTCTGAAATGTTAACGAAAGTCCCTACAAGCTACTATACTGGCCGTTTAAACTTTACAGCATCACCTGAGCGTGCAGATGAATTAATCACTCTCGCGCGTAAAGTGGTCAACGAAGTTAAGCAGTCAGGCATTACAGATAAAGAGTTACAAGAGGCTAAAAATATCTGGCTAACTGAAAATTCACAAGTAAATGACAGTGCAAGCTATTGGACAGATGCCCTTGCACAAGTTGCAACTGATGACCAGCAGTATCAGCGTTTACTTACTGACCCTGCCATTATAAAAACATTAAGTGTTAACGATATAAACCAAGTAGCTCGTCAGTGGCTAGGCGAAAATGAAAAAGTATTTAAATTAACGCCACCAAATCAAAAATAAAAACGACTTTAGTTTATAAACGATAATTAACTACGTTGTCGAAAACAAAACGCCCAGTTCAAGATAAAACTGGGCGTTCATTCATCAATTTTAATCAAGTTATAAAGATAACATTCAAATTTATTGATTATTAAATTTATTAATCCTTTTTAACAGCGAAACGACCGCTACCTAAAAACATGACAGCAATTGCCGCAAATAAATAGAAGCCCGCGCTTTCTGGTGCCCATCCCCCTGTTTTAGGGTTTAGTGCAAATAAATCACCTGAGTGCACCATCAGTACAGCAACAAACATTGTACCCGCTAAAACCAGCGCTGAAGCACGAGTAAATAAACCAATAATCAATAGAATAGGCGCAACAACTTCTCCAATCACTGTGCCATAAGCAATAAATGCAGGTAGATTAGCATTAGCCAACATTCCCTGAATACCTGCTAATCCACCCGGTTCCATTTTATGAAGTCCATGTAATAACATTAAAACGCCAAGAGAAACACGTAATACCAATTTACCCAAGTCAGAACAGTCAACAAGTTGATTAAATTTATTAATCATAACGTCTCCAAATTCAAAATAGTGAAGTGTGTTTTTAATACGTATTAATAGGTACACTACATTATATGATGAAATATTATGAATGAGTGTGATTTTTATTATCACTATTTGTTCTCATTAACTAATCACTTAGATTATTATTGATTTATAGCCCGCCATTCACCTTTTCCATGATTAAGATCACAACTTATTAACATAATAAACTCTTAATCACTCACTTCTCGTTATGCTAATAGATATCTCATCTGACCAGTATAAAAAGGGTATCTGATGGCACATTATTCTCATCTATTTTCGCCTCTTGATTTAGGGTTTACCGTACTTAAAAACCGTATTCTTATGGGCTCTATGCATACTGGACTTGAAGAAAATCCGAATGATGCCCCAAAACTTGCACAGTTTTATGCCCAAAGAGCCGCGGCAGGTGTTGCACTAATAGTGACTGGAGGGATCTCTCCCAATAAACAAGGCGTGTTATTGCCACACGCTGCAACATTGATGTCTGAAAGCCAACTGGCAACTCATCAACTTGTTACTGATGCGGTTCATCAACAAGACGGTAAAATTGCATTACAGATATTGCATACAGGCCGTTATAGCTACCAACCTAATTTAGTTGCACCTTCAGCTATTCAATCGCCAATCACCCCGTTTATGCCAAAAGCCATGAGTCATGAACAAATCGAACAAACCATCAATGATTACATTCATTGTGCTCAATTGGCTCAAAAGGCAGGTTATGATGGTGTTGAGATAATGGGATCGGAAGGCTATTTAATTAATCAGTTTTTAGTCAGACAGACTAATCAGCGAGACGATCAGTGGGGAGGAAATATCGAAAATCGTTGTCGCTTTGCTTTACGTATTCTTGAAGGCATTAAGAAAGCCGTGGGTGAGGCGTTTATTATTATTTACCGCCTTTCTATGTTGGATTTAATCAAAGATGGCGCAGAGGCATCAGAGGTACTTTATCTTGCCAAAGCCATTGAAAAAGCGGGCGCTACAATGATTAATACAGGGATCGGTTGGCATGAAGCGCGAATTCCGACCATTGCCACGATGGTACCAAGAGGCCAATTTGCGAATGTCACACGCGAATTAATGGGAAAGGTGAATATCCCACTGATTACATCAAACCGAATTAACACACCACAAACCGCAGAAGCTATTTTAGCTGAAGGCTGTGCTGATATGGTTTCAATGGCTCGCCCTTTCCTTGCTGATCCTGAGTTTGTGCTTAAAGCACAACAGGGGCGCGAAGATGAAATCAATACTTGTATTGCTTGCAATCAGGCATGCCTTGATGAAATATTTTCAGGTCAAACCGCCTCTTGTTTAGTTAATCCCTTTGCTTGTCAAGAAACCGAACTTCTGGTTATTCCAACTCAACAACCTAAAAAACTGGCTGTTGTTGGTGCGGGACCCGCGGGATTATCTTTTGCGGTAACCGCCGCGAAACGAGGCCATCATGTCACACTGTTTGAAAAAGAAGATGTGATTGGTGGTCAACTTAATATCGCCAGTCAAATTCCGGGGAAAGAAGAATTTCAAGAGACATTACGTTACTTCAAACGACAATTACAACTCACGGGAGTCATTGTTAAAAATAATACCGAAGCCACTCCTGAACATCTTGAAAACTTTGATGAGGTGATTTTAGCAAGTGGCGTTAAACCTCATATTCCTGAGATTGAAGGACTTGATGAACCCATTGTGAAATCTTATCTCGACGTTCTTAAATACCACCAGCCAGTAGGTAAAAATGTCGTGATCATGGGGAGTGGCGGAATTGGCTTTGATACCAGCCTTTATCTCACGCAAAAAGGGCAATGTAGTAGCCTAAGTCCTTGCGCCTTTAATAAAGAGTGGGGTATTGATCCGACACTTTCTTATCGTGGTGGCATAAAACCCGCAAATCATTCAAAAGACGATACTAAACACATTGTTATGACACAGCGTAAAGCAGGGAAAATAGGTTTAAGCTTAGGTAAAACAACGGGATGGATACATCGTTTAACGCTAGAGAAAAAAGGCGTTAAATTTTTAACCCATTGCAACTATCAAAGGATCACACCAGAAGGTCTCATTATTGAACAGGATGGAAAGCAACAGCTTATCCCTGCTGATAATATTATATTGTGTACAGGGCAACGTGCTTATCACCCATTACTTACGCCTTTAGAAAAAGAAAACAAAACAGTTCATCTTATTGGTGGAGCAAAAGATGCCAGTGCATTAGATGCAAAACGCGCTATTAGGCAAGGCACAGAACTCGCCCTTGAAATTTAATCAATTAAAGTTAGCAAGACAAAAAGAAACCCCACAAAATGTGGGGTTATATTTTTTTATTAATTATTATTTTTACTACTCTTCCTGTCTTACTACTTACCCTTTTTACCCATTATTTTTTTCAGTTAATGGATTTTCTGAAATACGATTATCTTCAGCGATACAAACTGTTGCAGTAAACAGAACGTCAGTTGATGAGTTCAGTGCGGTTTCAGCTGAATCTTGTAACACTCCGATCATCACGCCCACAGCAACCACTTGCATAGCGATATCATTGCTAATACCAAACATGCTACAAGCCAGTGGAATTAACAGTAAAGAACCACCTGCAACACCTGATGCACCACACGCACAAATCGCAGCAACAAGACTTAACAATAACGCAGTTGGAATATCGACTGGCATACCCAGTGTATTAACCGCAGCTAATGTCAAAATAGTGATAGTGATTGCAGCACCACCCATATTAATGGTTGCACCTAATGGAATTGAAACAGAATAAGTATCTTCGTTTAAATTCATACGACGACACATTGCCATATTCACTGGAATATTTGCAGCTGAGCTACGTGTAAAGAAGGCAGTTACACCACTTTCACGCAAACATGCCCACACTAATGGATATGGATTACTACGGATTTTCCAAAATACGATCAGTGGATTCACGACTAAAGCAACGAACAACATACAGCCAATCAATACAGCAAGAACTTGTAAGTAACCTGCTAAGACTTCAAAGCCAGTTGTTGCAATCGTTGATGACACTAAGCCGAAAATACCGATAGGCGCTAAACGAATAACAACACGCACTAAATTAGTTACTGCGTCAGCTAAATCTTGCGTTAAGGCTTTAGTAGTATCACTTGCGTGGCGTAATGCTAAACCAAGCCCGATAGACCACGCTAAAATGCCCATATAGTTACCATTGATAAGCGCATCAACAGGGTTTGCAACCACATTAATTAATACGCCTTTAAGAACTTCAGCAATATTTTCAGGTGGTGACAATTGTGATTCGTTAACAACTAGCGTTAAAACTGATGGGAATATAAAGCTGGCAACAACTGCGGTTAACGCAGCAAAGAACGTTGCTAACAGATATAAAATTAATACAGGACGAATATTAGATTTTTGCCCTTGACGGTGGTTTGCAATTGAAGCCATAACCAGCACCCAAACTAAGATAGGGGCAACAGCTTTTAATGCACTAATAAACAGAGTACCTAACAGGCTCATCATTTTGGCAGCTTCTGGCGCTAACCAAGCAAGTAAGATCCCTGCGACTAATCCCACGAGAATTTGTTTAACGAGACTTCCCTGAAAGAACAGGCTGAAGACTCTGGATTGTTGTTTATCCATAGCTATTCCATTACTTAAAATAATATTTAAAAAAGGCATTTTTGAGTGTTTGCAATGCCAGTATAAGGAATTGAATCGCGCTGAAAAGCTGATTATGCAAAATATACAGCATTAACCATTTTTGTTAACAATAAAATAACATAACTGTGATCATAATAGGATTTTGTTCTTTTTAATAGACCAACATGAAATGAAAGAAATTATTATTATCAGTAAGTTATACATAGTCACCTTACTTATTTTTTATTTTGTTTCTCTTCTTTTAGATTTTCTTAATCAATTAATAGTCTTTTTTATTAACATTATCGCTAACAATTATTCTCTCTAGCCCTTCTTGATTTGAATAAATAATAAACAAGATAATGCTTTATTTTTGCACAATTAATATTAAAAACTTATCTTTTATGAACGCTATAAAATAGAGAACACCTCTTGGTATTATCCCTCATCTTAAGCTTTTCTTTTTTAAAAGCGCCTATTCTGAACTCAAAAAGAGATTAGATGTCTATTTTTCGAGATCCAATATCCATGTATAAATAGTGTCGTCATCCAGTTAAAAAATTTTCTGTCTAGTTTTTCATGATTTTGTTAGAGTGTTGCTGTTTTAAACAATGAAAAATAGACCCTATGAAGTAGAAAACGGGTAAATAGATTACAACACCTATTGATTCTATATTTACCCCCAAATGACTCAGTTTTAGGAAGCCTTTTATATGGAAATCGTAAGAGAGCTATTCTTGGCGCTATGGCACCAAGATTACGAAACCTTAGCTAATCCTTCATTAATATGGATTATCTACATTTTATTATTCACCATACTATTCCTAGAAAACGGAGTATTGCCCGCAGCTTTCTTACCAGGAGATAGCTTATTAATTTTAGTGGGCGTGTTAATTGCTAAAGATACAATGGATTTTCCATTAACCTTACTTATTTTGACTGCAGGCGCGAGCCTAGGCTGTTGGTTGGGCTATCTTCAAGGGCGATGGCTTGGAAATACTAAATTAGTACGCAGTTGGCTATCGCATCTGCCAGAACATTACCACCAACGTGCTCATGGGCTTTTTCATCGTCATGGCTTAGCCGCACTGTTAATTGGACGTTTTTTAGCCTTCGTGAGAACACTGTTGCCAACAATTGCAGGTCTTGCTGGATTAAACAACACGCGCTTTCAAATCTTCAATTGGTTAAGTGGGCTTTTATGGGTTGGTATACTGACCACGTTAGGTTACTTATTAGGTAATAGCCCGCTCTTTCGCCAATATGAACACCATTTAATGAATATCCTTATGCTATTACCAGTTTGCCTATTAGTTATGGGATTAATTGGTAGTATCTGGGTTGTGATTAAAAAGAAAAAGAAAGTGAGCTAAAGCGCTGCTTTTTCTAATAATATCAAGATATTCTGAATACAAAATAGAGTCATAAAACTCATACTTAAAGCCTGTTTCAGATAACTGAACAGGCTTTTATTTTATGGGTGACCTCTTCTTTTTTTATCTCAAGCAATACAGTAAATATTCCCGTTTAATTAAGACTTTTCTCTTTTTTACCTCGTTACATCAATATTTAATTTTATTAAGAGATAAAATTGGTCTATGGTTATAAGTATTAACCTGTCACTATTAAAGGAGTTAATTATGTCTCATCAACGTTCAAATGAAGATCTGCGTAGTGAATTGAAATCTCTTGCTGATACTCTAGAAGAAGTGCTGAACTCCTCTGCTGATAAATCCAAAGAAGAAATCCAAAGCTTACGCGCAAAAGCTGAATCGGCAATCAAAGGTTCTCGTGCAAAATTGAGCGATGCCGGTCGTGAAATTGTCGATAACACCAAAGAAATTGCAGGCAAAGCAGACAACTATGTTCGTGAAAATCCGTGGACAGGTGTCGGCATTGGTGCTGCAGTTGGTGTTGTTCTTGGTGTTCTTCTAGCTAAACGCTAATCACCCATGAGTGATACGCAAAGACCACAGGGCCCCGCATCTGGGGTTCTGAATTCTCTCAGTAAGATTGGCGCTATCATGATAGGCATGGTTGAAACACGCCTAAACTTGATTGCCGTTGAGCTAGAAGAAGAAAAAACCACGCTTATCCAGCTTATTTTAATGGCTGGTGTTACTTTGTTGCTCACCGCTTTTGGCTTAATGAGCCTACTTATTCTGATTTTTTGGGTTATTCCACCTGAATATCGAGTCCATGCTTTAGCCATCACAACCGCTACTTTACTTTTTTGTGCACTGATTGGTGCCATCATGACATTAAGAAAAGCGCGAAATTCCACCTTGTTAGGCGATACTCGCCAGCAATTGGAATTAGATAAACGTCTTTTGGAGCAATATCATGATGAACAAACAAAATAAGCAGGCGATCCTCGCAAGACGTAAAAAGCTGTTGTTGAATAAAATTCAGCAACAGCGCTCTGATTTAGGGCAAAGCACGCAAACTTGGCTTGATGTGACTGAGCCTTATGATAAAGCATGGAGAATTATCATTTCGTTAAAACCCGCGCTTTTAGTGGGTGCCAGTTTTATTTCTCTTTACAGCATTAAACATCCTAAAAAAATCATACGATTAGGACAACGTGCTATCGGTGCAATTGGTTTAATTCGTACAATCCAAAAGTCCTTCAAAAAAACCTCAGATTGAACATCAATTTTTTTGTCTAAGAATGTTAATTCTTCTTAATATCCTCTTTACTCAACTCACATTATTATATATCTCACAACGTAGCCGTGGTTATTAAATCTAAAAACAGAAAAATAGCCGACGAAAATACAATACAAATCGATATACATTGCAAATAATAGAGTTTAATTAGGAATAAACATCATGAAAAAATTTGAAGATATTGCGTTATTAATTGCCCGCATTTTAATGCCAATTTTATTTATCAGCGCAGGCTACGGAAAAATTGGTGGTTACGAAGGTACACAGCAATATATGCAAGCAATGGGTGTTCCAGGTTTCTTATTACCACTGACTATTTTATTAGAATTAGGCGGTGGATTAGCAATCTTATTTGGTTTCTTAACTCGCACAACAGCAATCTTTACCGCGGTATTTACTCTTCTAACCGCACTACTGTTCCACAGTAATTTTGCTGAAGGCATGAACCAATTAATGTTTATGAAAAATATGACAATCGCAGGTGGATATTTATTACTGGTTATCACTGGTCCAGGTAAATGGAGCTTAGATCGTATTTTCAATAAAAATTGGTAATAACGAATTTAGAAACAAAAAAGATCCTCTAGGGGATCTTTTTTTGTTTTAAGCATAAAATCTAAAGATTATCTGAGCTTCAAAACTATTTTTTATTGTTCGCAAAGAGTTTAGGTATTTCACGTAAACACCACGATTTTGCTTCGCCCATGCTGTCTCTTCGCCATGCCATAATAATATTATTTTCATGGTGATATTCAGGGCCAACAACACGTAAACGCCCTTCTTTGATATCATCTTCAATTAAATCAATTGGCATCGTCGCCACACCTAAACCCGCAATTAAAGCACGGCGTTTATCTTCAATAGAACTGACCGTTAAGCGGCGCTGTTTATCCAATAGTAGCACAGTTAAAACTGGGCGCTCTCTTGCGGTATCTGCAATAGCAATGCCTCGATATTTTAAGCGAGTTTCTTCGGCTAATGGCTCAGGTTCGTTATGGATGGGATGATCTGGGCTGGCGACATAAACGCTAGTGGTATTGTATAAAGGACGAAAGTTGATTTCTGATGAAGTGCGAAAATGCATATCAGGTGAAATCACAATATCACATTTACCGCTTTCTAAGCTTTCCCAAGCACCTGCTAAGACTTCAGTCACTAAAGAGAGTTGGGTATTGGATTTTTCAGCTAATTTATCAACCAAAGGAAAGAGTCGAGATGCAGGAGTAAGTGCTTCACAAACGATAGTGATATGAGGCTCCCAACCTCTTGCTAAGGCTTCTGCGTCTGACGTTAATTTGTCAGCAGCCTCAAGTAATATGCGTCCTCTATCAAGCAGCATTCTGCCAACATTAGTAAATTTAGTTCTATGGCCAGAACGGTCAAAAAGGACAACGTCTAAATCTTCTTCTAATTTTTGCATGGTATAACTGAGTGCCGATGGAACTCGATTTAGTTCATCAGCTGCTGCTGCAAAACTCCCTCTACGATCAATGGCATCCATCACTCGTAAAGATTCCAACGTAATTGCTTTGTCTTTACTCATTATACTTATCTCTATCAAATAATTTGATTATTGGCACCAGATTAACTTGCTAACAATAGACAGTCCATACCTCTATGATAAATATATTGATAATCTACTCGAAAAATACCGCTATGATAAAATACAGAACAGCACAACAATGTGGTAAAGCGGATTATGGTTGGCTACAAGCTCGCTACACATTTTCCTTTGGCCACTACTTTGACCCTCATTTTTTAGACTATGGCACGCTAAGAGTTCTCAACCAAGAAGTGCTTGCCCCAAATTCTGAATTTAAAGCAAAGACTTATCCTCATGTTGATGTGGTTAACTTGATCCTTCAAGGAGAAGCGACATACCTTGATAATATGGGACGTACAGTGACGGCAAAAGAAAATGAGTGCTTACTTATTTCACCGCATAATACTGATACGTATATAGAGAAAAACAGTAGCCCTGATACACCGTTAACCCGTATTCAGTTGTGGTTAAATGCGTGCCCACAACAAGAAAGTTTAGCTTCACAAAAATTGGCTTTAGATGAAAACTTAAAATATCAATTGTTAGCTTCACCTACCGGTGATGATGGCTCATTAATATTAAGGCAAACAATTTGGCTTTATCATATTCATTTGCAAGCAGGCGATGAAATTACGCTACCAATAAAAGGACAGAAAGGCTTTTTACAATCCATAAAAGGTGGCACCTATTTGCAAACATCAACACAAGAAAATGGGCAAATTCAGTGTGGTGATGGAGCTTTTATCCAAGAGAGCCACAGTATCACGTTAAAAAGCTCGGCTGAGTTTCGTGGCTTGTTTATTGATATCATTTCGTGATAGTTGATTTGGATTGGCTTAAAAACAGAAAACCCTCGAAACACAATGTGAATCGAGGGTTTTTTATGAGGTGAGTTGACCGTTAAGCCGGGTTCTGTCGTGGACAACCATTCATCTAGGCCAGAACTTGCGCGCTGGCTCCAGCAACCTACCCGGGTTCAATGCGGGCCGCACCATAAGAACCCCTATTTGGTCTTGCTCCGGGTGGAGTTTACCATGCCACAAACTGTTACCAGTTGCGCGGTGCGCTCTTACCGCACCCTTTCACCCTTACCTGATCCTGTAAACAGGCCATCGGCGGTTTACTCTCTGCTGCACTTGTCGTAGGCTCGCGCCTCCCAGACGTTATCTGGCACCCTGCCCTGTGGAGCCCGGACTTTCCTCCCCTCTATCCGTCTCCCCCGAAGGGACAACGATAAAGCAGCGGTTGTCTAGTCAACTCAGGGTGCGGATTATAGGGATTTTGGTAGAAAATGTATAGCAAAAGAAGCTAAAAAATCACTTTACTCGTCTTGAGCTTCACCATTTTGCTCAATGACATGTTTATAGAGTGCATTTTTCTTCACGCCATAAATCTCAGCAGTGACTGCTGCCGCTTTTTTCAGTGGTAACTCTTTTTGTAAAATCGCAAGTGTCCGTAATACTTCTGGGGAAAAATCGTCATCAACGGGTTTTTCATAACCTTCAACAATTAATACCATTTCACCTTTACGACGGTTTTCATCTTCAAGTACCCACTTAAGTAATTCACCAACAGGCATGCCTTGAATAGTTTCCCACGTTTTTGTGAGCTCTCTCGCTAATACTACGTAGCGATCTTCACCCCAAACTGTCACCATATCAGCTAAACTATCTAACAGTCGATGTGTTGATTCATAAAAAATCAATGTACGAGGCTCTTCTGATAATGCGCGTAAACAATCTTGACGACTTTTTGTTTTTGCTGGCAAAAATCCTTCATAACAAAAACGATCAGAAGGAAGCCCTGCCGCAGAAAGTGCCGTAATAGCAGCACAAGCGCCAGGTAATGGCACGACATTGATGCCATTCTTACGACATTGATTGACTAAATGATAGCCAGGATCGTTAATTAATGGTGTACCTGCATCAGAGACTAATGCGATACTTAGCCCCTGTTGTAATTTGCTAATTAATTGATCCGCTTTTTGCTGTTCATTATGATCATGTAACGCATACAAACGTGCGTTAATGGCAAAGTGCTGTAATAGAAGCCCTGTATGACGGGTATCTTCTGCAGCAATTAAATCGACATGAGACAGCACATCAAGTGCCCGCTGGGTGATATCGCCCAGATTACCAATAGGTGTGGGTACTATGTACAGTGTGGATGTCGTTACCGCTGCTCGATTAGGTTGATTCATTGTTTATTCCGAATGACCGATTTAAAATTGAGCATAATTATAAAACATCACTGGGTACAGTATGCTTTCCTCAATTTTTGTGCGTTTTAAAACAGGTTTATCCTATACTGCGATACTCTCTGCGTTGATTATGTCAGGTTGTACCCTGACGGGGCAACAAGAACAACCTCTCACTCCAGCTGCAAAAGCAGAAATGGAGATGAAACAATTTCAAAAAGTGATTGATGACGCTCAAGGGCTAGCATCTTTAGATGTTATTAGAGCCTATATTGGGTTAGAAACATTAATTACTGATCCTCAACTGCATCAGAAAAATATTGATGATACATGGCTCACGCTAACCAAACTCACACCAGAGCAACGCCGTGGCGTTGTTATCAAAGCAGATGAAAATACACTGCAAGGTTGGTTAGATTTACTGAATACCTATGAATACAACAAAGATGATGCTGATAAGCTATCAGCGGCAGTCAGAGAATGGCAGACTCGCTATCCTCGTAATCCAGCAGCATTAACCCTTCCAGCAGCATTATTACGTCTTTCACAACCCTCTGTGAGTACGAGTAGCCAAATCGCATTATTATTACCTTTAACAGGGCAAGCGAAAGTCTTTGGTGAAGCTATTCGCCAAGGTTTCCTTGATGCACAAAGTGGTTTACCGCAACCTCAAGCTATGCCAACAGCACCGCAAGAGCCTAAAAAAGATGACAGCCTTGCATCAATTTTAGAAGAGTTGGGCATCAATAATACAGAGACACCAGCAACAGATACGGCAAAAGAAACAACCGAAAATACGCAAGCGACTCAAGATCAAGGAAAAGAGAGCTCAACATTTTCTGGTGATACAACATTACGCTTAGATCCTATTGCACAAAACTCACGCCAAGTGATTGTTTATGATACCAATAGCCAGCCTATTGATGTTTTAATGAAAAAAGTGCAGCAAGACGGCGCTAGCTTAATTGTTGGCCCGCTGCTAAAACCTGAAGTCATGAAGACGATAGAGCTTCAAAGTGGTTTACCTGTATTAGCACTCAATGAGTTAGATAATGTGCCTTCTGCAACCACGGTTTGCTTCTTCTCGCTTTCGCCAGAAGATGAAACACGTAATGCGGCACAACATTTACGTCAGCAACAAAAATCAAACCCATTAATTATTGTTCCTGATAATAAATTTGGTCAAAGAATGGCTCAAACATTTGCTGATGAGTGGCAACGCACAGGTGGTGGCACCGTTTTACAACAAACTTTTAGTTCTGTTGATAGCTTAAAAGCCTCTATTAACCGTGGTGTGGGTATTCGTATGACAGGTACGCCTGTTCTACCAACAGCTAATGCACCTTTACCATTAGAGACACAATCTATTCCATCTGCGGGTGGTGCCATTGATTCGGTTTACATCATTGCCACCAGCGATGAATTAACCTTAATTAAGCCAATGATTGATATGGCGATCAGCACCCAAAAACGGCCACCAATTTATGTTAGTTCGCGGAGTAACCAAGGTGGAACAGGCCCTGATTTCCGTATGGAGATGGATGGTATTCAATTTAGTGATATTCCATTGATGGCTGGCGCTAATTTGCCGTTAATGCAAAAAGCATCCAGCAAGTTTGCGAACGATTACTCATTAATGCGTCTTTATGCCATGGGAATTGATGCATGGTCATTAGCAAACAATTACAATGATCTGACAAAAGGCACATTACGTTTTAATGGTATTTCAGGTTCATTACGTGTTGAAAATAACTGTACTGTTTATAGAGAACTTCCTTGGATGCAGTTTAAACAAGGTAAAATTGAACCTGTGGTACAGTAATACACATATTTAGTTATCATTAAAATAAACCGCCATAAAGGCGGTTTATTTTATGAGTGAGATAAAGAAGGAAATCATGGATGATTTTTTCTAAAAACCCTTATTTTTTAGGGCTGTATTATGAGCAAAAAGCGCTAAAATATTTACGCCAACAAGGATTAATATTGATTGAGCGTAATGTCCGATATCCCTGCGGAGAAATTGATCTTATTATGCAGGAAAAGAGGACATGGGTATTTGTTGAGGTTCGTTTTAGACGTAACATCTTATTTGGTGATGCAATAAGCTCTATTACTGCCTCAAAACGACGTCGCTTGTGGCGTACAGCACAGTGTTGGTTAGCACAACGCCAAGAAAGTATCGAGACATCAGACTGTCGCTTTGATATTTGTGCATTTAATCAACGCCAGCTAATATGGTTAAAAAACATTCTCGATTATACGGAATTTATTCGTTAAATTAGATTATATAGGTCTTAACGTGCTTGATAGAATCAAAGTCTGCTTTACAGAGAGTATTCAAACTCAAATTGCAGCAGCAGAAGCATTACCAGATGCCATTTCCAGAGCCGCCATGATGATGGTTCAATCTTTGTTAAACGGCCATAAAATATTAAGCTGTGGAAACGGTAGCTCAGCAGCAACAGCACAGCGATTTGCCGCAAGCATGATCCATCGTTTTGAAACTGAGCGCCCAAGCTTGCCTGCATTATCGTTAAACACAGATAGCGTTGTGATGACTGCAATTATGGGGAATCAGCAGCACGATGAAATCTATGCAAAACAAGTGCGTGCATTAGGACAAGCTGGAGATGTGCTACTTGCTATCTCAACGCACGGTAACAGCAGAAGTATTATTAAAGCCGTTGAAGCCGCTGTTACACGAGATATGACCATTGTTGCATTAACAGGTTATGATGGCGGAGAGCTTGCTGGGTTATTAGGCCCTCAAGACGTTGAAATTCGTATTCCATCTCAACGCACCGTCAGAATACAGGAAGTTCAGATGCTAACAGTCAATTGTCTCTGTGATTTGATTGATAATACATTATTCCCACATCAGGATGACTAAGGAGTTACTATGAAATTGCTTCCTATCACTGCAGTGCTGTGTTCTGCACTTTTACTGCAAGGTTGTATCGGCGCAGCTGTTGTCGGCACAGCAGCAGTTGCGGGTAAAACTGCAACCGATCCTCGCTCATTAGGGCAACAAGTTGACGATGGTACCTTGGAAGCTCGTGTTTCTGGTGCTCTAAACAAAAACGAACAGATCAAGAAAAGTAATTCACGTATTGTGGCGACTGCTTACCAAGGCAATATTCTGTTAACAGGTCAAAGCCCTGATATGTCTGTTGCGAATACGGCAAAACAAGTCGCAAGTCAGGTTGAAGGGGTGAATAACGTCTACAACGAAGTGCGCCAAGGTGAGCCTGTGACATTAGGCACTGCATCTTCAGATACATGGTTAACAACCAAAGTTCGCTCTCAAATTTTAGGCAGTGATTCAGTAAAATCCTCTTCTGTAAAAGTGATCACTGAAAATGGTGAAGTGTTCTTGTTTGGTATTTTAACCCGCCAAGAAGGGGCCGCTGTTGCAAAAATTGCCAGTGAAACCAAAGGGGTAGTAAAAGTCACTACCGCATTTACTTACCTTAACTGATCCCATTGCTAATATCGTTTTTAGATTATCCTGATAGTATCGGTCTTTATAATAAAATGACCGATACTATCAGTTTCTTTCTCGACTAAAACTCGCCTTTACTCAACAAGCAGTTAGCGTCTTAACATCCCTTTATCAATGATAAAATCGATAATCGTTTCCAAGCCAACTTTTTCTTTTAGATTTGTGAAAACATAAGGCTTCACAGGGCGCATTCTTGCTGTGTCTGCTTCCATCACTTCTAATGATGCTCCAACATAAGGTGCTAGATCGATCTTGTTGATCACGAGTAGATCGGAATGAGTAATACCAGGACCACCTTTACGAGGGATCTTTTCACCTTCGGCAACATCAATTACGTAAATAGTTAAATCAGCAAGCTCAGGGCTAAATGTCGCACTTAAGTTATCACCACCGCTTTCCACAAAAACGATATCAAGATTTTTGTGGCGCATAGCTAATTCTTCAACCGCCGCAAGGTTCATTGATGCGTCTTCACGAATAGCAGTATGAGGGCAACCGCCCGTTTCGACACCAATAATACGATCCGCATCTAATGCTTCAGCACGTGTTAAGATCTTGGCATCTTCTTGAGTATAAATATCGTTAGTCACAACCGCGATTTCATAAGTGTCGCGCATTGCTTTACAAAGAACTTCTAACAGTGCGGTTTTTCCTGATCCAACAGGGCCACCCACACCAATACGTAGTGGTTGATTATATTCTTGCATATAGATTTCTCATGAACGAAAAAGTCGAGTGTATTGTGTTTCATGGCGACTACTGGCAATAATTTGTGCGGGTGTAAAACTCCCAATATCTTCCGTTGCCCAATGTGCGGATTGCTCAACAATTGCAGGGATCTGCTCTGCTAATGTAAACAATATTTTCTGCCCCGCACTTTGCCCTAATGGGATCAGTTTTACGCCTGACATCACTGTATTTTCAAGCCAACCCCAAGCGTAAGCACAACATAACTTTTCAGAGGAGATATTCCATTTCACAGCAGCTAACGCAAACGCCATGAGTTGTGTCTGTTTTACACATGCTTGTAAAGTTTCATCTAACTCAATATCTAATTGAGGAAGTAAACGAGCAAAAGCGATACCTCGTTGGCGCTCTTCTTGTCTTAACTCTTTAGTTTCACGACTTGCGACAATAAAATCACACCAATATTTCACTTCACTCATTTTGGCTTGTGCCAAATTTTCTTGTAATCGCCGTAAGATAGGGAGCTCTAACGTTGCTATAGTGCTGGTCATTTGGGTACTTAACCAATCCGATAATGTTTGCGGACAACAAACCCAACCCTTTTCAATCGCCCACTCTAATCCTTGGGAATAAGTAAACGATCCCACAGGTAAAGAAGGACTGACTAATTGATATAAGCGCAGATCTGCAAGCATCAATAGGCTCCCTTATTCAAATAATTAGTGATGATGATGGTGATCGTCATGAGAGTGATGGTGATGATGACCACCTGACGATCCACCATAAGCGCCTGGCTCAGGTTGGTATTTCTCTAAACCCACCACTACATTGGCGCCTAAACCTCTCGCCATATCATCTAAAACATGATCATGAAAATAGCGACACCAACCCGCTTCGATTTGTAATGGAACATGACGATTACCTAAGTGGTAACAAACACGAGCCAATAACAGCGGATCGTCACTATACACGGTTGAAACTTGCTCTTTAGCTGCTTCAATCGTTACCAGCGTATTATCTTCTGACAGTAAGATATCGCCCTCTTTTAGCACCGTACCACGGGGCAAAAATAGCCCAGCTTCTTGCCCATCACTTAAGGTTACTTTTAAACGACTTTTGGTTCTTTCATCCATCGTTAAGCACAAAGTAAGAGCCTGTTTTTCCGAAGTTGCTATTTCAAGCGCTTTTTGTTTATCAATAAGTTGAGTAAATCTTTTCATTCTCTACATTCTCGGTAAAACGCGGATCAAAAGAGGAAATAGCGTTGTGCCATAGGTAATTGCGTTGCAGGTTCGCACACTAATGGCACACCATCAGCTTTCACAATATAGGTTTGAGGATCAAGCTCGATATGAGGCACATAACTATTGTGGATCATCGAAGCTTTAGTCACATTACGACAACCTTTAACACGACCAATTAAGCTCTTTAAGCCCAGCTTTTCAGGTACACCTGCGTCGATCCCCGCTTTCGACATAAAGATCATCGACGTTTGATATTTCGCTTTACCTAAACACGCATACATTGGACGATAATGCACAGGCTGAGGCGTTGGAATAGCCGCGTTAATATCACCCATTGGCGCATAAGCCACCATGCCACCTTTCATGATCAATGCGGGTTTCACACCAAAGAAAGCCGGATCCCATAAAACCAGATCAGCCAATTTTCCTTTTTCAATAGAACCAACTTCATGTGCAATACCATGCGCTAAAGCAGGATTAATAGTGTATTTCGCCACATAGCGTTTAATGCGATGGTTATCACTTTCAGGTGTGTCACCTTCTAATATGCCACGTTGTAATTTCATTTTGTGTGCACATTGCCAAGTACGAAGGATCACTTCACCTACGCGCCCCATTGCCTGCGAGTCCGACGACATAACAGAAATAGCGCCCATATCATGCAAAATATCTTCTGCAGCGATAGTTTCACGGCGAATACGAGATTCAGCAAAAGCCACATCTTCAGGAATAGAAGGATCAAGGTGATGGCAAACCATCAACATATCAAGATGCTCATCTACCGTGTTAATGGTATAAGGCATTGTAGGATTGGTTGAAGCGGGGAGAATATTCGGCTCTCCGACTGATTTAATTACATCGGGGGCGTGCCCTCCACCCGCGCCTTCGGTGTGGAAAACGTGGATCACACGACCAGCAATTGCTTTCACAGTTTCTTCATAGAAACCGCCTTCATTTAAGGTGTCAGAGTGAATAGCAACTTGCACATCCATTTCATCGGCAACATTAAGGCAGTTATGAATTGCCATTGGTGTTGCGCCCCAATCTTCATGAATTTTTAAACCAATAGCACCCGCTTCAATTTGCTCACGAACGGCTTCAGGTTGACTCACACAGCCTTTACCAAATAAACCAACATTAATCGGGAGTTCATCAACAGCCTCTAACATGCGGTACATGTTCCAAATACCCGGAGTGACTGTGGTTGCATTTGTTCCAGCCACTGGTCCTGTACCACCACCAATAAACGTGGTGACACCAGACACCAAACCTTCTTGTGCTTGTTGAGGGCAGATAAAGTGAATATGCGTATCAACGCCACCTGCGGTAACAATTTTACCTTCACCAGCAACCACTTCAGTAGCAGGCCCTACAACAATGTCCACATTAGGCTGTACATCAGGATTACCAGCTTTACCGATACCCACAATGCGACCATCTTTAATACCGATATCCGCTTTTACGATACCCCAATGATCTAAAATAATGGCGTTTGTAATAAGTACATCGACACATTCAGCATTGATGACTTGGCTCTGCCCCATACCATCACGAATAACTTTACCACCACCAAACTTGACTTCTTCGCCATAAGTGGTGAAGTCTTTTTCAATTTCAAGAAAAAGCTCAGTATCGGCTAATCGCAGACGGTCGCCAGTTGTTGGGCCAAACATATCTGCATAAGCTTGACGTGAGATAGTTTTCATTTTTTCTCACTCTCCAATTTACCCATCACTTTGCCATGAAAACCGTAAATTTCACGTTTTCCTGCAAAAGCCACCAATTCGACTGTGCGGCTTTGACCGGGTTCAAAACGAACCGCCATGCCCGCTGGAATATTTAAACGAAAACCCAAAGTGCCTTCTCGTTCAAATTTCAGTGCGTCATTCACTTCATAAAAATGATAATGAGAACCAACTTGCACGGGTCTATCACCATGATTGGCAACCTGTATTGTTTTTGTCTCTCGACCGGCATTAAGCTCGATATCCCCTAATGCCTGATTAACTCTAATTTCACCGGGTATCATGTTGTTACCTACACAATAGGATCGTGAATAGAAACAAGCTTTGTGCCATCAGGGAATGTGCATTCTACTTGAATGTCTTTGATCATTTCTGGCACCCCTTCCATGACTTGTTCTGCCGTCAAAACAGTACGTCCATCACTCATCAATTGGGCAACAGTTTTACCTTCGCGCGCGCCTTCCATAATGGCGCAACTGATAAGTGCAACCGCTTCAGGATAATTAAGCTTGAGCCCTTTCGCTAAACGTCTTTCAGCAACAAGACCCGCTGTAAAAAGCAGTAATTTATCTTTTTCTCTTGGTGTTAATTCCATTTCTGCTCCTAAAATTAACGATTATGTCGCCCATATACGAGGCGGCTCAGGGCAATACCCTAACCAGTGTTGTCTGACGGTTTGCCAAACTTGAGCAAAACACGCCATCATCGGCTCTGTTTGCGAGCCTAATAACCGTAAAACTAAAATACCGTCTACATCCGTTAAACCATATTCGATAACAGGATCGTAAGTGGCTGAAGAAATCTCAACGCTCTGTTGAATAAGGTTTTTTAATTCGTCTGTTGCGGGATAAATATAAAGTGACCCCAACATAGGAAATTCACGCATGGCAGCCGATCTTTTTTGTAAACCATCGACAAAAAGCGACTCAGTTAATGTCAACTTTTCATCAATATAGAAATTTAAACGCCCTTTTACATTGCCATTTTCAAACCATTCATTTAAAACAGGGCGACCAAAACATTGGATTTCCCAGCCAATAAATCTGGCTGTAGATGCAATATGAATATGCGTTTCTAGGCAAACTTGAGCTTCAGGAAAAAAGATATTTTCTTGAGGTAACCACTCTAAAAAGCCATTAGCTGCCACTTTTAAGGTTTGAACTTGCCGAGCAACACCGCCTGCACTACGGTAAAACTTAGTGGCTCCAGGTGTTGTAAGCAACGCGTGCGCTTGAGGCTGCACATCAATATTGATCAATAGGTTATCGCCACCAACCACACCGCCTGGGGGATGAAGCAAATAAGTGTGTGCAATACCTTGCTCAGGATAAAAAGGACGCTGAACCATTAATGGGCCGATATGGCGCTTTTCTGTAAGACGTGTTATTTCACGTTTTACTTCATAACGTAAAACGATTTCAGCAAGCCAACCCTTCCCTGAAAAGTCAGACATACTCACTCCTGCCAACTCGGCAAAATTATCAATAAATCAGGAAAATACGTGAATACATACAGCGCTATCCATAAGATTGAGTCATTCAAAATCAAATAGAAAATAAGCTAATGAATGTTGGATAGGGTGTGGATACAAGACAAACAGTGATATCCTAAGAACAGGATAATCTCCTTCGTCTTTGACGCGCGATTCTACACCTTATTACGAAAAATGCGTTTTGAATAAATAACAATTTATTTAGAAAAAATGACACTGTTTAAAATAAATGTAAAAAATGAGCAAATATCTATATTGTCATGTTTTATCAGCAAGATTATATTCTGTTTTGCTCTCATTCAGCTTTGCATGACAACACTAATTTAAACTAGAATAATCTCTCTATTTATTATTCTAGACGTGGCTTATCAGTTTATACAGCAAATGAGCTAATTTTGAGTATTGTTCATTTAAGCAAGATTAATGCTTAACTTGCCTACGGTATATCGGAGATCATGGAATACAAACACATCCTGTCCTCTAACCAAATGTCTTTAAAAACGTTTTACATCGAAAACCCGATGATAGCGATGGTTAGTGGCGCAAAAGGTACAATTTGCATCAATGGGCAAACTATTGATGTATCAAGCCATTTAACCCTTATTATTCCGAAATACAGTCAAATTTCTTGCGATATTGTCAGCCAATTTACGCATAAATCTATTGAACTACACACTCTGGTGTTATGTGAAACAGAGCTTCAATCGGTTTTCTCTTTACTAAAACCTTTAATTAAATCTAGCTCGCCACTCACAAGCCACCTTCCTTCTTACCATTTATCAACTCCTGAAGTGATAAAAAGTAATTTTGGAATTTTAAAACAGTGTTTACCGCTACCACATGGCTCTCCATCACAAGAAACCATGTTTATGCAGCAGTGCTTATTCTTTATTTTAATGGCGGTACATCAGGCAGGTGTGGATATTCTAAATATCTTTCGTTTTAACTATGATGAGCCGAAAAATCAGGCCATTACACACCTGATAACACAAGATCCACAGCGAAAATGGCATTTAGAAGATGTCGCAAAAACATTGTTTACGACGCCATCGACATTACGTCGGCATTTAAATAAAGAAGGGGTTTCATTCTGCCAATTGCTATTAGATGTCAGAATGGGGATCGCTTTAAACTACCTCACATTCTCTAATTACTCGGTATTTCAAATCAGCCATCGTTGTGGATTTGGAAGTAATGCTTATTTTTGTGATGCCTTTAAACGTAAATATGGCATGACACCGTCACAGTTTCGCATTCAATCTCGTCAAGCTAATGATCCATCGACGATAAACAAAATGTCAGAAAAAATTGCAGAGCCAGAAAGTAAAGTGTTTCCGACCTTATAAAGGTGTTACAAATTATTTTTCTTTAAAAAGGCTATTCCACCCATTAGTCGCATCTGATTTAAGATCCACTGTTGCCGTTTTAAGGTATAAGCAGAAGGTTTATTTACGTGATAAATATGCGGGTTAGGCAATACCGCAGCCAATAATGCAGCTTCATGGCTTGTAAGTTGTTTCGCTGGCTTTCTAAAATAGTGTTGAGAAGCCTGCTCTACACCGAAGATCCCATCACCAAATTCAACAATATTCAGATACACCGTTAAAATACGTTTTTTTGACCAAATAAGCTCGACAACTGGCGTCATTCCCGTCTCAAGCCCTTTTCTTATCCAACTACGACCATCCCATAAAAAGAGATTTTTGACCGTTTGCTGAGAAATAGTCGATGCACCACGTAATGTTTTCCCGTTGTTATGATTTTTTTTGAAAACTTTCTCAATAGCATCAAAATCGAAGCCCCAATGTTTGGGAAAATTTTGATCTTCAGAAGCAATAACGGCTAAATACATCACAGAAGCTATCTCTTTTTCACTTACCCAAGTAGAATGTGATACATAAGAGAAATCAAACTCACTCCAAGCAGAAATTTGTCTTTGAACCATAACAGCAGAAAAAGGCACAGGTAAAAAAGAAAACAGCACAACTGTTAACAGCCATAAAGCAATTAAAATAATTAATAGTTTCTTTAACTTTCTCACCAGTACCATCTGCTGTTTTTACCTACTATTTATGCCATCTCAAGGACTTTCTTAACTAGTTTCTCAATACCTACCTGTGCTTGTGCAATAGATTGTGCAAGCATATACGCAGGAGTTGTGACAACACGATATTTTTCATCAACAACAATATCATCAACCGGGCAATCTATATGGATGCCACCCATCTTTTCAATTGCACGAGCTGTTTCTGCGTCATTTCCAATTGTTAATTTTACTGGAGAATTTAACATTTTTGGTAACATTACAGGCGCAATACATATTAACCCTAATGGCTTATTTTGCTGATGCATCTCTTGTACAAATCTTAAGAGATCTTTGTTAATTTCACAGTCACTCCCTTTTGTTGCGAAATTGCATAAATTCTTCGCTGCACCAAAGCCACCAGGAATAATGACAGCATCAAAGTTTTCAGCCTTTGCCTCTGATAAAGGGGAGATTTTTCCACGAGAAATACGAGAAGATTCTTCCATCATATTCCTTTTTTCTGATTTTTCCTCACCTGTAATATGATTAATTACAGTTGGTTGCAAATCATTAGGTGAAAAATAATGAACTTCAGCATTATTTTGGCTTAAAGCAAGCATTGTGAGCACTGATTCATGGATTTCACTCCCATCGAATACACCACAGCCACTTAAAATTACCGCAATTGATTTCATATCTTTCTCCGTTTGTAGTAGATTACTAGTTACCCATTTATAGGTGTAAACACCAATCGGCATCACATATTTAAATGTTTCTTGTAACAAAAAAACTTATCTTTGCTATTTTGTTGCTTGTATGATGTATGGAATAGTTTCATCCTATTCGCCTATGTAATGAGAATCAAAAAAAGCGGATAGAAAAGTTTCCCTGGTGTTGGCGCAGTATTCGCGCACCCCAACTTCGGTTGGGGTTATTTTTTTCTAGCGTCTGCCAACCAGTTTCTTAAACTTTCCACATCCTTTCTCCAATCCTTCCCTAGCTCATCGACCCACTCTTGTACATTGTCCCACCAAGCAGGTAATTCCGGTGATTGGATCTGTTTAGCGAGTTGCTGTAAATGTTTTAAACCTATAGAACCTGCTGCACCTTTGATTTTATGTCCTTCCTCAGTGATGCCCTTCTGATCACGCGCTGTTAGGTTAGATTCAAGAACTGACATATAACTTGGCATCATCTTTTCAAAAACATCTAAACCATCAGTGATTAATTGAGGTCCGACAAGTTCGATGTATTGATTCAGCATGTCTATATCTAATAATTCTTCATTTTTATTCAACAATTCCGATGACTCATTACATGGCACAGAAACCGCACCATCACCCCAGAATTTGTTGATAATCGCGGTAAGTGCATCCACAGAAAGTGGTTTACTTAGCACATCATTCATTCCCGCATCCAAATACTCTTTTTTGTCTTTCAAAACATTTGCTGTTAAAGCGATAAGAGGAGGAAGTTCATTACTGTCGAATTCTTGACGTAATTTTCTTGAAATATCGAAGCCAGTCATATCAGGTAATTGAATATCTAGTAGCACTAAGTCATATTCATCAGGCTTAAACATCGATAACGCTTCTTGTCCTGTCATTGCCACATCAACGGTATTACCCAATTTTTCTAAAACAGAGCAGGCAACAATCACGTTAAGTTCTATATCTTCAACAAGCAGAATATTTAAAGCAGGTAATAAGAGTTCATCATCACTTTCGATATCGTGGTGCTCTTCAATCGCAGGAGCGACGATAGAGAGGGTAAAGGTAGAACCCTCACCTAACTCACTCTCAACACGAATATCGCCGCCCATATGCTGTGCTAGGCGTTTTGAGACAGCAAGTCCGATACCCGTTCCCGTTGCAGAACGACCACCTTGACTATCATTGACTTGATAGTACATAGCAAAGATCTTCTCAAGCTCACTTTTTGGAATACCAATTCCGCTATCCTTCACTTCAAATAACAACTTATCTGGCGCTTCTTGCCAAATACGCACTTTGATTTCACCTTCTTGAGTAAACTTCACAGCATTACCAATGAGATTCCATAAGATCTGACGTAATCGAGTCCCATCAGAGGTTATCTTATGCGGTAGCGTTTCTTCAGCTTCGAGTGTGAATTTCAATCCTTTTGGCTGTACTAACAATCCAGACAGGTTTTCTAAATCAGAAATAAATTCAGTAAAGTCAATTGGCTGGTTATCTAACTGAATTTTTCTACGCTCAATTTTGTCCATCTCAATCACGTCATTAAAAATATTCCCTAACGTAATCGCACTCACATGGATCGTTTTTAAGTAATTGAGTTGTTCTGGTGAAAGCTCGGTATCCAATAAGATACGGCTTAATCCAACAATACCATTTAGCGGTGTACGCAATTCATGGCTGATTGTTGAGATAAAGGTGGTTTTATCACGGCTCGCGTTCTCTAATGCGTCTTGATAGCGCTTACGCTCTGTAATGTCACGTCCAAAGCCCATTAAGCCATGACGTTTACCAATACGATCATAAAACGGCACTTTGCGCAGTTCAAAACAAGCCTTGCGGCCATCAGGATAAACTAACCACTGCTCATAAGTGAGCGACACATTATGACGGAAGACTTTTTCATCCGTTTCCATCACTTTTATCGCAATATCTTCGTCATACACATCAAGTGGTGTTAAACCGATAAGTTGCTTTTCACTTTTACCTGTCAGTAATTCCGTCGCACGGTTACATCCTGAAAATTCATTATCTTCATTGCGGTAATAAACTAAGTCAGGAGAGGCATCTAAGAATGAGCGTAAAAGTGAGGATTGCTGTTCAAGATCGATTTGCGTCAATTCACGACGCTTCATTTCACTTTTTAGTTTTTCTAGTAGTTCAAGGTGTGCTTTTTCAACTTTTTCACGCTCTTGAATTTCCAAGTTTAATTGCTCAATATTCTCTTTCAATTGAGAGTTAAGCTCTAAGTCGCGCTGGCGCATTACACCTAGTTTATCCACCATACGAGATAAACGGCGTCGTGATTCTTCAAGTTGTTCAACCACAACAGAGAGAAAATAGACAGCCCAAGGCGTAATAATCAGCCCAAAGAAAATAGAGCGAACAAGGTCAATACTGGTAACATCACCTGCAAGCAAGAATGTCACCGCCATTTGAACAACCATCGCTAAAACAACTAATGCAGAAGCTAACAACAATGAGAAGCGAATTAGCCCCAGCCTCATCATTAAGTCAACGTAGTATTGGGCAAGCCCTTTGAGCAATTTCATTGAAAACTCCAATATATTGAATCTATGGAATGATAACCCAAAAATGAATTGGCGCAGTGGCGAACATTCAGAAATCTTGCTAAGAGTGGTTATTTCTCATTACTTTGTTTGATTTAACCCTCTATTTTCTCTCAACGAATCTATTCAGACATATGCATTCATAAAAATAATACAAAAACTAAGCAACATAGACGATAGCAATATCAACGATAAATAGACCTTATTAGAAAAAATTCAATTTGTCTTTTTTTATACAAAATGTATAAAAACAATAAAACTCCAAAATCAATATATTCAGTAGAATAACTCACTACCCGTTTTTATCATTAAAGGATGAGATAAAGCTAAACCGCTCAAATAAAGTGATATAGCTCACATTAAAAAATCGCTCTCATACTATTTTAAAATAGAATAATTTAGTTATTAATCAATGCATTAAAATAAAAATATCCTTATCTATTTTATCTCAGTCAAATATCCCTACACATTGACCTGATTTTTATTTATCGATAAGTTGAAAAGGCATTGCATAGCAATATAAAAAACACTCCAAGCTAGGCAAACACAACATCACCCGACTGAGCACCCATAAATTTACCTACATACTTTGAGCCAAAACGTTCCTTTTGTGCTCTGTTTTGAGGTGCTCAGTAAACAAAGTAGGAAGCAAAAAAATGCTCTATCAAAAGACACAGGAAAAAGACAATTGTGGGTTTGGGTTGATCGCGCATATTGAAGGGCAAGCCAGCCATAAGATTGTCAGAAATGCCATACATGGTCTTGCCAGAATGCAACATCGTGGTGCTATTCTTTCTGATGGTAAAACCGGCGATGGATGCGGATTACTCTTACAAAAACCAGAGCGTTTCTTCCAATTAGTTGCACAAGAAAAAGGCTGGCATTTAGCAAAAAATTACGCCGTAGGGATGCTATTTTTAAGCCAAGATCCCAATATTGCTAAACAATGCCGTCTCATCGTTGAAGAAGAGCTACAACGTGAAACACTTTCTATTGTCGGCTGGCGTGAAGTGCCTATTAACACTGATATTTTAGGGAGTATTGCCCTTTCTTCTCTTCCTTTAATCGAACAAGTTTTTGTTAATGCCCCCGCAGGATGGCGGATAAGTGATATTGAGAGACGACTCTTTGTTGCCCGCAGACGTATTGAAAAGCGCATTACTGACAATGATTTTTATATTTGTAGTCTTTCTAATTTAGTGACCATCTATAAAGGTCTCTGCATGGCCATTGATTTACCGCGCTTTTTTACCGATCTTGCCGATCTACGCATGGAATCTTCAATTTGTTTATTCCACCAGCGTTTTTCAACTAACACCACACCAAGATGGCCTCTTGCGCAACCTTTTCGCTATCTTGCTCATAATGGTGAAATAAATACCATTACAGGCAATCGTCAATGGGCAAGAGCGCGTGCCTATAAATTCCATACGCCACTTATTCCTGATCTACAAAGTGCAGCACCTTTTGTCAATGAGAATGGCTCAGATTCAAGTTCACTCGACAATATGCTAGAACTTTTTCTCAATGGCGGTATGGATATTGTTCGTGCAATGCGATTGTTAGTGCCGCCTGCATGGCAAAACAATCCACAAATGGATGAAGATCTTCGTGCCTTTTTTGATTTTAACTCAATGCATATGGAGCCTTGGGATGGCCCCGCAGGCATTGTATTATCAGATGGTCGTTACGCTGCGTGTACGCTAGATAGAAACGGTTTGCGCCCTGCTCGTTACGTTATTACCACAGATAACATCATCACTTGTGCTTCTGAAATTGGTATTTGGGATTATCAGCCTGATGAAGTGCGAGAAAAAGGACGTGTAGGTCCTGGCGAGCTGATGGTCATTGATACTCATCAGGGGCGTATTTTGCACTCTGCCGAAACCGATGAAGATTTAAAAAGACGCCATCCTTATAAACTGTGGTTAGAGCGCAATGTCAAACGTTTAACGCCCTTTGAAGAGTTACCAGAACAACAAGCTACAGGACAACGTGCCTTTGATGACACTTTATTAGCCACTTATCAAAAACAATTTGCATATAGCCAAGAAGAACTTGAAAGCATTTTGCATGTGCTTGCAGAAAACGGACAAGAAGCCACAGGATCAATGGGCGATGACACGCCATTTGCTGTACTTTCTCAACGCCCTCGGCTTATTTATGACTATTTCAGACAAAAATTTGCGCAAGTAACAAATCCTCCCATAGATTCATTAAGAGAAGCACATGTTATGTCTTTAGCGACCTGCATTGGGCGCGAGATGAATGTGTTTTGCGAAGCGGAAGGTCAAGCTCATCGACTGAGTTTTAAATCGCCTATTTTGCTTTATAGCGATTTCCAACAGCTTATTAATCAAGAAAGTCCTTATTACCAATCTGTTCATCTTGATATCACATATCAACCAACAGAATGCAACTTAGAAACAGCGTTACGCCAATTATGCGCAAAAGCACAACAGGAAGTTCACCGTGGTGCGGTATTATTGGTTTTATCAGATAGAAATATCACTAAAGAGCGATTGCCTATTCCTGCTCCTATGGCAGTTGGCTCGGTACAAAAAGCATTGGTAGATAATAACTTACGCTGTGATGCCAATATTATTGTCGAAACCGCTAGTGCCCGTGATCCTCACCATTTCGCCGTATTACTCGGATTTGGTGCTACCGCTATTTACCCTTACCTTGCTTATGAATCTTTAGCCCAACGTGTTGATAAAAAAATCCTGCAAGCAAGCTATGCCCAAGTAATGCTTAATTACCGCAACGGCATAAATAAAGGATTGTATAAGATCATGTCCAAAATGGGCATTTCAACCGTAGCTTCCTACCGTTGCTCTCAACTTTTTGAAGCGGTGGGATTAAATGATAGCGTTGTCGAGCTCTGCTTTGCGGGCGTTGATAATCGGATTAATGGCGCTGACTTTAGTGATTTTGAACACGACTTATTTAATCTATCTAAACGAGCTTGGTTAACCCGTTACCCTTTAGATGCGGGGGGATTATTGAAATATGCGCATAAAGGGGAATATCACGCCTACAATCCTGATGTCGTTCAAGCACTGCAACAAGCGGTAAATAGCGGGGAATATGCCGACTATCAGCATTATGCTAGTCTGGTACAACAACGCCCAATAACCACATTGCGCGATATGCTAGTCCTCAATAACAAGGCAACGCCTATCTCGATTGAAGAAGTCGAACCTGAAACAGAATTATTTAAACGCTTTGATACCGCCGCAATGTCAATTGGGGCACTAAGCAAAGAAGCTCATGAGGCCCTTGCGCAAGCGATGAATACGTTGGGCGGCTTTTCAAATTCAGGCGAAGGCGGTGAAGATCCGGCTCGTTACGGTACTAATAAAGTCTCACGCATTAAACAAATTGCCTCGGGTCGTTTTGGCGTGACGCCTTCTTATCTAATGAGTGCAGATGTTTTGCAAATCAAAGTCGCACAAGGAGCAAAACCCGGTGAAGGAGGACAACTTCCCGGCGATAAAGTCACCCCTTATATTGCGCAATTACGCTACGCTGTTCCTGGTGTTACTTTAATATCACCGCCACCTCATCACGATATCTATTCTATTGAAGATTTAGCACAGCTTATTTTCGACTTAAAACAGATCAATCCTACTGCACTGATTTCTGTAAAACTCGTATCAGAGCCTGGTGTGGGCACCATTGCTACGGGTGTTGCCAAAGCCTATGCGGATTTGATAACCATTGCAGGTTATGACGGAGGTACAGGTGCAAGTCCTTTAACTTCTGTAAAATATGCAGGTAGTCCGTGGGAATTAGGTTTAGTGGAAACCCAACAAGCGCTAGTGGCAAACAATCTTCGTCATAAAATTCGTTTACAAGTCGATGGCGGATTAAAAACAGGACTCGATATTATTAAAGCGGCGATTTTAGGCGCAGAGAGTTTTGGTTTTGGTACAGGTCCTATGGTCGCGTTAGGCTGTAAATACTTGCGTATTTGTCATTTAAATAATTGCGCAATGGGTGTTGCAACTCAAGATGAAACGCTACGTCGTAACCATTATCACGGATTACCTGAACGTGTTATTAACTACTTCCGCTTTATTGCACAAGAAACCCGTGAGTTAATGGCATTGCTCGGAGTACAAAAAATTACCGACTTAATCGGTCGTACTGATCTGCTTTCTTGTTTAGAAGGTGTGACAAGCAAACAACAAAAACTCTCATTAGGCGGATTACTAGAAACAGTGACATCCCCCATAGGTAAATCCCTTTATTGTCAGGAAAATAATGAAACTTATGATAAAGGTGAATTAAACCAGCGTATTGTTACTCAAACGATTGAAGCCGTTGAACAGCAAAAAAGCCAAACACACTATTTTGATATTCGTAATACAGACCGCTCTGTGGGTGCAACGTTATCTGGCATTATTGCTAAGAAATATGGCGAGAATGGGTTATCTGCAACACCTATAAAACTCAATTTTACGGGCACCGCAGGTCAAAGCTTTGGTGTCTGGAATGCACAAGGCGTTGAATTAACCTTAGTCGGTGATGCAAATGATTATGTTGGCAAAGGTATGGCGGGCGGTCGTATTGTAATTTCGCCTCCAGTTGGTTCTGCTTTTAAAAATCATCATGCAACCATTATGGGTAATACGTGCCTTTATGGCGCAACAGGCGGGAAACTGTATGCTTCAGGCTTGGCAGGTGAACGTTTCGCCGTCAGAAACTCCGGCGCGATTGCTGTTGTTGAAGGCGTTGGTGATAACGGCTGTGAATATATGACGGGCGGTATTGTCTGCGTTCTCGGTAAAACAGGGATTAACTTTGGTGCAGGAATGACGGGGGGATTTGCCTATCTATTAGATGAAGACCTCACATTATCGCAACGGATCAACACTTCGTCGATTGAGTTGCTTCCTGTTGCATCCTTTGCCATTCTCGCTGAACATCTACGTGGCATGATTGCAGAACATGTCAGACTAACAGGCTCACAGCAAGGAGAAAGATTACTTTCACAGTGGGAATATTGGTCACAACACTTCAAGTTGGTTAAGCCAAAGTCCAGTGATGTCAATGCGTTGCTTGGTCATCCTCGTCGTTCATCTGCTGAATTACGCGTTCAGGCACAATAGGAGAATATTATGAGTCAGAATGTGTATCAGTTTATCGACTTAAATCGTGTTGAGCCGACTAAAAAACCGTTAGCAATTCGCAAAATTGAGTTTGTTGAAATCTATGAGGCCTTTTCACCACAGCAAGCCTCCGCACAAGCTGATCGCTGTTTAGGTTGCGGGAATCCTTATTGTGAATGGAAATGCCCTGTTCATAATTACATTCCTAATTGGTTAAAGCTGGCAAACGAAGGACGTATTATTGAAGCGGCCGAGCTTTCTCATCAAACAAACAGTTTGCCTGAAATTTGTGGTCGCGTTTGCCCTCAAGATAGGCTTTGTGAAGGTGCCTGTACGCTTAATGATGATTTTGGTGCAGTCACAATTGGCAATATTGAACGTTACATCAATGACACCGCCTTAGCACAAGGATGGCGCCCCGATCTTTCTCACGTCACAATGACTGATAAAAAAGTTGCGATTATCGGCGCAGGCCCTGCGGGTCTTGCCTGTGCAGATGTTCTTATTCGTCAAGGTGTGAAACCAGTTGTTTATGATAAACATCCAGAAATTGGGGGATTACTTACGTTTGGGATACCCTCTTTTAAACTCGAAAAATCACTGATGATCCGACGCCGCGAATTATTTAGTGAAATGGGTATCGAGTTTTGCCTTAATACGGAAATAGGCAAGGATATCGCCCTAAATACCCTAATAACACAATATGACGCGGTTTTTCTAGGATTGGGCACTTATCACAGTTTAAGCGGTCATTTTCCTAATGAAAATGCTGATGGTGTTTATAGCGCCCTACCTTATTTAATTGGTAATACACGTTATTTAATGGGTTATGGTGAAGATCCTCAAACACCTTATATCGACCTTAAAGATAAAAATGTAGTGATATTAGGCGGTGGCGATACCGCAATGGACTGTGTGCGTACTGCAATTCGACAAGGTGCAAATAAAGTCACTTGTGTTTATCGTCGTGATGAAAGCAATATGCCAGGTTCAAAACGTGAAGTAAAAAACGCCAAAGAAGAAGGCGGCGAATTTTTATTTAATCTTCAACCTATAGATATTGAAGTTGATAATCAAAATAAAGTGGTTGGTATTCGCGTTATTAAAACTCAAAGTGATAAAACATTAACGCCGATTGAAGGAAGTGAGCATTTGTTATCTACTGATGCGGTTATTCTGGCATTTGGCTTTAAACCTGCACATTATCCATGGTTAGATGAAAATAATATTGAATATGCATCTTCAGGCAGAATTATTATTTCAGATAATCAAGAAATACCAAATCAAACAACAAATCCTAAAGTGTTTGCTGGAGGCGATATTGTACGAGGCTCTGATCTTGTGGTAACAGCAATAGCAGAAGGAAGAGAGGCTGCCGAAGGAATATTGCAATATTTATCATGTTAAATATTTTTTATTTCCGTTATTTTAAATAACAATTTCTCTTGTTTATTATCCCATTTAATTTAAGTGGGATAATTTTGCAATATTATCGGTGAAATTAATAAATAGTATTTAAGGATCATCAAGATATCAGACCAAATAATCATTCTCATTACCATTTAATATAATTTATAGAATAATATTTTGATAAAAAGCGATATTCTTTTTTGTATCAAAATAACACTCCTTATCTATAGTAAATATAATTTATTTTCGTATTTTTTACTTTATCTCTTTTTATTTAACCTTTTTGTCATCTTTTAATGATCATTGTTTTACAGCATTTGTTAATAACATCACAGTCTAAAAAAATAGATTTTATTTCGGCTATTAAATTTGATAACAATCAAATATTGTCAACCTACCAACTTCATAATGGAGTCACCTAATAACTTTACAGAAAAATATAATTTATTGATGTTAGGTTCGCTTTCATAATTAATAGTATTGTCATAATTAACTAGGGGATCACCATGGTGATGCAACTTATAGCCGTAGCCGTTATTATCGTAACTGTCTATTTGCTAATAAAAAAATATGAAACCCGAATGGTACTTATCGGTGCGGGTTTATTGCTTTGTATTTTGAGCCTAAGCCCATTAGATGCGTTTGCCGCATTTAGTGAGCGCATGGTATCTTCATCATTAATTCAAGCAATCTGTTCGAGTATGGGTTTTGCTTATGTTATGAAATATACCAAATGCGATATGCATCTGGTTCATGTTTTATCAAAAGTAATGACTCGTCTGGGCTTCTTCCTTATTCCAGCTACGGTTGTCGTAACGTATTTTATTAATATCGCAATCCCATCAGCAGCAGGTTGTGCGGCAGCGGTAGGTGCGACACTCATTCCATTATTAATCGCAGCACGTATTCACCCAGCTATTGCTGGTGGTGCAGTGTTATGTGGTACTATCGGCTCAATGCTAAGCCCAGGTATGTCGCATAACGCCTTCGTTGCTAACATGGCGAATATGGAAGTGGTTGATTTAATCGCTCGCCATAGCCCATATAGCTTAATGGCTGGTGGTATCGCAGCAGTTTCACTGGCGGTTGTCGCTTTAGTGAAAAAAGAGTTCAAAATGGCTTCTGTTGCGGGTGATGCATCATCTTCATCAGCACAAGCAACGCCAGAAGCTGTTCGCCCTAACTACTTATATGCAACAGCACCTTTCATTCCATTAATCCTGTTAATTCTGCCATTCTTCGAGACTTTCAGTACATTTAAACTGTCTGTACCAGCGGCAATGTTAATCGGTTCTATCTATGCTCTGTTCATCACATTAACTAACCCAGCTCAAATTACGAAAGAGTTCTTTAAAGGTATGGGTAATGCTTATGGTGATGTATTAGGTATCATCATTGCAGCAGCAGTATTCGCAGCAGGTCTGAAAGCATCTGGTTTAATCGACGCGTTCATCAACTTCTTAACTCATTCTCCTGAATTCGCTCGCTGGGGTGGTACTTTAGGGCCATTCTTAATGGGTATTATCACAGGTTCTGGTGACGCAGCAGCATTCGCATTCAACGAAACAGTAACACCTCATGCTGCACAATTCGGTTATGAAATCCCAGACATGGGTATGGCAGCGGCATTATCTGGCGCGTTAGGTCGTACTATGTCACCACTGGCAGGTGCAGCAATTGTTTGTGCTGGTCTTGCAAACGTAAACCCTATGGAAATCGCAAAACGTACTGCACCGGGTATGATTATCGGCGTCATCGCTGTTGCGTTATTCATGTTATAAGTGGAGAAATGAATATGTCAGCAATTACACTAGAAAAATTAATTAAATGGCGTCGTGAGTTTCACCAATATCCAGAAATTGGTTGGTCAGAATTTTTAACCACAGCAAAAATCGTCAAAGAACTACGTAGCTTAGGTTTAGAAGTTAAAGTTGGCCCAGACGTTATCAATCAAGAGTTTGCTTTTGGTCGCCGCCGTCAAGTCGTTGAAAAAGGTCTAGCTGTTGCAAGAGAGCATAAAGTTGATGAAGCTCTACTTGATGAAATGAAAGAGCTAACTGGCTGTGTGGCTATCTTTGACAGTGGTAAAGCAGGCCCAACAGTAGCACTGCGTTTTGATATCGACTGTGTTGGTGTTAACGAAGCAACAGAAGCAAAACACCGTCCTCATGCAGAGAACTTTGCTTCTTGTCACGCAGGCGAAATGCATGCTTGTGGTCACGATGGACACATCTCTATCGGTTTAGGTGTTGCTCACTGGTTAGTTGAGAATAAAGATAAAGTGGTTGGTAAAGTTAAAATTCTATTCCAACCAGCAGAAGAAGGTGTTCGTGGTGCTCGTGCAATGGCAGAAAGTGGTATCGCAGATGATGCTGATTACTTCTTAGGTGCTCACTTAGGCTTTATCGCCAACAGTGGTGAAATTGTTATTAACCCAACACATTTCTTATGTACCACTAAATATGACTTCCGCTTTAAAGGCGCACCATCTCACGCAGGCGCAGAGCCAGAACTTGGTCGTAATGCTTTAGCGGGTGCTTGCCACGCGGCAACACAAATGCTGGGCATTTCTCGCCATGGTAAAGGAATGTCACGTATCAACATCGGTGTATTAAAAGCCGGTGAAGGCCGTAACGTCACCCCAGCTAACGCAGAAATGCAAATTGAAGTTCGTGGTGAAAATGAAGAGATCAACAGCTTTATGGCTGCAAATGCAGTACGTATGGCTGAAGGCGCAGCACATAGCTTCCAGTTAGAAATGGAAAGCGAAATCATGGGTGAAGCCGTTGACTTGACGAATGACCAAGAACTGATTGATGTTATGACCAAAGTTGTAGGTAAACATTCTGAACTAACTGCGGTTGCAACTCGCCCATTCGGTGGTAGTGAAGATGCAACAGTATTAGCAAAACGGGTACAACGTTGTGGTGGTAAATCACTGTACTTCGTTGTTGGTGCCGATAGAACAGCGGGTCACCACCAAGCAGGCTTTGACTTCGACGAAAAACAATTAATGACTGCAGTTAATCTTTACACTGGTTGTTTAGAAGAACTGCTGAAATAATTTCAGCCCAATCATTAATTTAAACGCCCTATAGAAATATAGGGCGTTTTTTTATGTACAAAAAAACCCAGTTCAAATGAACTGGGTTTTTCATTAATACAAATAAGATAATCTCTTATTTCACTACACGCAATGATGGACGACCTGTAGGACGAGGTGGCTCTGGATCATCATCTGGTGGCGTTACATCATCAGAAACAGGTTTATCCGTTACTAATGATAAGACTTCGCCAACAGGAGCATCTGGTGTTTCTTGATGCTCATCTTCAGCAAACTGTAATGATGCACCAGATTCATAAGCAGGCTCTGGCTCAAACATCATTCCCGCACCGTTTTCTCTCGCATAAATAGCCATAACAGCAGCCATAGGCACTCGCACTTTACGAGGTATGCCACCAAAGCTTGCACTAAATAAAACCTGATACGGTGTTAACTCTAATTCATCTACAGCACGAGATGAAATATTTAGTACAATTTGACCATCATGCGCATATTCCATTGGGACTTGAACACCGACAACATTCACATCAACAACTAAATGTGGTGTTAAATCGTTTTCGATGATCCAGTCATAATGCGCACGTAATAAATGCGGACGACGCGGAGACATATCCATAATCTCCATACTTAATTACCCTCTTGAAGGTAAGCGCATCTCACGCTCTGCTTCGGTTAATGACGCGAGGAAAGAATCACGCTCAAAAACACGCTGCATATAAATTTGTACATCTTTAGCGCCAGCACCACTTAAATCTACACCGAGCACTGGTAAACGCCATAACAGAGGAGCAAGGTAGCAATCTACTAAGCTGAACTCTTCACTCATAAAGTAAGGATATTCTTTAAACACAGGAGATACAGCCAGTAGCTCTTCTGCTAACTGTTTACGAGCGGCATTTGCTTGCTGTTCAGTTCCTTTTTCGATGGTGTTCATTAAAGAATACCAATCATGCTCGATGCGATGCATCATTAAACGGCTGCTACCACGAGCAACAGGATAAACTGGCATTAAAGGAGGATGAGGGAAGCGTTCATCAAGGTATTCCATGATGATGCGTGAATCATACAGAGTCAGCTCACGATCAACCAAAGTCGGTACACTTTGGTAAGGGTTTAGATCGATAAGATCCTGTGGAAGATTACCAGCTTCAACCTGTTCAATTTCAACACTGACACCTTTCTCCGCTAGGACAATTCTGACCTGATGGCTGAAAATATCAGTCGGACCGGAAAACAAAGTCATTACCGAACGTTTGTTGGCAGCGACAGCCATGAAAACCTCCAAGTTAATCAATTAAAGAAATGAATTAGCACAATGCCTTTTCCATTTCCCCATTCCTAAAAGACAAGCACACAAACGCAGTAGACCTAAATAAACATTTAAGCTATTAACTGCATTGGGTAACTACCTGTATAACAGTGTTATCGTGGGATAATCATATTTTACAGGGTTAAAAACTCACCTGTCTTTGCGGCACATATCATTATCAAGTAATACCAAAATAATCATTCAACAATCATATTGTCATAATAATTTTGGTATGACTTTCAAACTCATCACTGGTATTACGATCAATATACCCATTGGCAACATGATGAAGTCATAGAAAGAAAGACATCAAAGCTCGCTATTCTACCAGAATTCATGTTACTTAGGGGGGCTAATGCAAATAATTCAACACAATATGCCACACTACCTTAAAAGTAAGATTATAATATCAAAAAATGAAATTATTTAGAGATAACATCTGAAAAATAGACTTTTTAATACTATCGTTATCTTACATATAGCCTGTTTTATGAGTAACAGCCTCATGTATTAGCAACATTATGTTTTTATTATTAATAAGCACAAATAAGTTAAAAATAAAAAACCCGCCTGTGAAGACGGGTTTTCAACATCAAATTGATATCTAAAGATAACAAATTAACGTTTAGAGAACTGTGGACGACGACGTGCTTTACGCAGACCCACTTTCTTACGTTCAACAGAACGCGCATCACGGGTTACGAAACCAGCTTTACGCAGATCAGAACGTAGAGTCTCATCATATTCCATCAGTGCACGAGTGATACCGTGACGGATCGCGCCAGCTTGACCAGAAATACCACCACCTTTAACAGTGATGTATAAATCTAATTTACCCAGCATATCAACTAATTCCAGCGGTTGACGAACAACCATACGTGCTGTTTCGCGGCCGAAGTAAACTTCTAGGCTACGTTTGTTGATTACGATATTACCGCTACCTGGCTTAATGAAGACACGTGCGGAAGAACTTTTGCGGCGACCTGTGCCGTAGTATTGATTATCAGCCATTGCCTATTATCCCGATTAAATGTCCAGAACTTGCGGTTGTTGTGCCGCGTGGTTGTGCTCAGATCCTGCGTAAACTTTCAGTTTACGATACATCGCACGACCCAGAGGCCCTTTTGGCAGCATGCCTTTTACCGCGATTTCGATTACACGCTCAGGACTACGGGCGATCATCTCTTCGAAAGTCGCTTGTTTGATACCACCTACGTGACCAGTATGACGGTAGTAAACTTTGTCAGTACGTTTATGACCAGTTACCGCTACTTTCTCAGCGTTTAAAACGATGATGTAATCACCAGTATCAACGTGCGGAGTGTATTCCGCTTTGTGCTTACCGCGTAAACGGCTAGCAATTTCAGTTGCTAAACGGCCTAAAGTTTTGCCGTCTGCATCAACAACGTACCAGTCGCGTTTTACGGTTTCTGGTTTAGCTGTAAAAGTTTTCATTATTGAAAATTACCCAATGTTTAGTTACACGTTGGTGAACGCTCGGTTCAAATACTATTGAGGTTCACACGACTCTTGTGTCCAGCAAACCTACCCCTTCGAGTAGCACTGCTGACTCTAAAATGCGAGTTTTTTGGGAAATAAAAAACTTGCTGCAACGTGGGGTCGCAAGATTATAGAGAAGTCAGAAAAAAAAATCGAGTCATAATTGAAAAACAATTGAATTCTTTTTCAATATTTCAGCGAAAAAAACGAATCTGGCACTTTTTTCTGATTTGACTGATAAATTCTTGCTACCTGAAGAGAAGAATTGTTCCTTTCCAGAGCGCTTGTAAGCTGCCTAATGCACTCTATTTTCATAGAAAAAAACATCAAGCAACTTAACCTGCGTCATCCTACCATAATGAAAGATGACTTTCTTCAAGAATTAAAAATTAAGCGAGATGGGGTTGTACTAAATATTCTTCACTTTGCATCTCTTGTAAACGAGATAAGCAACGTTTATATTCAAAACGTAAAAAATCACCTTGGTAAATCTCGTTCATTTCTACATTTGCATTAATAATAAGTTTCACCTTACGCTCATAAAACTCATCAACAAGCGCTAGAAACCGACGCGCAGCGTCTTCATTTAATGTCCCCATTTGCTCCATGTCATATAACAAAACAGAGTGGTAATGCTTAGAAAGCTCAATGTAATCAAGCTGACTACGTGGTTCCATACACAAGGTTGAAAAATTAATAGCGAGTACCCCATTAGATGCTTTTCTTACTTTCATGGGGCGATGGTTAATGGTTAAGGTACAATCAACTTGCGGTTCGCTGGTTGCCAAGTGCATGAAAATTCTATCCATCTCCTGACGATTTTTATCATTAAGTGGAGATAAAAAAAGATGCGCTTGCGTTAATGTTCTTAGTCGATAATCAATCCCTGCATCCACATTTAAAATATCGCAGTGTTGTTTGATTTGCTCTATTGCAGGTAAAAAACGAGAACGCTGTAATCCGTTACGATAAAGCTCATCAGGTGGAATATTTGATGTCGCCACCAATGTGATACCTCTAGCAAATAACGCCTCAAGCAAGGTACCTAAAATCATCGCATCAGTAATATCAGAAACGAAAAACTCATCAAAACAGAGCACATCAGTTTGCGTTTTAAATCCATCAGCAATAATTTCTAGCGGATTTTCATGGCCTTGTAAGTTTTTTAGTTCTTCTTGAACACGTAACATAAAGCGATGGAAATGTAAGCGAAGCTTTCGTTCTGTCGGCAAGCTTAGATAAAACATATCCATGAGCCATGTTTTACCTCGTCCAACACCGCCCCACATATATAGACCACGTTCTGGTGTAACAATCTGTTTTTTTGTGCGAATTCGCCCGAATAATCGTTGGGTTAGCGAATTTTTTTCTGGTGGAGTCTCTTTTAATAATGCATGGTATATCTGTTGAAGATGGAGAACCGTTTTTCTCTGAACATCATCAGGTTGATAATCACCTTGCTTCAATGCGGCTTCATAAAGTGATAACGGCGTACTAACAGTCATGAATGCCCTCTTATCCTTAATTTTCTGACATACTGATTTGTGTCTGTCGAATGGCTCTATTATAAGCATTAAGAATTGTTTTAACATCAACGTAACACACGAATTTTATATTAAGCTTAAGGATATTATTCCACCCATGCCTTTTAGCGGTTATGATGTTATAAGAATCCATCGTCCTCACTATTAGATGAAAAGGAGTTGCCATGGTTTGGGTTTATGCACTGATTGGATTAGTTGTCGGTCTTATTATCGGCGCACTTGCAATGCGTTACGGTAACAGCACCCTTCGTCAACAAGATGCTATCAAAGCAGAGTTAGACACAAAAAAAGAAGAACTTGATACTTATCGCAATGAGCTTGTCAGCCACTTTGCTAGAAGTGCTGAACTATTAGATAACATGGCGAGAGATTACCGTCAGCTTTATCAACATATGGCAAAAAGCTCTAATGAGCTCATGCCTGATATGCCTGCTCAAGAAAATCCATTTAATTACCGTTTAAGCGAATCAGAAGCAGCGAATGACCAATCTCCAATAAAAATGCCACCTCGTGATTACTCCGAAGGAGCATCTGGATTGTTCAGACCCACAGATAAAAAAGACAGTTAATATTAAAAACGCCACATTTTTTGTGGCGTTTTTCTTTCTAACAAACGTCATAAAATGACAATTATTTGCTATGGTTTTAAAGATAGCTTTTGTCTTGTAAATCCGTGTAAAAGGAAGCAAAGCACATCATGTCTTAATGAACTTTCCTTTGTCAGTACAGGTCTTAGTGACATCGCGCTCATTTTGAGCAAAAACTTTTATTTTGATAACTGTATCAAGAGACTCTAATTCATGTTGACTAAAAAAAGAAAATTATTACTTAGTGCATTAGCAATGAGTGTCGGACTTTCACTCTCTACTATTCCAGCAACCAGTATGGCTGCACTACCTGCTGTGATGCCATCAGGCGAACAACTGCCAAGCCTTGCACCGATGTTAGAAAAAGTGTTACCTGCGGTTGTCAGTGTGCACGTTTCAGGAACGCGAGTACAAAACCAGCAAGTGCCCGAAGAGTTCAAATTCTTCTTTGGCCCCAATTTCCCATCACAACAACAAAGTGTACGCCCTTTTGAAGGCTTAGGCTCTGGCGTCATTATTGATGCACAAAAAGGCTATGTATTAACAAATAACCACGTTGTTGATGGTGCAGATAAAATTCAACTGCAAATTAATGATGGCCGTGAATTTAGTGCAAAATTAATTGGTAGCGATCCACAAACCGATATCGCATTACTGCAAATTGAAAAACCAACCAACTTAACCGCAATTAAAATGGCGGATTCTGACCAACTACGTGTTGGTGACTTTGCGGTTGCAGTCGGTAACCCATTTGGTTTAGGCCAAACAGCAACATCCGGTATTATTTCCGCACTAGGTCGTAGCGGTTTAAATCTTGAAGGTTTAGAGAACTTTATCCAGACCGATGCTTCAATCAACCGTGGTAACTCTGGTGGCGCGCTCGTTAACTTGAATGGTGAGTTAATCGGAATTAACACTGCTATTTTAGCACCAGGTGGTGGCAATATCGGTATTGGCTTCGCCATCCCAAGCAATATGGCGCGTGACCTTAGCCAACAACTGATTTCTCATGGTGAAGTTAAACGTGGCATATTAGGTATTCGCGGTACAGAAATGAATTCTGATCTGGCGAAATCCTTTAATATTGATGCACAACGCGGTGCTTTTGTTAGCGAAGTAATGCCAGATTCATCTGCTGCAAAAGCAGGCATTAAACCGGGTGACGTTTTAATTTCAGTTGATGGTAAACGTATCAATAGCTTTGCTGAATTAAGAGCTAAAGTGGGTACAACACCGCCAGGTAAAGAGATCCTAATTGGTTTAATCCGTCAAGGTAAACCAATGGATGTGAAAGTGACATTAGAGAAACAATCGGCAGATGCAACACGCGCAGATAACTTCTCTCCTGCACTACAAGGTGCAACATTAAGTAACTATGTGAATAAACAAGTGAAAGCTGTTGCAGTCGATTCTGTCGAAAAAGATTCAGCCGCTGCTGCATCTGGTTTACAAAAAGGCGACCTTATTATTGGTATCAATAATACGCCAATTACATCACTAGGCGATTTACGCAAAGCAATTGATGCTAAACCGCCTGTTCTTGCATTGAATATTCAACGTGGCAATGAACAAATTTATCTGCTGTTACGTAATACACCGCGCTAAGAAGTAAGCTTTCACCTATCTAATTTATTGATTTCCTTAGCCCTGTAATATCTATTATAGGGCTTTTTTTATATCTATTTTTGATGAGCGTCATTGGCTTAAAAGGGGATTTTATGCGTTGAGCGATGCTTTCATAAGTTAAACTATGCTATTCTCACCCCTTCTACGCGAATAATTTCACAGTCAGACATAAATACAGGATTTTTATGTTAACTAAATTACTGCGATCAACTCTAATTGGTCTTCTCACAGCAGCAATTCTTTTGATTGCAGTTCCTTCAATTCGCCCTATTTTTATTGAACGCCTACTTAATGGCGATTTTCTCAATGCGCCTTTTAGCTATAACACAGCAGTACGACGAGCCGCCCCTGCGGTTGTTAATGTTTATAGCAGTACGATGGGAAGCTTTTCTCAAGAAGGTCGTGAGCTGACATCTTTAGGCGCTGGCGTCATTATGGATGGTCGTGGTTATATTCTGACAAATCAACATGTTATTAATAATGCTGATCAAATTATTGTTGCGTTACAAAATGGTGATCTCTATGAAGGTTTACTCGTTGGCTCTGATCCATTAACTGATCTTGCTGTGTTAAAGATTGATGCAGATAAACTCCCGACGATCCCCATTAATAGTAAACGAATTTCTCATGTTGGTGATGTTGTACTGGCTATTGGTAATCCCTTTAATATTGGACAAACTATTACTCAAGGGATCATCAGTGCTACGGGTCGAGTTGGGTTAAGTCCAACACGCTACCAAAACTTTCTACAAACAGATGCCTCAATTAATGAAGGCAACTCGGGTGGCGCATTAATTAATACTGAAGGCGAACTTGTGGGTATTAATACCATGACGTTTGATTCAGGTACTTATAATGGATATCGCCCTAGTGCAGAAGGATTAGGCTTCGCTATTCCGACTGAACTTGCTGTAAAAATTATGAATAAGCTTATTCGTGATGGTCGTGTTATTCGTGGTTTTATTGGTATCACAGCAAAAGAATTACCTAAAATTCGTTCATCAAATACCGACATCAAACAAATTCAAGGGTTGCGCATTTTCCGTATCACACCAAATAGCCCAGCAGATAAAGCAGGAATAAAAACTGGCGATATCATTCTTAGCATTAATCATGCACCAGCGACTTCTGCGATGGAAATGATGGATTATATTGCTGAGACGCGCCCCGGTACGGTATTACCTGTAACATTATTGCGTGATGGCAATGAAATTAATGTCGATGTCACCATTTCGGAATACCAACCAGAATCATAACTAACAAAAAAATCTCCCTATTTTTGACTAGTAGGGAGATTTCATATAGAACGTTGCACTTTGTAAGCAACTTTCTTTAAAGCTTTGGGTATTACGATAGTCCTCTAATGTGCTGTGATTACAACCGCTATATTGTCCTTCTTTAGTACCATCATTTTGCCAGCCACATACGGGGCAGATCTCAAAAAATGCCTCATCTTTATCTTTGAAAACAAAATAATGGCATGCAACACAGCTCACTTCTAAAGGAAGATGACAACTTCGCTTTTCCATAGGATTAGCTCTCCTATCATATCGTTAATTATACTATTCGCTCTTACTCTCTTTATTAGCAATTGAGTTATTTTCAACAGCATGCCAAATTTTTTCGGCTTTTCGCCCAATTAAAATCAGTGAAACCGCCAAAATAAAGAAAAAAATCGCACTGTGTAAACTATCCCAGAAATATTCAAAGAATCGGGTATAAAGGTTGATACCAAGGAATGTTAGGCCAAATCCTCTTAACATACCGTCATCTGTTTTAAGGCTTATATAAATACAGATAACGGCGACAACACCAAATAATAGCGCCCAAGGCAATAAATTCACACTTGAAGTGCGATACCACGTATCTGGATCGTAATTACCGAAAATAGACATTATCCATAGTGCAATAAACAGATAAGTCAGCCCCATTATTTTTGTCATGGTAAATAAACGACGGTGTATCAATATATTTTGTAGGAAATAACAGCTTGCTAATAATACTGCGCCAAAGAAGACAAAGCGGATAGGATAGTTCATCCCTAACCAATAAGCGCCCCATCCTGACATATAGCCAGTTTCAGCACCAAACCAATTTCCTAACATCAATAAGAAGAATAACCACACCAACGAGGAACGACTGATAAATCCAATTGCACCATAAATAACACAACCGATTAGAAAGAGAGGAGCAATATGACCACTTCCTGTATCCAGTAATTCTCCCAGTTGCCAAAGGAAAATAGCCGTAAACATCACACCTAAAAAGAGAATAAACTCAGTACTGTAATGCCACTGTGTCTCTTTTCGCTGACGTTTAAATCCCCATAAATAGAGCGCAGAAGCAATAAGTGCAGGAGAGATAACTCGCATAATTTCAGAAACACTAAAAATCTCAATTAAATAATAGACTAATGCGCTATCGCTAAAGATACTCCCAGCGGCAATAATCAAACAGACCATTGCTATCCAAAATGCGTAGCGACTTAATCTTTTCCAATCAAAAGGAATACGATGCAACGTACTTCCTAATTGTTGATATTCTTGTGTCGAGATTGCACCAGATTGTTGCCATTCATCCAGTGCTTGGCGAACTAGGCGCTCTTGTTTCCTTGTTACCTGCATATATGTCCCTTCCTTTTAGCTCATAGAGATTTCTCTAAAACAGGTCTATTTTCTTACTGTATCTTGTCACGCAAGAAATGCCTTATGAATTATCCTATTCTATTGAGAGCCCTATTGAAATAATGCGCAAAAAAAAACCATAGCACAACAATGCACTATGGTTTTAAATCGCTAAAAAAGGATAACTAAAATAAATTAGTCATTAGAGCGCAAACGTTCTATTTTTGCCCCTAATCCTTGTAATTTGGCTTCAATATTTTCATAACCACGGTCGATATGATAAATACGATCAACAATGGTTGTGCCTTCAGCAATACAGCCTGCAAGTACTAGACTTGCAGAAGCACGTAAATCGGTTGCCATCACTTGTGCGCCTGACAGTTTTTCAACACCGTGGCATAACACAGTATTGCTTTCAATTTCAGCGTGAGCGCCCATACGGATAAGCTCAGGAATGTGCATAAAACGATTTTCAAAAATAGTTTCAGTGATCATGCCCGCGCCTTCAGCAACTAAATTTAAAAGGCTAAATTGTGCTTGCATATCGGTTGGAAAACCCGGATGTGGCGCAGTACGCAATGTTACCGCTTTAGGGCGTTTACCATGCATATCAAGGCTTATCCAATCTTCACCCACTTCAATATCTGCACCAGCTTCACGTAATTTTGCTAACACAGCATCTAACGTATCAGGTTTTGCATTACGACAAACAACGCGACCACGCGAAATAGCAGCAGCAACTAAGAAAGTCCCTGTTTCAATACGATCAGGTAGAATTTGATAAGTACCGCCACCAAGGCGTTCTACACCTTCAATAGTAATGCTGTCTGTACCTGCACCACTAATTTTGGCACCTAATGTATTGAGGAAGTTTGCGGTATCTTCAATTTCAGGCTCTCTTGCCGCATTTTCAATGATGGTTTTGCCTTCAGCTAATACCGCAGCCGTCATAATAGTGATAGTGGCGCCCACGCTCACTTTATCCATGACAATATGTGCGCCTTTTAAACGCCCATTAACACGTGCTTTCACATAACCTTCATCCAGTGTAATTTCAGCGCCTAATTGCTCTAAACCTGTGATATGAAGATCAACAGGACGAGCACCAATGGCACAGCCACCCGGTAAAGAAACCTGACCTTGACCAAAACGAGCCACCAGCGGGCCTAAAGCCCAAATAGAAGCACGCATGGTTTTTACTAACTCGTAAGGAGCGCAAAATTCATTAATGTTACGAGCATCAACAAAAACAGAGCCATTACGTTCAACATTAGTTCCCAAGCGATTAAGTAACTTAATCGTTGTATCGATATCTTTTAATTTAGGAACATTGGTTAATTCTACTGGCTCTTCGGCAAGGATCGCAGCGAACAGGATTGGTAGTGCGGCATTTTTTGCGCCTGAAATAGTGACCTCACCTGATAAACAGGTTGGTCCTTGTACTCTAAATTTATCCATCTGTAGAACTCTCTTTTTATTTTGCTGTACGCTGTATACCTACTGGATTAAAGCCCGTTAAGTTTACGATCTCTCTTCCACTCTTCAGGTGTGTAGGCTTTAATAGACAAAGCGTGAATACGGTTATCTGCGATATATTCCATCAAAGGGGCATAAATGGTTTGTTGTTGTTTTACTCTGCTCATTCCCTCAAACATTGCGCCAACAACGACAACTTGAAAATGACTACCATCACCATTGACGATGACTTCATCTAACGACAGGCTGTCCATTAATACTTGTTTGATTTCATTTGTATCCATAATTGCTCAATCTCAACGTTAAAATAATAATCAGTCGTCTATCCTAATGGAATCCGCTCTACTCTTAAACCATCAAAAACCCCCTTAATGATAAAAGTATCACGAAGGGGGCTTTTTAATACCTTTACTCAAAAATCTGTATTAGGCAATATTCATAATTTCATCAAGATCATAGAGTGTAATTAATGTTTGAAAACGCTCACTTACACCTTGAATAATAAATTGACGATTTTGCTCTTCCATTTCTGCTTTTAAGTGAACAAAAAGTGCCAACCCTGTTGAATCAATATGTCCTAAGGCAGAAATATCAATGATATTAATATCAGCTAATAATGCTTTACGCTGCTGCCAAGCAGGCAATAACGTTTCACGATCTAGCGTTCCTTGGAAATAGAGGACACCCTCCTTTTTTTCCCAATTTAACGAAGCTGACATGTTATTTTTTCTCATCCAGTGTGATTGGTGTTTTAGCACTGATTTCTAACTGTTTTGTTAAACCATCAACACCTTTAGAATTTAAAATATCTGACCACTCATTCTGTTTTGTTGTGATCATGCTTACACCTTCAGCAATCATATCATAAGCTTGCCATTCACCTGTTTTACTGTTTTTACGCCATTGGAAATCAAGGCGAACAGGTGGGCGGCCATTTGTATCGATAATGGTGACGCGAATAGTTAGCGTTGACTTATCTGCGAAAGGTTTTGCTGGCTCAATACGGTATTCTTGACCTTCATACATGGCTAATGCTTGACCATAGACTTGAGCAAGATACGCTTCAAATGCAGTGAAATAAGCATCACGTTGCGCTGGTGTTGCATTACGATAATGTGGGCCTAACACTAATGCACCTGCATATTTAATATGTACATAAGGCAGTAATTCTTGCTGAACAATTTGACGTAAAAGTTCAGGATTTTTACGAATTTCAGGCTGTTCATTTTTTAATTTACTAAAGGTCTTTTGTGCCGCATCTTCCATCAATGCGTAAGGATTGGTTTTATCTACCGCCATAGCAAAAGGCGTTATCACTAATAGTGCGACCATCAATAAGCGTTTAAACATACGTTCGCTTCTCCTCAAATAGGGTTTCAATAATACGATGCATTTATTACGCAAAATCTAGCTAAATGTATAAGTGCATCGTATAGGAATTCATGATTAAGGTAATGCAGAGTGTTCTTCTGTTGGTTTAGATTCAGATTTAGCTGAATCATCACCATCACCCGTTTTATAAAGGAATTGACCAATAAGATCTTCTAGCACCATTGCTGAATTAGTGTTTGTGATCCGTCCCCCGTCTTTTAACAGAGTAGAATCTAACGCTTCATCATAAAAACCTAAATTCAATGCAAGGAACTGCTCACCTAATAAACCAGATGTACGAATAGACAGTGAGCTACTTTCTGGAATGTGGTCATAAATGCTCAGAATATCGAGCGCGACTTCAGGGCGATAGTTTCCTTCATCTTCTTCTTTTAAGGTGATAGAAGAAACACGACCAATCACCACACCACCAATCTTAACTGGAGAGCGCTCTTTTAACCCACCAATATTACCGAAGCTGGCATAAACGCGATAAGTCGGTTGGTTACCCATTTCTTTAATATCAGCGACTTTAAGACATAAGAAAATCACAGCAGCTAACGCAATCAGAACAAATAGACCAACCCAAACTTCAATTTTTTTACTTTGCATGACTTAGTTCCCAAACATCAGTGCTGTTAGCACAAAATCTAAACCCAATACGGCTAACGATGAATGAACAACAGTACGTGTTGTTGCTCTGCTAATCCCTTCTGATGTTGGGATTGCGTCATACCCGTTAAAGAGCGCTATCCAAGTGACGGTAATGGCAAAAACGACACTTTTAATAAAGCAGTTCACTAAATCGAGTCGCCATTCAACGGCACCCTGCATAGATGCCCAGAAAAAGCCTTCATCGATCCCTTTCCAATCCACCCCCACAATTGCACCGCCCCAAATACCGATGGCAACAAAAATAAGTGAAAGTAATGGCATACTAATAAGCCCCGCCCAAAAGCGAGGAGCAACGACACGTCTTAAAGGATCGACTGCCATCATTTCTAAACTAGAAATTTGTTCTGTGGCTTTCATTAAGCCGATTTCAGCGGTTAAGGCTGAACCTGCTCGACCTGCAAATAATAATGCAGTCACCACAGGACCTAATTCTCTTAACAATGAGAGTGCGACCATCATGCCAAGACTAGCTTCAGCACTAAAAGTGGTTAAAACAAGATAGCCTTGTAATCCCAACACCATGCCAATAAACAGCCCAGACACCATGATAATTAATAAGGATTGAACACCAACGTTATACAGTTGCTTCATTAACAGAGGCCACTGTTTACGAAATTCGGGCTTACCGACTAATGCTCGAAAGAGCATAATGCCAGCTCTCCCGAAGGTTGCAAAAATCGCTAATGCTCTAGTACCAATGCGAGATAATAAATTTACCACGTACTAATTTCCTCGTCCTAATAGGTCGTCCTGATAATCTCCCGCAGGAAAACGGAAAGGCACAGGGCCATCAGCAATACCATCTAAAAACTGCCTTACTTGCCTATCTGGGTTATCCTGTAATTCTTGTGCACTGCCTTGAGCAATCACTTTCTGCTCCGCAACAATATAGGCGTAATCTGCGATACTCAACACTTCGGGTACATCATGGGAAACCACAACACAAGTCACACCAAGCGCATGATTTAACTCATCAATTAGCTTAACCAGCACACCCATTGTGATAGGATCTTGCCCAACAAAAGGCTCATCAAACATAATCAGTTCAGGATCAAGCGCGATAGCTCTTGCTAATGCCGCCCTTCTCGCCATTCCTCCTGATAATTCAGAAGGCATTAAACTTGCCGCACCACGTAATCCCACGGCTTCAAGTTTCATCATCACCGTTGTACGGATCAATGCTTCAGGTAAATTTGTATGCTCTCTTAGTGGAAACGCCACATTTTCAAACACATTCATGTCAGTGAACAGTGCGCCTGATTGAAAAAGCATACTCATTTTTTTTCTTGCCTGATACAACGCAGAACGTGATAGCGCAGGAATATTATCGCCATCAAACCAAATTTCACCACTATCTGGAAGGATTTGTCCTCCCATTAGACGTAACAAGGTTGTTTTACCAATCCCTGAAGGGCCCATAATCGCAGTCACTTTCCCTCTCGGTACAACAAGATTGATCTCAGAGAAGATCTTTCTGCTACCGCGAGTGAAGTTCATATTGCGCACTTCAATTAGATTGTCAGATTGTGCGTTCATGAATAAAACATCCTCAAGCCTGTCTGCATAAACGAATTTTTACGCTATTTTGGCAGGTCATTCGCCATGTTACAAAGAAATCACCACTATTTAGCAATTTATTGCACGGTTAATTTTACTTTTCGTGCTTGGCTAGTCAAAATATGGTTAATTAGCAAAACCTTTTGACAATATGTTTTTTTATCAGCCCTGTCTTATTGGTTTTTTCTTTATTCGCTCATTGTTGGAAAACTGATGGCATGTTGATTACTTTGTCTCTTTTAATTTTTGGGTTGATGTTACTTGTTTATGCATCAGACCGATTAGTTTATGGTGCGAGCGTTTTTGCGCAATCGTTAAAAATTCCGCCAGCCGTTATCGGTATCTTAATTGTAGGTACTGGTACTTCACTGCCTGAGCTTTTTGTTTCAACTGATGCCGCAGTTCATAATTTGCCTGATATCGCTATCGGGACAGCCATTGGCTCGACACTCACCAACCTTCTCCTCATCGCAGGTATTGGCGCGATGATTTACCCCATGAACATTCAGTCCGCAGTGCTAAAAAAAGAGCTTCCCTTAATGATTATAGTCATCATGCTCGTTGGCATTATTGTTTCTAGCGGAAACTTAGGGCTTAGAGAAGGCTCACTGCTCTTTTTTATTGGTTTTGCATCCATTTTTCTAATGATAAAAACAATGCATAAAACACTAACACAAGAGCGCCACGTATTACCTTTAGAAACCTTAACCCGTTTTGAATTACAGACAAATCCCCGTAATTCTGTTGCACTTTTTTGGGTCGTTATTGCTTTACTGATTATTCCAGTTGCGACCCAAATGATATTAGATAATGTCTTTATTTTAATGCAACAGTATCATCTTAGTGGATTTTTTGTTGGTTTAACCTTGCTATCTATTGGAACAAGCCTACCTGAGTTAGCAACAACCATTGTGGCAGCACTAAGACGCGAGAATGAGTTAGCATTAGGGAATATTATAGGTGCTAATATTTTCAATCTAACTTTTGTCTTGGGCATGCCAGCATTACTCTCACCAAGCACATTTAATATCAATACATTTTATTTTAGTTTTGCTGTACTTGGTGTCGCCAGTTTACTGTTTTCTCTCTTTTCATTAGGGCGCAAACAGCGTCTTAATCGAGGAAAAGGGATATTCTTGTTAGTTTGCTTTATTGTTTATATTACGGTGTTGTGCGTCGCACATTCTCTCTTAACCTAAAATAAATGGTACAAAAAAATGACCGAGTTTGATTTTCAGCAAGCGGGTAAAAAAGTCCTTCATATTGAGCGTGATGGGTTAGCTGAACTAGAACAATATATCAACGATGATTTTACGCTTGCCTGTGAAAAAATTTTTCACTGCCAAGGTCGAGTGATTGTGATGGGTATGGGTAAATCTGGCCATATTGGGCATAAAATTGCTGCAACATTCGCCAGTACAGGAACACCTTCTTTCTTTGTTCATCCTGGTGAAGCCAGCCACGGTGACTTAGGAATGGTGACAGAAAAAGATATCGTTCTAGCGATTTCAAACTCAGGGGAAGCCAGCGAGATCCTTGCGCTTATTCCAGTACTGAAACGTAAACAGATAACACTGATTTGTATGACACGCACTCCTCAAAGTACAATGGGGAAAGCGTCTGATATTCATCTTTGTATCAAAGTACCTAAAGAAGCCTGTCCTTTAGGGCTTGCCCCAACAACCAGTACAACGGCAACCTTAGTCATGGGGGATGCGCTAGCGATCGCACTTTTACGTGCCCGTGGTTTTACCGCTGAAGATTTTGCGCTTTCTCATCCTGGTGGTGCACTAGGTCGTAAATTACTCCTTCATGTCAGTGATTTAATGAATAAAGAGGCAGATATTCCGCGCGTCACCAAAGATGCCACTTTACGTGAAGCTCTTGTCGAGATAACCCGTAAAAAATTAGGAATGACCGTCATTTGCGATGATAGTATGCTGATCAACGGTATTTTTACTGATGGTGACTTACGAAGAATATTTGATTTAGGGATAGATCTAAATAATGCCAAAATCTCAGATGTGATGACAAGAGGCGGTATTCGTATTCGCCCAGATTGTTTAGCGGTTGAAGCACTGAATTTAATGCAAGCAAAACATATCACCTCGCTATTAGTGACGGAACAAGATAGTGATATCCTGTTAGGTGTTTTGCATATGCATGATTTATTACAGGCTGGTGTTGTATAAGATAGTCATAACGTTCGAAGGATAAAAATGAATACAATGATAGAAACTTGTTATGGTGCAGTAAGCGAACAAATCATCAAAAAAGCAGAAAAAATCCAATTGCTGATTTGTGATGTTGATGGTGTGATGTCAGACGGACTCATTTACATGGGCAATAATGGCGAAGAATTAAAAGCTTTTAATGTCCGTGATGGGTATGGCATCCGTTGTTTGCTTACATCCGGCATTGAGGTTGCTATCATTACAGGTCGTCAGTCTAAACTGTTAGAAGGTCGTGCTAAGACCCTTGGCATTACATATCTTTACCAAGGTCAGCATAATAAGCTTTTGGCGTATCAACAACTGTTAGATACACTAAACCTTAAACCTGAACAAACAGCCTATATTGGTGACGACCTGATTGATTTACCTGTAATGGAAAAAGTAGGACTTTCCGTTGCCGTGGCTGATGCTCATCCATTACTTACACCTCATGCTAATTATGTAACCCGCATTGCGGGAGGGCGTGGTGCAGTACGAGAGTTGTGTGATTTAATCCTTTTAGCGCAAGGTCGGCTTGAAGAAGCTAAAGGTCTTTCGATTTAACGTATAACGATACAGAATGAATAAATTAAAATCCTGGTTTACCTTAATTCTTGCCATTACCGCCCTTGCGCTGATTGGCTGGAACTACACTAATAACACTGAATTCGGTGATGGTGAGATTGTTGATGATGGTCAGCCAACTTATCAATCCAAATCATCGATATCTTTTGTTTACGAGCCAACGGGTATACTCGGATATAAACTTGTTGCTGATGATGTCAAAAATTATGCTCAACAGAAGTTTACATGGTTTACTAACCCTGTCTTAACTACCTATTCACCGACAGGGGATGCAACATGGACAGTACGCGCGAATAAAGCCAAGCTGACAAACAGTAAAATGCTCTATCTTTATGGCGATGTTCAAATTGATAGCTTAACCGATGATTCTCAACTACAGAGAATAAGCACAGACAACGCTATCGCAAATTTAGATACACAGGATGTTTCCTCTGATGATGAAGTGACTATTATCGGCGTCGGACTGAAATCAGTCGGCTTAAAAATGCGAGGCAATCTGCGCGAGAAACGTGCAGAGCTGATTGAAAAGGTAAACACCTATTATGAGATCCCTAATGAATCAAAAAATCCGTAATACACTGATTATCGGTACACTTTTAGCGATAAGTGTACCTGCGATGGCGCTTAAAGATGACACACAACAACCTATTGTTGTGAACTCAGAGAAACAGTCGCTTGATCTAGAAAAAAACGTCACAACCTTTACACAAAATGTTGTGATCAAACAAGGATCTATCGATATTCGTGCTGATAAAGTTGTTGTCACACGCCCAGGTGGTGACTCCAAAAGGATCGTCATAGAAGCTTTTGGTAACCCAGTGACTTTTTATCAGTTACAAGATGATGGTAAACCTATCAAAGGTCGTGGCGAGAAAATGACCTATGAAATGGATAAAGAGTTAATGACCTTAACGGGTAAAGCCTATCTTGAACAATTAGACAGTAATATCACCGGTGATAAGATCACTTATCTCGTCCCAACTCAGCAAATGGAAGCTTTTAGCGGTAAAGGTAAACAAGTGACTACTGTTTTACTGCCTTCCCAGTTGCAAGAGAAAGGCCCTGGTGTTAACAACAAAGGTAAGTAACACTTTATGGCGCTGTTAAAAGCTGAAAATTTAGCGAAAGCATACAAAGGGCGCACCGTTGTCGGTGATGTAAGCCTGAACGTTAATTCAGGTGAGATTGTCGGCTTACTTGGACCAAATGGTGCAGGTAAAACAACCACATTCTATATGGTTGTTGGCATTGTCGCTCGTGATGCAGGTAGTATCACAATTGATGATGAAGACATTACGCTGTTACCGTTACATGAACGAGCACGTAAAGGCATTGGCTATCTTCCTCAAGAGGCGTCTATTTTTAGACGCTTAAGCGTTTATGACAACATTATGGGGATCTTAGAAATCCGCCATGATTTAACGCCTGAAGAACGAAAAGATCGAGCAGAAGAACTGCTAGAAGAGTTTAATGTCAGCCACTTACGTAACAGCTTAGGGCAATCATTATCAGGGGGTGAACGCCGCCGCGTTGAAATCGCGCGGGCATTGGCAGCAAACCCTAAATTCATTTTATTAGATGAACCTTTTGCGGGTGTTGACCCTATTTCGGTATTAGATATTAAAAAAATTATCCAGCATCTACGTGATTATGGATTAGGTGTACTGATTACTGACCATAACGTTCGTGAAACATTAGATGTGTGTGAACGTGCTTATATCGTCAGCCAAGGTCACCTTATCGCTCATGGTTCACCAGAAGAAATTCTTGAAAATGAGCAAGTTAAACGTGTTTACTTAGGTGAAGGCTTCCGCCTGTAATCTTTGATTCACTTTTACTCTGTCATGGATGACAACAGCAAAGGACTCATCGCATTATTATGAAACAAAGTCTGCAACTTCGTCTTAGTCAGCAACTGGCAATGACGCCACAGCTACAACAGGCTATTCGTTTGTTGCAACTTTCGACGCTTGAATTACAACAAGAAATTCAGCAAGCGCTTGAGTCTAATCCACTTCTAGAACAAGACGACGATCAACAAGATCCCGTTTCAGATGAGACCTCTCATACAGAGAATCAGTCAGACTCTACAACAGAAACAACAGCTGAAAACGGAGTTGAAGAGTTCGACACGCTGGATGCTTTAGAGCAAAAAGAGATGCCTGATGATCTCCCTTTGGATACTCAATGGGAAGAGATCTACACCGCAGGCACGCCTTCTGGCACCAGTAATGACTATACTGATGATGAGCTTCCATTGTATCAAGGTGAAACAACTGCCTCATTGCAAGATTACCTAACATGGCAGGCTGATCTCACTCCATTTTCAGAAACAGACAGAGCGATTGCGATAAGTATTATCGATGCTGTTGATGAAACAGGATATTTAACGGTCACAACAGATGACATCCTTTCTGGAATGGGCGATGATGAATTAGAGCTTGATGAAGTCGAAGCCGTATTAAAACGTATTCAACGCTTTGATCCTATTGGTGTTGCTGCTCGTGATTTAAAAGAGTGTCTTTTGATTCAGCTATCCGCTTTTTCAACAGAAACACCCTATCTTAAAGAAACGCAGTTAGTTATTAGCCAATATTTAGAGTTGCTAGGTAACCGTGATTTTCGTCAATTGATGCGTCAAACGAAGTTACGCGAAGAGACACTAAAATCTGTTATTGAGATGATCCAGTCTCTTGATCCTAAGCCCGGATTAAGTATTGATACAGGCGAGTCAGAGTATGTTATTCCAGATATACTGGTAAAAAAATCAGGTGAACGCTGGCAAGTTGAGTTAAATACAGATAGCATTCCTCGCCTACGAATAAATGAGACTTATGCAGCTTTGGGTCAATCGACTCAAAATGAAAGCGATGGAAAATTTATTCGTGACAATTTACAAGAAGCCAAATGGCTGATAAAAAGTTTAGAAAGCCGTAATGAGACATTATTAAAAGTCGCTCATTGCATTGTTGACACACAGCAGGCATTTTTCGAATTGGGTGAAGAGCATATGAAACCCCTAGTGTTAGCCGATATTGCTGAACAGGTTGAAATGCACGAATCCACCATTTCTCGCGTGACAACGCAAAAATTTTTGCATTGCCCGAGAGGAATTTTCGAATTGAAGTATTTTTTCTCTAGCCATGTGAATACTGATAGCGGAGGCGAAGCCTCTTCAACAGCAATCAGGGCTTTAGTGAAGAAACTAATCGCAGCAGAAAATCCAGCGAAACCACTTAGTGATAGTAAACTGGCTGATATGCTCGCAGAACTTGGAATACAAGTTGCTCGACGTACTGTTGCGAAGTATAGAGAGTCATTATCCATCCCGCCTTCAAATCAACGCAAAGAGTTGGTTTGAGCATAATTGAGAAGGAAGACACTATGGAACTTCAAATCACTGGTCATAATATTGAATTAACCGATGCTCTGCGTGATACCGTCAAAGCAAAAAGCGCGAAATTACCTCAGTTCTTTGACAAAATTAATAACGTTCAGGTTATCCTGAAAGTCGAGAAAGTTAATAAAATCGCGGAAGCGACCATTCAAGTTAATGGCGGTGAATTGCATGCCTCTGCAGAAGCAGAAGATATGTACGCAGCAATTGATGGATTAATGGATAAACTGGCTCGTCAATTAACCAAACACAAAGATAAACTGAGACAACATTAATTCATTTCCCATTGTGAAATGGAGATACAATCGGCGAAGTTACTGCGTTGTTTATGACTCGGTTTAAACCAACGCCTAATCAATATCAGTAACGAAAAACCAGATGTCACTTTGTGGCATCTGGTTTGCTGGTCTAAGTGAATAAGACAATGAACAACGATACAAAGATGAATATTAGCGACGTACTTTCTCTGGCATGTACGCATAATGATGTACATTGCACGAGTAAAAAGCGCGCGTTAGAAATTATCAGTGAAAATGCAGCAAAAGCACTTAATTTACCCGAAACACTGATATTTGAAGCCTTATTGACGCGTGAAAAAGTCGGTACAACAGGGATTGGGGGTGGCTTGGCTATCCCTCATGGACGTATTGAAAGTGATGAAACAGAAAAAGTAGTTGGTGTGTTTCTTCACCTAAGCGAACCTATTGCCTTCGACGCTATTGATAATCAACCTGTCGACTTGTTGTTCGCATTACTCGTTCCTGCAACACAATGTAAGGAACATTTACACACACTGTCTTTGATTGCAAAACAGTTGGCAGACAAAAATTTATGTCGCCGACTACGCTCCGCACAAAGTGATGAAGAGCTTTATCAGATTATCACTGAATAACCCCTACGGGTTTAGTAGGACGCGAATAGCATACAGTGGAATGATATTCATCACTGGGAAATTATAGGGGAGCTACCTCATGGTGCTGATGATAGTCAGCGGACGCTCTGGTTCAGGTAAGTCGGTCGCTTTGCGTGCGCTTGAAGACATGGGATTTTATTGTGTTGATAACTTACCTGTTGATCTTTTACCTGAGCTCGCAAAAACACTGGCTGAACGTGATGCTTCTGCTGCCGCAGTCAGTATTGATGTCCGAAATATGCCAGAGTCGCCGGAGATCTTCGAAAAAGCGCTGGAAAGTTTACCCGCTGAATATTCTCCACAACTCTTATTTTTAGACGCAGATAGAAATACCTTAATTCGTCGTTATAGTGATACACGACGTCTGCACCCTCTCTCAACTAAAAATCTTTCATTAGAAATGGCGATTGATACAGAGAGTGATCTGCTTGAGCCATTACGATCACGAGCTGATCTCATCATTGACACCTCTGAAATGTCAGTTCATGAGCTTGCAGAAATGCTGCGTACTCGCTTATTAGGCAAGCGTGAACGTGAGCTAACGATGGTTTTTGAATCCTTTGGCTTTAAGCATGGTATTCCTATTGATGCGGATTATGTTTTTGATGTGCGATTCTTACCAAATCCACATTGGGATCCTAAACTGCGTCCAATGACAGGTTTAGATCGCCCTGTCGCGGCATTTTTAGATAGACACACCGAAGTTCATAACTTTATTTATCAAACTAGAAGCTATCTTGAACTTTGGTTGCCGATGTTAGAAACCAATAACCGTAGTTATTTAACGGTTGCGATTGGTTGTACGGGAGGTAAACACCGTTCTGTTTATGTTGCTGAGCAACTCGCAGATTATTTCCGCTCTAGAGGGAAAAACGTACAATCACGCCACAGAACACTAGAAAAACGCAAATGACCCAATATCGACAAGTTGCGATTAAAAATCGACTCGGTATGCATGCAAGACCTGCAATGAAGTTGTTTGATTTAGTAAAAACATTTCAATCAACCGTCATTTTACGCAACAACGAAGGGGTTGAAGCACAAGCGGATAGTGTGATTGCTATGCTAATGTTAGATTCAGAGCAAGGCAGTCAAATTGATATAGAAGTTACTGGTAGTGATGAAAATGAAGCTATTGATGCTATTATCGCATTATTTGAATCGGGGTTTGATGAAGAATAATCGCAATAGAAAACAATAGATTAGCATTTCTTAACTAAATAACCCGAAAGAGACTGTGATCACTGTCTCTTTCTTTTTTATACAGAACCGCCTATTATCTCTTATATGAGTTTAACAACACCCCCACCTCACCCGTGGGGGTGTTGTTTTGCATTGGAATAAATTGGAGTGTGGTATGACAAAGCCAACAATTATCATCAACGAACTTGATGCAGAACGTTTAGATTCATTACTTGAACAACCGGCATTTGCAGATAGTCCGATTGCTGAAGCATTGAATGAAGAATTAGATCGTGCTGACATTGTTACACCAGCTGATATCCCTGCTAATATTGTCACAATGAACAGCAAAGTCCGTTTTATGGACTTAAAAAATAATGAAGAGCGCACTCGTACTTTAGTGTATCCCGCTTCATTAAAAGACAGCACTACTGAACTCTCCGTCATGGCACCAATGGGTGCTGCGCTATTGGGTTTAGCCATTGATGATGAAATTAGTTGGAAGCTGCCTAATGGCCTTGAAACCAAGGTTAAAGTATTAGAAATTCTATACCAACCGGAAGCTGCGGGTGAATTACACCGTTAAGCAGAGCTGAAGGTTCGCGTCTTATTTTTATCTTATCGTTTGAAAAGCACACTGATAAACGCGATATCTCAGCCCATTGCGGGCTGAGATTAAAGGTTGTGATGAGTATCTAAAATTTACTCACCTGCAATGCTCATTTCTGGTAACAACAACGATCCACACTGAACATTACTGCGCGTCTCAATATCATCACCCATCGTGGCAATATTTGCCCACATATCTTTTAAGTTACCTGCAATAGTCACTTCGCTTACAGGATATTGAATTTCGCCATTCTCAACCCAAAAACCGCTCGCACCACGAGAGTAATCACCTGTTACTGTACTGACACCTTGTCCCATCAATTCCGTAACAACAAGACCTGTTCCCATCTCTTTTAACAGTGCATCAAACGATAAACCTTGCCCAGGGATATACCAGTTATGAATACCACCAGCGTGACCATTACTCTTTAAGCCCAGCTTTCTTGCTGAATATGTGGTTAACAACCACTCTTGTAATACGCCATCTTTGATAATTTCAGCATCTGTGGTACGCACACCTTCACTATCAAACGGTGTTGATGCCAAACCTCTCATTAAGTGAGGACGCTCTTGAATATTTAACCACTGAGGGAAAATTTGCTTACCTAAGCTATCGAGTAAACAAGATGATTCACGATAAATCATGCTACCACTGATTGCTGCAACCAAATGACCAAAAATACCTGTCGCCACATCTGCCGCAAAAATAACGGGGGCTTTCATGGTTGGTAGTTTACGAGGTGCAAGGCGAGATAAAGTACGGCGAGCGCACTCTTGACCAACCCATTCAGGTGATTCTAGATCATCAAAGCGACGACTAATAGTGTAAGCATAGTCGCGCTCCATATCTTCACCATCACGAGCAATAACACAACTCGACATCGAATAGCGTGAAGATGAATAGCTTTTTAATAAGCCAAGGCTATTACCAAATACACGGGTTCCACTGTGACTATTAAAACTGCCACCCTCGGTGTTGATAATACGGCTATCACTATCTAAAGCGGCTTTTTCTGCTCTCGATGCTAATTCAATCGCTTTATCTGCTGTGACTTCGGTAGGATGGTAAAGATCAAGGAAAGGTGCATCAAACGCTAATAGCTCTTGATCAGCAGGCCCTGCATATGGGTCAACTGAAGTGTAGCGTGCAATATCCACAGCAGCTTGTACAGCTCGCTTAATCGCATCAGGACTTAAATCTGTTGAAGATGCACTACCTTTGCGTTGTTGTTGATAAACAGTGATGCCTAAAGCGCCATCACTGTTAAATTCAACATTTTCAACTTCACCATAACGCGTACTTACACTAATACCCGTCGATTTATTAATAGCGACTTCAGCACCATCACACTGTTTTGCAGCCAGCTCTAATGCGAGAGAGACGGCGTCTTCAAGCTGTTTTACCTGATCTGAATTATTCATTGAGAACCATTTTTCCTAAGGAGAACACCACTTTTTACTTATTTTTAGCAAAGTAAATCAATTGACAGGTGGTCAACAAGCGATTTTCCCAGTTACAATAGAAGATATATGAATGTTATCACCCGTCGGGCTTTTGGTCATTCACCAAATCACACTCCCGGCTTACTCTGCAACAGGAATTTTTATTATGGCAAAGCAGCCTGAAGAGTGGCATTACCTCAATCCTGAATTTGACGATACCTCGTCAGAAGAGGAAGAAGAGGACGAAATCATCTGGGTCAGCAAAAGCGAAATTAAACGTGATGCTGAAGCACTCAAAAAACTGGGTACTGAATTAGTTGAATTAAGTGCACAAGAATTAGAACGTGTGCCATTAGATGAGAAATTATTAGCCTCTATTCAATTAGCACAAAAAGTACAGCGTGAAGCACGCCGCCGCCAAATTCAATATATTGGAAAACTACTGCGCAATGTAGACGAAGATCCGATCCGTCAAGCGCTTGATAAACTCAAAAACCGCCACAATCAACAGATCTTAGTGTTACATAAAATTGAAGATCTGCGAATTCGCCTTGTTGAAGGTGGCAATGAAGTGATTGAAGAAGTCGTTGCGCTTTATCCAATGGCTGATCGCCAACAATTACGCACACTTATCCGTAATGCGAAAAAAGAAAAAGAAGCGAATAAACCGCCAAAATCATTCCGCTTACTATTTCAATATCTAAAAGATTTATCAGAATCAGCATAAAACCTGATCATCCTGAAAACGCAGTGTAAATTCAGCCTCACTGCGATTTTCAGGGCGTATTTTCTATTCTGAATTACTTTTGTGTTTTATGCTCACAATGAAAGCTTAAAACGTCTTTACCAAGCTCATTTTGTGCTTCTTGCATCAATTCCACCAAAGGTTGAAAATCACGGGAATGATGAGGCAAATGCCTGAAAACAATACTGACTGGCAATTCTATTCCACCCACTAACGCATCCCATAGTGCATCTAGGTTATCGCCAAATTTATCATCTAACTGAAATTGCAGTGCAAAATCGTGATAAAAGGCTTCTCTATCTGCCAGTGTCTTAAAATTGAAGATAACCTGTTTCATTAAGGTGCGACCTTTGTCATTGTACGATAATGATCAGTGGTAACATAAATCAGCCCATCATTCGAATAGAGCAATCTGTCACTGCCACGATGACCACACTGATAATTTACATCCGCTTCATACCACTGGCGTCCAGTTTCTTCTGGCAACTGTTTTTCGCGGTTCATAAAGCGATCGCCTCCGATTGCTCTTCCCGGTAAGACTTCACATAAATTGCCCGCTTTCGCATTCCAGCCTTTTTCTCTCGCCTCTTTTTTAGTGAGATAAAAATCTGGCAATTGTTGATGACGTTGCAAATAGTTAGCTACCACATTGGCTTGTGTTTTCTCATCAATAGATAGTGGGATTTGTGCTGGTTTATTGGTGTTATTGCTTGATGATGTCGGAATAGGAGCTGAGGATGAAGGCATTGGCGCTTTGGTTTCAGACAATAAACCTTTATAAAGAACACCAAATAAAACCGCAATAACAATAATAACTGGTAATAAACGTTTACCCATAAGTTAACCCCCTTACTGTTGCTAGGATAAAAAACTCCATCAAAAGATGGAGTTCAATAGATACTGACAAATAACGATAGCGATAATTAAGCTGTACCGCCAACCGTGATTTTATCAAGCTTCAACGTTGGTTGACCCACACCAACAGGGAGACTTTGTCCTTCTTTACCACAAACGCCAACCCCTTTATCTAAAGCAAGATCATTACCTACCATAGAAACTTGTTGCATAGCTTCAATACCTGAACCAATTAGAGTTGCCCCTTTAATTGGTTTGGTTATTTTTCCATTCTCGATTAAATAAGCTTCTGAGGTTGAGAAAACAAATTTGCCCGATGTAATATCAACCTGACCGCCACCAAAGTTTGGTGCGTAAATACCGCGATCAACACTGGCAATAATCTCTTCTGGTGAAGACTTACCTGCTAACATGTAAGTGTTTGTCATACGAGGCATAGGAAGATGCGCGTAAGATTCACGACGACCATTTCCCGTTGGTGCAACCCCCATTAAACGCGCGTTCATCTTATCTTGCATATAGCCTTTTAAGATGCCGTTTTCGATTAAAACATTGTATTGACCTGGTACACCTTCGTCATCAATAGCCACAGAGCCACGACGACCTTCAATTGTGCCATCATCAACAATAGTACAAAGCTCAGAAGTTACTCTCTCGCCAATGCGTCCCGAAAATACAGAGGTTTCACGACGATTGAAATCCCCCTCTAATCCATGACCGACTGCTTCATGCAATAACACACCTGGCCATCCTGCGCCCAATACAACAGGCATCGTTCCCGCAGGTGCCGCAATTGCAGATAAATTCACTAATGCCATACGCACAGCTTCACGCGCATAAGTGATAGCGTGGCTTTCACCATCGACTTTAGTTAGGAAATAATCATAACCAAAACGACCACCGCCACCACTTGCGCCACGCTCACGTTTGCCATCTTCTTCCACCAGCACACTCACTGAAAGACGAACTAAAGGACGCACATCGGCGGCTAACGTGCCATCGGTTGCTGCAACAAGCACATGCTCATAAACACCTGTTAATGACGCATTAACTTGTTTAACGCGTTTATCTTCAGCGCGAGCCGCTTTATCTACCTCATGCAATAACGCAATTTTCTCTTCACGAGAGAGGCTTTGCAGAGGATCGTTTAAGCTGTATAGCGGAGAATGTTGAATAGCACCTAAAGTATGGATGCGACCATTACCTTTAGCCTGAACAATACTTCGTGCAGCATGAGCACTTTGGTTAAGTGCATTAAGCGTTAGTTGGTCTGCATAAGCAAAGCCGGTTTTTTCACCGTAAATTGCTCTAACACCAACACCTTGATCAATATTGTAAGAGCCATCTTTAATAATCTGATCGTCTAGGATCCAAGCCTCGTGATAACTTGACTGAAAATAAAGATCACCATAATCAATTTGACGCTGTGCAAGCTGCTCTAGTGTTGATGCTAAATCATCTAAACTAAGTTTGTTTGCTTCCAACAGACTTTCGCTGACAACAGCTAAACTCATAATTCTTCTTTATCCTTAACTTTTTTGATTAAGTGGGTCAGTTTCGGGCGAAAGCGGTTATGTTTTACAACCCGTATCTGTTCACGCATACCGTGTAGACTTTCGACACCAACATTCAGCGTTAGCGCACTAACAGCATCAGGGTTCTTTTTCAAGACTTTACCCCAACCATCAATCGCCATCGTATGACCCCAAGTCCGGCGCGTATCATGTGTACCCACTTGTGCTGGCGCTAAGATAATACACTGATTTTCAATGGCACGAGCACGTAATAAAGGCTCCCAGTGCGCTTTACCTGTTAAACGGGTAAAAGCCGCAGGTACAGAGATTATCTCTGCCCCTTTTTCTCTTAATGCTTGGAAAATACCTGGGAAGCGTAAGTCATAACAGATTGTTAAACCTAATTTCCCAACCGGAGTATCAACGACTGTTAGGCGCTCACCGCGTTGATAAATAGAAGATTCGTTATATTCGCCTTGCTCATCATCAATACTGACATCAAACATATGGATTTTGTCATAACGAGCTCGAATAACACCTTCATCATCAAACACCAAACTACTGCTGGTAATTTGGTCTGGGGAGTCTCGACTAATCAATGGCATAGAACCGACTAAGATCCACACTTTATAGCGCTGAGCCATTTTAGCGATAGCATTTTGTAAAGGCCCATCGCCCTGAACTTCAGCATGTTTATGATAATCTTTAGAGTTCGAAAAAAGTAACGCATTTTCAGGTGTTAATACAAGCTTCACTGAATCGGGTAATTGCTTAATCTGTTGCTCAATTTGCGCCAGATTATTTTTTGTGTTTTTACCGCTACAAAGTTGCAAAAGTGCGACATTAACTTTTTTCATAACGCCTGATTCTCCTTAAGCTGACGCAGTACTTCGTCAATTTTGGGTTGTTCCATAGTTCCGGTCACATGATAACGGATAACTGAAATCTTACTCCAAAGTGGCCCCAGAACCTTTGATGCCGCAAACACTGCGGCGCCTGCAATTGGGTTTATCGCGAAAGCCGTAGCAACACCGACAGTTGCTGAAATCTCTGGCGTTACCACAACTTGTAGGTCCATTTTACGTTCAAGTAAATCAACTTTCCCACTTATCGCAATATCAGCAATAACACCATCAACTCGGACACTCTCAGCATTCATAATACCTTGATTGATCGTAATTTCACTCTTAATCGAGTCATACTCAAAATGCTCGCTGAAAGTATCCCTAAAATCAAACTGTAATTTACGTAAAAGCGCATCAAAACTCACAAGGCGCAGTAATTTACCCGCTTGTCCAACATTCACTTTTTCGATACGCCCTTTCCCTAAGACAGATTTAATATCACCATTTAAGGTCGCCAGATTAAAATCCCACGGCGTATCACGCCATTGTAATGAAAAATCAGCAGAAAGTGGGGACTGGATAATAGGAATAATAAAACCGAAATAAGCGGCCATTTCATCAATTTCTTCCGCTTTTAATTTACCTATTAACTTCGTCGTATTATTACCTGCATTATCTTCAGACCACACACCATTAACAGACAATTCACCGCTGCTATTTTCCAACTTACCGTCAGTTAGAAATAAAGCACCCTGATTTTGTTTTAACGAACCTTCAATTTTCCCTAAAAGCAAGCCATTTACCCAACATTCTCGGCACTCAAAATCAATAGAAGGAATGTTTTTAACTGAAAACTTCAATGCATTCACATCAGAAGTGTTTGCCATTTTTAACGGTTTTTCTTCTTGAGATAGGGTTGCACCATTAAAATAGAGATAATTAATATTCACTTGCCAAGGTGTCGATGCTTCAGGAATAAACACATCGCCTCGTAATTCACTTCCTGAAAAGGCAAATTTTACCCCTTCACTAACGCGCATAATCTCAGTTTGAGGATTACGCCATTTTTGCCCTGCAAAATTTAAATCAGGCAAACTGATATGCACATTATCAGGAAAAGTGACTTCATTTTCAGACGGCGTTAAAGACGAAAAAGCCATTAATGTCGGCAACCATTTATCCCCCTCTAATCCTTTAAGAGCGATAGTTAAGCGTTGTTGTGAATTTAATTCAGCTAATTTAATAGAAGAAGAAACAACATGGCCTTGTAATAAACGTAGCTGTTTTCCTAATGCCCACTGGCTATTAAGTTTCCACTGTTTCTCAGCACTGGCATTCACGGTTAAGGTTTCACTGTTACCCTTGGCAGAAATCACAATAGGTGGTGAATTTTTTAAATCCTGTGTTTCAGGCGCTGTTAACTTGCTGCTTAATGCATTGATATTTCCGGTTAAATCGACTTGATAATCAACATCACCTTTTTCGGGGATCTTAACATTAACGTTGCCATGCCATGGAAATACACCACTAAACTTATGTTGAATATCGCTAGGTAACCCTTGAATTTTTTGAATATCCCATTGGCCTTTTAAGCCGACATCAACCTGATAATTATCCGTATCATTGTGACTTGTAAATGAGAAAGCAAGCGGCTGCCCAAACCAATTAGCCGTTAATGTATCACTTTCAAGTTTGTCATTATGGTAACGAAACTGCCCACTCACGCCTTTCAATGTGGTATCCATGAAGTTCAAAGTGACATCATTATTTTTTAAATTAACCTCACCAGAAGCCACAACCTCATCACCACCAAAGGGGATATCAAGTTTCAATGTACCGTCAATTTTTCCCGCTACTTTTAGCTCTTCAAGTGTATGACCAATACTCGCCATTTGAGAATCTAAGAAATACTCTTTCAGCTCGTCGCCTGTGGCTTGAATATCCGCATTAATTAAGATTTTTTCTTGTCGATAGCTTTCAATGACTGCACTTAAATTCGTGGCTGTCGCTTTACCCACTTTTGCTTGTGCAGAAGACATCCATAAGCCGTCATTTTTAAAGTCTAGATTAATATCGAGATCAAATAACGCAGGCCATTCACTATCAAATTTAAAGGTCGCGTGTTTGACGGGCGCATAAACTTGGAACCATCCTTTGTGGTTATCAAAAGGAAAATCAGCGGGATCGCCATCAAAAATAAAGGTTCCATTATCGATATTACCCGCAATAATCGCATCTGAGAGATATTGAGTCAGTGCCTTCCCGACATACTCCTCAGGCAAATAACGCCATGTATCACCCGCATTTGTAACTCTAACGCCTGATAAAATGGAAAGACGCTGATCTTCACCTTGTTTCTCATAACGAAAATCGCCCGCAACCCATGCTGATGTAGCTTTAACATCTAGCCCTTGGCTCCAAAGAGACAGGTTATCCCCTGAATGTTGCCAATAAACCGTTCCTTTCCCTTTTTCAATATTCAACGGCGCCTTAAATAATTCGCCCGTGTCTATTTCACTATCTGCTAGGGCAAAGTTAAGCTCACCACGTTGCATACTCCCTTTTAATTGCCCGCTGAAATGCTGTACTGAGGGGATCTCTTGCCAACGCTTCCAACTCACATTTTCCCAAGAGAGATTAATAGCGCTTTGCTCGAAGTTTTCTGGAGTGAGATCTAATGCAAAGTCATTAACCACACCAGAAAATTGGCGATACTGCCACTGGCGAACAAAATCAGGTGTTAAAAAAGAGAATAATGGCAATACAGCATATAACCTATCTAACTCAATATTCTTGGCGCGAATGCGCCATGCTTCATCATGCTGTTTTTCTTTTGGTTGATAAAGCACCGCTAAATAACCGTCAGGCCACTCTTCACCATCCATTGTAATTTTTCGAGTATAAGGAACATCCGCAAGCCAGCCATTTTCTTGCCTTCTCATACGTAAAATTAAGTCTTCAACATTTAATACGTGCGAGGTTCCATCACTACTCCAATCCATTTCACCTTGATGAATTTGCAACTGACTTCCAGTAATACGCCCTTGAGTAATTTCAATCCAGTTAGACAAACTGGCTTTAGCTTCACCTACGCCACTATTATTTTTGACCCACTGACTAAGCCAAGGTGAAATATCGATGTCATCTGCGGTAAGAAATACTTTACCGTTATCGATCAAACCGTTCTCTTTGGTATAGAGATCAAGGCGTACCTTTAACCCCCCATAATGATTAATGGGTGTATCAAGAGTGACTTCACCTTGAGCTCGGTGACGATTTTTCTGATTCAACCACATTAATTCAGGCACATGTAATGTACTGGTATCTCCTGAAGGGGTTAAAAAAATAAAACGGCTTTCAATCAGTTTAAAACGATCAAACTGTTCGAGAAAAAGTGAAGAAATATCATCAGGTTCGGTTAAGGTAATATCACCACTTTGCCCCGTAAAAATTGGCTGTTGGTAATTAACATATAACTGTTCAAAGGTCAGTTCACGAAAATGAAGACGAAAAGCGAATAATGAACGCCACACGTCAAAAGAAAAAGTGACTTTTTCTGCCGTAACGTTCACATCTTTATTGGTAATATTCAGTCCTTCCAATTGAATATCAGGACCAAAATTTTGCCACTCCCCCGTGATCTTTGTCATTGAGACGGGGCTATTGAGTTGCTTCGTAAGATACGTTTCTATTTCAGGGCGATAACTATCTAAGCGTGGCAGAAAGTAGCGAAATCCGCTTAATACCAAGGCAAAAACGATGAGGCAAAAAACTGTTATCACTAACAGGTATTTAGGCAGCCGCTTCATTTTTGTCTCCTTTCTGCCATCATATTCATTAGGAAGGCGAATCCATTACATCATCACCACATCAAATTGCTCCTGACTATAGAGTAGCTCAGTTTGCACTTTCACTTGTTTACCGACAAAAATTTCAACCTCTGCTAATGCATGTGATTCATCGCCTTTTAATGCTTCTGCAACTGCTGAGGAGGCGTAAACTAAGAAGCGATCTGCATCAATCGTTTTATGCACGCGCACTATTTCACGTAAAATCTCATAACAAACTGTTTCAACTGATTTTACCGTACCTCGCCCTTGGCAAGTTGGGCAGTCATCACAAAGCACATGTTCAAGGCTTTCCCGCGTTCTTTTACGTGTCATTTCTACTAAGCCAAGTTGAGAGAAGCCATTAATCGTTGTTTTCACTCTATCTTTACTTAGCGCTTGTTCAAGTGATGCCAATACTCTGCGTTTATGTTCATCATTATTCATATCAATAAAGTCAATGATGATAATACCGCCTAAATTACGTAACCGTAATTGACGGGCAATGGCTTGGCTTGCTTCAATATTAGTATTAAAAATAGTTTCTTCTAAATTTCGATGACCAACAAATGCCCCTGTATTGATATCAATAGTGGTCATTGCTTCAGTTTGATCGATAATCAGGTAACCTCCTGATTTCAATTCAACTTTGCGCTCTAAAGCCCGCTGAATTTCACTTTCTACACCATAGAGATCAAAAATAGGCTGATTACCTTGGTGTAATTCAAGTTTAGCGGTTAATTCAGGAATATATTCACCAATAAATTCCTGTAGTTGATTGTAGGTCAATTTAGAATCAACTCGTATGCTATCTAATTCAGAGCCTGCAAAATCACGTAAAATACGCTGGGCTAACGCTAATTCGCCATAAATTTGAATACGGGTTTTATTTCTTTTCTTACGCTCAATGATTTTATTCCATAGGCGTTTAAGAAAGGCAGCATCTTGCTTAATTTCGTGTTCACCAACACCTTCGGCAGCGGTACGAATAATAAAGCCGCCATTTTCATCGCAATACTCTTCAACCAATTGTTTTAAGCGCTCGCGCTCTTCTTCACTGTCAATTCGCTGAGAAACGCCTACATGAGACGCACCAGGCATAAACACTAAATAGCGAGAAGGCAATGTAATATCCGTGGTAAGGCGAGCGCCTTTTGTTCCTAAAGGATCTTTAACCACTTGTACAATTAAATCTTGCCCTTGATGCACCAGTTGCGCGATATCACGAACATTAAATTTCTTCTGCTCTTCTCCAGCAATACATTCCGTGTGAGGCATAATATCAGAAGCATGTAGAAAAGCGGCTTTATCCAGCCCGATGTCAATAAATGCAGCTTGCATCCCGGGTAATACGCGACTTACCCGACCTTTGTAGATGTTTCCGACGATACCTCGTTTAGCTTCTCTTTCAACATGGATTTCTTGAAGTATGCCTCCGCGAATATAGGCGACACGGGTTTCAGAAGGCGTCACATTCACTAATAACTCTGCTGTCATGAAATCTCCTTCTCATTAGCTAGAGACGAAAATTGAGCTATCAATGCTTCGGTTTCAACAAGAGGCAATCCGACAACAGCATGATAACTCCCCTCAATCCGTTGAACAAAACGGCCTCCTTTTCCTTGAATACCGTAAGCGCCAGCTTTATCCATTGGCTCTCCTGACTCAATATACGCGCTAATCTCACTCTCTGTCATCACTCTAAAAGTGACGTGTGTGACGACTAATTGACTCAATGTGTGTGTTCTATTAGAGATAGCAATTGCTGTCATCACTTGATGTGTTGCGCCTGAGAGTGAACGTAGAATTTGCGCAGCATGGGTTTTATCACGAGGTTTTTCAAGAATATGACCATCATAAACCACAATAGTATCAGAGCCCAAAACGGGATAATCTTGAGGTGCTTGTCTTACACCTTCTTGTGATTTTTCTTTTGCTAAACGAAGAACATACTCTTCTGGTTTTTCACCTTGTTGCCAAATTTCATCAATTGCTGGCGTGATAATACTAAATTCAACATCTAATAACGCGAGAAGTTCACGTCTTCTTGGTGAGCTGGAAGCAAGGTAAAGTGTGGTCACAAATAATGTCCTCATGACGGTAACGCAAAAGTGACCGCCATGATCCAATAACTTAGTGAACTAAAAACTGGTGACGGATTTTGCGAAGTAAAAAATAAAGCCATGGCCAAAGAATACCACTGACTGGGCTATTCCAGAATACTTGAGGGTGAAAAGTCACAGGTGAAAGTAAAAATTCTGCCCAAAATACAGCAAGATCAACAACGACAACACTTAACATTACCACTAAGGCTTGTTGCCATAACGCTAAATTACAAAAAAGCTGATATTTAAAGGCGATGACATAACTCACTAAAGTATAGGCCAATGCATTGACACCTAGGGTAGTTCCTTGGACTAGATCCATAATCATACCTAAGACAAATGCGGTTCCGACACTAACACGATGAGGTATTGCTGTTATCCAATAAATAAGAAATAACATCGGCCAAATAGGTCGATACACTTCTAACTGTTCTGGCCACGGCATAATTTGTAAAACTAATGCGACAAGAAAAGAGAGCCAAACAACCCAACGCCCACGACTTTGATATGGATTCATCGTGTCTACCTACTTCTATTTGTACTAGTAGGTGTATTTGTTGCAGCAGGTGTTGTTGCTGGTGTCGTGGTTCCGTTAGTTTCTTCTGTCGTACTGTCTAACGGCTCTTGAGACATAGAACGAGGAAGCGGTGGCCCTGCTTGTTCATAATTAGGTAAAACTTGAGGCATCAGTTGCATTAAACGCTCATTAGCCGCGTGATAAACCTCTGAAGGTAGAGGAGGCTCTCCCATTTTGTCTGATGCATTCCATAATAAAAGCAAATAGCGTAAACGTTGTAGCTCTGCTGAAGGTCGAACATTAATCACGGAATAAGCCCGTTGATTATCCACTTTAACTGAAGATACCACACCAACAGGATACCCTTCTGGGAAACGGCCGCCCAATCCTGATGTCACTAAAACATCGCCTACACGAATATCAATATTGGCAGGTAATGCTTCTAACAATAAATCATCGGCACAGCCCGCACCAGAAGCTATAACACGAATATCGTTACGTAAAACTTGTACAGGTAATGCATGAGAAGTGTCGCATATTAATAGTACACGACTCGTAAGCTCACTTACGGCAATAACTTGTCCCACAACGCCTTTATCACTAATAACAGGTTGTCCTTCATAGACGCCATCGTTGGTTCCTTTATCAATAACCACTTGATCTCGATAAGGCGTGCTATTCCCAGACAAAACTTGCGTTACTGTCATTTGTTCATTTTGGCGCAGTGGTGAACCAAGTAATTCTCGTAAACGGGCATTCTCTTGCTTAAATTGCTCCAGTAATTGGCTTTCTCCGCTACGGACTAATAACTCTTTTCTTAACGCTTGATTCTCAAATTGTAAACGCTCACGCGTGGCAAATGTTTCTGAAATTTGATCAAGGAAACGGCGTGGACCATTTGCAAGAAAATAGAAGGGACTAACAGCAGTATCAAGATACTGGCGGACTTTAGAAAATGCACCAATACGGTTATCAGCAATCAATAAAGAGATAGCGACAACCACGGCGATTATTAATCTTAGTTGCAGGGAAGGACCCCGACTAAAAATTGGCTTCATAAACTCTAAGATCACTCACACGGAGAAGTAAAAGAACAGGTGTTAATATTCTCATCAAGGGGGAATCCATTCTCCCTTGTTAGAATTAATCTCAATCTTCGCTAAACAGATCGCCACCGTGCATATCGATCATTTCTAATGCTTTACCACCACCACGAGCGACACAAGTCAGAGGATCTTCAGCAACAATCACAGGAATACCTGTCTCTTCCATTAATAAACGGTCTAGGTTACGTAATAATGCACCACCACCAGTTAATACCATGCCGCGCTCTGAAATATCAGAGGCCAATTCTGGTGGACATTGTTCTAATGCAACCATCACTGCACTAACGATACCCGTTAATGGTTCCTGTAATGCTTCAAGAATTTCATTAGAGTTTAAAGTAAAGCTACGAGGTACACCTTCTGCAAGGTTACGACCGCGAACTTCAATCTCATTGACTTCATCAGAAGGATAAGCTGAACCGATATCGTGTTTGATACGTTCTGCGGTTGCTTCACCAATCAGTGAGCCGTAGTTACGACGCACATAGTTAATGATAGCTTCATCAAAACGGTCACCACCGATACGAACAGAAGAAGAGTAAACGACACCGTTTAATGAAATCACGGCAACTTCTGTTGTACCACCACCAATATCGACCACCATTGAGCCTGTTGCTTCAGAAACAGGTAAGCCTGCACCGATTGCCGCAGACATAGGTTCTTCAATTAAGAACACTTCACGAGCACCCGCACTTAATGCTGATTCACGGATAGCTCTGCGTTCTACTTGAGTGGCTCCTACTGGTACACAAACTAATACACGAGGACTTGGACGCATAAAGCTATTGTTATGAACCTGTTTTATGAAGTGCTGAAGCATTTTTTCGGTTACATAAAAATCAGCAATCACACCGTCTTTCATTGGACGGATAGCAGCGATATTCCCAGGTGTACGCCCTAACATCTGTTTGGCTTCATGCCCTACAGCTGCAACACTTTTTGATGTGCCAGCGCGATCTTGGCGAATAGCGACAACGGAGGGTTCATCGAGAACAATACCCTGTCCTTTGACATAAATAAGGGTATTGGCGGTACCCAAGTCAATAGACAAATCGTTGGAAAACATGCCACGAAATTTTTTAAACATACGAAAGGATAATCCTGCAAGCCGGGACGGAAAAATCCGTCTACTCTATCAACCACAATAAGCAGCGACAAGGCGCGATTCACTACTTAGATTAAAGTGGACACGTAAATAATCATAAAGGCACAATATTCTACGTTACTTTTCCCAATTGGAGCAGAAAAAAACTGCATAAAAATGGGCTAATTAGAACGATTAACGCATAATTTCGATCCTACGCTGTTTATATTTGACTTATGTAACAATACAAACAACGTTCACATCAATAAAGAAAAATCTTACTTAGTTGCCACACTGTGACTCAAAAGTCTCATTGCAAGTTCAAATAAAATTTATTCATTTGAATAAGCACAATTATTCTATTGATATTAAATGGTGTTTCACTGGCAAAATTTGACTGAGATAACAACCAAAGTACCCACCTCGAATACTTCTAAGACAACACATTATCTTTATTTCGAGCATAAAGAGAAATGCTAATTTTTATCCAATCGTAACCCATTAACGGTGTTATCTAATTACCAAGATATAAAACTCAGAATAATCTCTGCACCAATAAACGTAGAACCCCCGTTTATACACTAAAAAAGGATTATTTGTCTCATTATTACAATAGATATTGTGCACAATCACGACGAGATCTAAAAAATCACCTATCATGACACAAATAGAAATCGATGAGGGGTCAAGATGAAAGCATTATTAGTAGAACAAAATGACAACAAACTCAGTACCAACGTACAAAACATTGATGAAAAAATACTGCCTATTCATGAGGTTATTGTCGATATTCATTACTCAACGCTTAACTATAAAGATGGGCTCGCTATCACGGGCAAGGGAAAAATACTGCGCCAATTTCCAATGGTGCCGGGTATCGATTTTTCGGGTGTTGTTCATCACACCGAAGATCCTCGCTTCCACATTGGTCAACATGTCTTATTAACCGGCTGGGGAGTAGGTGAAAATCACTGGGGTGGCCTTGCACAAAAGGCAGGTGTAAAAGGTGATTGGTTAACCGTTGTGCCAGAAGGACTCTCTTTAAAAAATGCCATGATAATTGGGACTGCGGGTTTTACTGCCATGCTTTGTGTGATGGCATTAGAACAAGGCGGCATTACACCTGAAAGTGGTGATATTTTAGTCACTGGAGCCAGTGGTGGTGTCGGAAGTACCGCTATTAGTTTGCTAACAGCATTAGGCTATCAAGTTACCGCATTAAGTGGCAGAGCGAGTAACCATGACTATTTACGCAAACTTGGCGCCAAAAATATTATCACTCGTGAAGAGTTTGAGCCTGCGGGCAGAGCTTTAGATAAACAACGCTGGGCGGGTGCAATTGATACCGTAGGTGGGCAAATTCTTGCCAATATTCTGTCACAGACAAACTATAACGGAACAGTAGCGGCTTGTGGATTAGCTGGCGGTTTCTCTTTACCAACAACTGTCATGCCTTTTATTTTACGTAATGTTCGCTTACAAGGCGTCGATTCTGTTTATTTCCCAGCAGAAAAACGCGCTCAGGTTTGGCAACGTTTATTAAAATTACTACCAGAAACGTTCTATCAGCAAGCGATGACAGAAATTACACTTGATGAAGTTCCTCGTTATGCTCAGATGATTATGGATAATCAAGTGACAGGTAGAACCTTAGTAAAACTGTAACTGCTCCCCACCCGCATTAGGCGAGGGTTTACGGCATTTTTTTGCTAATTCTCGGTTTTTATCTGCTTATTTCTGGCATTAATTCACCTTATTTAGTGCCAGAATAAGCTTCTTTGTGTGTGAAACGAATATGAAATTGTGATTCAGATCACATTTATGATATATATTGATGATTGTTCTCAAAGAAGTTCAGATTTCCAGTGACATCAATAAATAACGTGGTGTTATGATTATTTTTTAGACACCTGTTTATTTTGCTTTCTCGCGTTTACAATCTTGTAAAAACTTTTAACTTTTCATCAAAATAAACCCTTCATTCCCTGATTAGACCAGTATTTTGCTGTTATCTTCTGTGAAATGTCTATAATGTCGGACTTTGTGATATGTATCGTAGCAATGGATACAATAAAAGATGACAAAACGAAAAGCACAGGTTATTTTGTCATTTCGTTGACGAATTGACGGAGATAGAAGCATAATGTCGGAAAATTTTCATATTTTGCTCCTGAATGGTCCGAATTTAAACCTGCTTGGAACAAGAGAGCCGGAAACCTACGGACACTTAACTCTGGATGATATCGTTCAAAGTTTGTCAGCAGATGCTCAGGCATTAAATGTGAAACTCAGTCATTTTCAGTCTAACGCTGAATTTGAGCTGATAAATAAAATTCATGCAGCTCGGGGTAATGTCGATTATATATTAATCAATCCTGCAGCTTTCACGCATACCAGTGTTGCACTGCGTGATGCATTATTAGGGGTGAATATTCCATTTATTGAAATTCACCTGTCCAATGTCTACAGTCGGGAGCCTTTCCGTCACCATTCATATCTCTCTGATATCGCAACAGGCGTAATCTGTGGATTAGGTGCAGAAGGTTATCGATTTGCTTTACAGGCAGCGGTCAGCCGCTTGTCTTAATAAAAAACATCAAAAAGAGTACGGAATCAACTCATGGATATTCGTAAAATTAAAAAACTGATCGAGCTAGTCGAAGAGTCTGGCATTTCTGAACTGGAAATCTCTGAAGGTGAAGAGTCAGTACGTATTAGTCGTAACTCTGGTCTTCAGGGTCAAATGGCTCCTCAGCAATATTTTGCGGCACCAGTGGCACCTCAACCTGCATTAGCAAATGCAGTTGCGCCTGTAGCGCCAGAAACACCAGCGGCTACACCAACGCAAGAAATCAGCGGTCACGTTGTTCGTTCACCAATGGTCGGAACGTTCTACCGCTCACCAAGCCCTGAAGCTAAGAAATTTGTTGAAGTCGGTCAGCAAGTCAATGTAGGCGATACTCTGTGCATCGTTGAAGCAATGAAAATGATGAACCAGATTGAATCTGACAAAGCGGGTGTTGTTAAATCTATCCTTTGCCAAGATGGCGACAACGTTGAGTTTGACGCTCCACTCTTTGTTATCGAATAACGAGGCAGGTCCATGCTAGAAAAAATCCTCATTGCCAACCGTGGTGAGATTGCACTGCGTATCCTAAGAGCATGTAAAGAGCTTGGGATCAAAGCAGTTGCTGTTCACTCCACGGCAGACCGTGATTTAAAACACGTTCTGCTGGCAGACGAGACTATCTGTATTGGTCCCGCTGCTTCAGCAAAAAGTTACCTAAATATCCCTGCAATTATCGCAGCGGCTGAGATCAGTGGCGCACAAGCCATTCATCCAGGATACGGTTTCCTGTCTGAAAATGCTGATTTCGCAGAGCAAGTTGAACGCTCTGGCTTTATTTTTATCGGCCCGAAAGCTGAAACCATCCGTCTAATGGGTGATAAAGTTTCTGCTATTGAAGCGATGAAAAAAGCGGGTGTTCCTTGTGTACCAGGATCGGACGGTCCTTTGGGTAACGACACTGCGAAAAATATTGAAATTGCTAAACGTATTGGCTACCCAGTTATCATCAAAGCCTCTGGTGGCGGTGGTGGACGCGGTATGCGTGTTGTTCGTGCTGAAAAAGATCTAGAACAATCCATTACAATGACGCGTGCAGAAGCAAAAGCGGCATTTAGCAACGACATGGTATACATGGAAAAATACCTTGAAAACCCACGCCATGTTGAAATTCAAGTTATGGCTGATGGTCAAGGTAATGCAATCTATTTGGCTGAACGTGATTGCTCAATGCAACGTCGTCACCAAAAAGTTGTTGAAGAAGCTCCAGCACCAGGTATTACCCCTGAAATCCGTAAAAATATCGGCGAACGCTGTGCGAACGCATGTATTGAAATCGGCTATCGTGGTGCAGGTACATTCGAATTCCTGTATGAAAATGGCGAATTCTACTTTATTGAGATGAACACCCGTATTCAGGTTGAACATCCAGTAACAGAAATGATCACAGGCATCGACTTAATCAAAGAACAGTTACGCATTGCATCTGGCTTACCTTTATCAGTAACGCAAGATCAAGTTAACGTTCATGGTCATGCAATTGAATGTCGTATCAACGCAGAAGATCCAAAAACCTTCATGCCAAGCCCGGGTACAATTACTCGCTTCCACTCACCAGGTGGATTTGGTGTGCGTTGGGAATCGCATATTTACGCAGGTTATACTGTTCCACCTCACTATGATTCAATGATTGGTAAATTGATCACTTACGGTGAAACACGCGAAATCGCGATCTCTCGTATGAAAAATGCGTTGGCGGAACTTATCATTGATGGTATTAAAACCAATATTGAACTGCACCAGTTCATTATGAATGATGAGAATTTCCAAAAAGGTGGTACAAACATTCACTACCTTGAAAAACGTTTAGGTTTAGCTGAGAAATAATCTTTCTCGCTTAACAAAAAAAGGCATAGTTTATTTACTATGCCTTTTTTATTGCTGATGACCCGCCATAAACAGATCCATAGAGGACAAATTAAACGCATTTCTTAATTAAAACCTGTACTGTTTTCTTTCATATTTATATTTAAAAACAATAAGATAATCTATTTTTAATATTCCCTCATGACTTTGTGATTAATTTTCACTGAATCAATACTCACTTTCCCGTACAATCCTCCCATTCATTTTTAACCCTATTAAGATTGGGAGAACAGATGGACAAACGTTTTGTTCAGGCCCACAAAGAAGCCCTTTGGGCCCTAATTTTAACTTTTATGTATTTGTTGGGTTGGTTAATTACCGCCTATTTACCTGATAACACACTAGGCATTACTGGTTTACCTCTTTGGTTTGAGCTTTCATGCTTATTCCTACCTGTTTTGTTTTTTCTGTTGTGCTATCTGATGGTGCGCTACTTTTTCAAAGATATGCCGTTAGGAGATGAGCATGACGATGCAAACTGAGGTCATAGTGCCACTGATTGGCTACCTTCTGTTAGTTTTTCTGCTGTCAGCTTATGCTTATCGTAAGCGCGAAAAAGGCGAATTTCTTAACGAATATTTTCTTGGTAACCGCTCAATGGGTGGCTTCGTGCTAGCCATGACTATCACTGCAACTTATGTCAGTGCAAGCTCCTTTATTGGCGGGCCGGGTGCTGCCTATAAATACGGTATTGGTTGGGTATTACTTTCAATGATCCAACTTCCCGCTATTTGGCTCTCTTTGGGTGTTTTAGGGAAAAAGTTTGCCATTTTAGCGCGCCGTTATAATGCTGTTACCTTAAATGACATGCTTTATGCTCGTTACAAAAGTCGTTTCCTCGTCTGGTTTGCCAGTTTAAGCCTGTTAGTCGCTTTTGTCGGCGCGATGACTGTTCAATTTATTGGTGGAGCACGCTTATTAGAAACTGCAGCAGGCATTCCTTATGAATTCGGCTTGCTGATCTTTGGGATCTCCATTGCGCTGTATACTGCGATTGGCGGATTTAGAGCCAGCGTATTAAACGATACCTTACAAGGCCTTGTGATGCTACTTGGTACATTTATTCTCCTGTTTGCCATTATCTATAAAGCAGGTGGATTAGATGTTGCGATACAAAAACTCAATACCATCGATCCTGCATTAACCTCTCCTCAAGGGGCTGATGGGATTTTAAGTGGCCCGTTTATGGCATCATTCTGGGTACTTGTCTGTTTTGGTGTTATTGGCTTGCCACATACTGCGGTACATTGCATCTCTTACAAAGACAGTAAAGCCATGCATAAAGGGATCATTATTGGCACAATCGTGATGTCATTATTGATGTTTGGTATGCACTTTGCTGGCGCATTAGGTCGGGCGATCATTCCTGATCTCACGGTTCCTGATCAAGTTATTCCAACATTAATGGTTGAAGTATTGCCGCCTATTGCAGCCGGTATTTTCCTTGCTGCGCCTATGGCCGCCATTATGTCGACGATAAATGCGCAACTGTTACAATCGTCAGCAACTTTGGTCAAAGATCTCTATCTCAATATCGCTCCGCATGCGATAACTAACGAGAAACGCATCTCTCGTTTATCGAGCCTTTCGACCTTGATTTTAGGTGTGTTACTGCTATTTGCAGCATGGAACCCACCATCAATGATTATTTGGCTTAACTTACTTGCTTTTGGTGGCCTACAAGCTGTTTTCTTATGGCCTTTAGTTCTTGGGCTTTATTGGGAAAAAGCTAACCGTTATGGTGCTATTGCGGGCATGATCACAGGTGCCACACTCTATGCCACCCTTGCGACATTTAACATCCAGATCGCTGGATTTCACCCCATTGTTCCATCACTGTTATTGAGCTTAGTCGCGTTTCTTGTGGCTAATCGATTTGGAGAGCATACTCTGCCTCAATCAGCATCATTACAGTGAATTCGTTTTTAAAGAGACTAATTATGCCTTGGATACAATTAAGACTTAATGCAACCGCCGCTAATGCAGAAGCTATTGGTGATGAATTGGTTGAAAGCGGTGCCGTTTCAGTGACTTTCCAAGATAGTCACGATACCCCTATTTTTGAACCGTTACCGGGTGAAACTCGCCTTTGGGGTGATACTGACGTTATCGGTTTATATGATGCAGAAACTGACATGAAAATCGTTGTGGCGATGTTAGAAAATACGCCACTACTCGGTAAAGGCTTCCTGCACAAAGTTGAACAACTCGAAGATAAAGATTGGGAACGTGAATGGATGGATAACTTCCACCCGATGCGTTTTGGCGAGCGTTTATGGATTTGCCCAAGCTGGCGTGAAGTACCTGATCCTAACGCCGTAAACGTCATGCTAGACCCTGGCCTTGCGTTTGGTACAGGTACCCACCCTACTACCTCATTATGCCTTCAGTGGCTTGATGGATTAGATCTAGAGGGTAAAACCGTTATCGACTTCGGTTGTGGCTCTGGCATTTTAGCTATTGCGGCATTAAAGCTGGGTGCAGCTAAAGCAATTGGTATTGATATCGATCCTCAAGCCATCCAAGCAAGCCGTGATAATGCACAGCGTAATGGCGTTTCTGACGCACTCACACTGTATCTTGCAAAAGACCAGCCTGATAACCTCAGTGCCGATGTTGTCGTCGCCAATATTTTAGCAGGTCCATTGCGTGAACTTGCACCTGTTATCAGTACACTGCCACGTCAAGGTGGACACCTAGGCCTTTCTGGTGTGTTAGCGACACAAGCAGAAGGTGTAGCAGCCGCCTATGAAGGACTATTTAACTTAGATCCTGTTGCCGAAAAAGAAGAGTGGTGCCGTATTACCGGTGTGAAAAAATAACATCGAACAAATATTAACCAAAATGAGATAATCTCATTACGTTAATATTTCACTTAATTATTGTTTATCAGGCATTAATCACATTTTTGCCTGATAAACTCTACTTAGTTCCACTTGTTTATCAATTCTACATCATCAATTTTTAATTTTTTAAAAACAGATAACATTATGTTTTTATTGATTAAATAATCAATTCATAAAAAATCAAGTGTAAAAAAGTAACTTTTTTTCGCAATTTGGTTAAACTTTGTCCTTTCATATCTGGCAAAAAATGCGTAATATACGCGCCCTTGCAGTCACAGTTTGGCCCTCTTTTCATCTATGCGAATCGGACAGTATCAGTTAAAAAATTGCCTTATCGCGGCTCCCATGGCTGGCGTTACAGACCGACCTTTTCGGTCACTTTGCTATGATATGGGTGCGGGTATGACAGTTTCTGAAATGCTTTCTTCCAATCCTCAGGTTTGGCAGACAGACAAGTCTCGATTACGAATGGTACATAGTGATGAATTGGGGATCCGCTCCGTACAAATTGCAGGAAGTGATCCCGTTGATATGGCGGCAGCTGCGAAAATAAACGCAGATAGTGGCGCTCAAATTATCGACATTAACATGGGTTGCCCTGCAAAAAAGGTGAATAAAAAGCTAGCCGGTTCAGCACTACTTCGTCATCCCGACCTTGTCGCAGAGATCCTCTCTGCTGTGGTTAACGCGGTAGATGTTCCTGTTACTCTCAAGATCCGTACTGGCTGGTCACCTGATGAACGTAACTGTGTAGAGATTGCCAAATTGGCTGAACGTTGTGGTATTCAGGCTCTCACTATTCATGGACGTACACGCGAGTGTTTGTTCAAAGGGGAAGCCGAATACGACAGTATTCGGACAGTTAAGCAGAGTGTTTCTATTCCCATTATTGCGAATGGAGACATAACAGACCCGCTAAAAGCCAGAGCAGTATTAGACTACACTGGAGCCGATGCTTTGATGATCGGTCGCGCTGCTCAGGGAAGACCCTGGATCTTTCGGGAAATCCAGCACTATCTGGACACAGGTGAACTGTTGCCCCCTCTGCCGATTGCAGAGGTACAACAAATAATGCAAAAGCATGTGCGTGAGTTGCACGACTTTTACGGTCAAGGCAAAGGAACTCGCATTGCACGCAAGCATGTCTCTTGGTATCTCAAGGAACATGCCCCTGATGACCAGTTTCGGCGCTCCTTCAACGCCATAGAGGATGCCAGCGAACAGCTGGAGGCGTTGGAAGCATATTTCGAAAATTTTTTGCGTAAATAAATAAAAGAGCTGACAGAACTATGTTCGAACAACGCGTAAATTCAGACGTACTAACAGTTGCCACCGTAAATTCACAAGATCAGGTGACCCAAAAACCTTTACGTGACTCAGTTAAACAAGCACTGAAGAACTATTTTGCTCAATTAAATGGTCAAGATGTTAATGACTTATATGAGCTAGTATTGGCGGAAGTTGAACAGCCATTGTTGGACATGGTAATGCAGTACACCCGTGGCAACCAAACGCGTGCAGCGCAAATGATGGGCATTAACCGCGGCACACTGCGTAAGAAACTGAAAAAATACGGCATGAACTGATCCTAGTCAGTTAGGTCTATTTTTATAAAAAGCCTTTTCTGGTTTTCCAGAAAAGGCTTTTTTGTTGCCTATTTTTCACACTTGCTCTATAACATAAATCATTAAGTTACCCAATATGGTAACATTTGAGTACGTTACCAAATATGGTAACATCCTCTTTTGTATTTCAATTAAATAACTGAGTAAAAGATCACTATACTCATTCTATTTCTCTCACAAAATAATAAGAGCAAGCTAATGAATAAAGACATCGTAAGTGTGGTTACAGGTGATATCATAGACTCTAGAAACATCACACCTGAAAACTATGATGTTATGCTCTATACCTTGGAGCAAACGGTTCAATTACTCTCAGAACAGTTACCACTTAAATATGACAGATATCGCGGTGACTCCTTCCAACTTGTTTGCTTACATGCTTGTGATGCCATTAAAGTTGCTATCGTTATTCAATTAGCATTGAAAACGTCAGAATTAAACATCAGTGCTCGTCAAAGTATTGGTATCGGTCAAATTAATTCATTGCGTAATGATATTAGAACATCAATGGGGGAAGCCTTTATCTTATCGGGCGAAGGATTAGATAAGATGAAAAGTGAAATATTAACAATATCAACATCAGATAAAGAATTTCAAAAAAATATTACTTTAGTGACTAAATACTTAGATATACAACTTAAAGAAATAACTCGAGCACAAGCGCAAGTTTTACTTAAATATATGGTTAATGAAGATAAATCTCATTATGCTATTGCCAATGAATTAAAAAAATCGAGAAGTAATATTACACGATTATTGAACGCTAGCCACTACCAGTTAATAGATGAATATATTCAATACTTTAATTATTTAATTAACAAGGCTTATTGATATGTATAATTTTACGCTTCTTATTTCTCTCTATATTGCTCATATTACTTTTGATTTTTATTTACAACCTAAAGCATGGATAGAAGCGCGAAATGCTCTACATTACAAATCTAAAGAGCTTTACTTACACTCACTACTGCACGCTGGAATAACCTTTATTATTCTAGTTTTAATGTCTGAGATAAGTTTTAGTTTTATTTTCATTTATAGTGTAATTATATTAATAACACATTATTTTTTTGATCTTGGTAAATCTTATACTGATAACTCTTTAAGATGGTTTATTACTGATCAAGCTCTTCATTTATTCGTGATTACCTTTTTATGGATAGTGCTTGTTGATCAAAATACTCAAATATTCCATGATCTTAGTTTTAAAAATATTAACTACAAATATCTTATTGTTGTTCTTGCCTACATCATTATTTTAAAGCCTATTTCGAGCCTTATTTATATGTTACTAAAGAAATGGACACCTGTTGCAGTAGAAGGCTCAACACTCGTTTCTGCGGGTCAATCTATTGGTTATTTAGAAAGAACACTAATCTTAACTTTTATTCTTTTAAATCAATTTGCAGCAATTGGCTTTTTATTAGCAGCTAAATCAATATTTAGATTTGGTGAATTACAAAATGATCAAGATAAAAAGCTAACAGAATATGTTATGTTAGGTACACTGATTAGCTTTAGCATTTCTATCTTTATTGGACTTGCTACTTCCTATTTTGTGACTCAACTCCCCATAGGAAAATAACTCATCAAACTTCTGGGCTAAATATCATTTTTTCTGATGGAAATCCCTCAGGGAATGATTGGCAACGTATTCGTTTTGATAAAACTCCCTCTAAAAACCCTGTCAGACTCTCTGCAATAAATTCTACCTCTGATCCTCTAGATGGAATAATTGCCATTGTCCAAAGCTCACTATTTTCTGATAAAACAACCCAAAAAAGCGTATCTCCATTATCCGTGACACCAATGGGTAAAAGCCCATTACATTTTGGATATAGAACAAAACGATAGTAATTAGGATCATCATTGATTAATGAGCTGAAATCTTCAAGGATCTGCTCTTTTTGCTGGAAAAAATTAATGTAGTCATTTTGGCTAAAGGGATTAAATAACGTTATAAAATCAGCTACCTGACCTGATCCATATTGGGTAATAAACGCAATATAATCTTTGGGAAAGGCATATTTGTTATCAATTAATGGCCATCTCTCTTCTTTTCCATTTTCATGTATTGCAGAAGGAATAGGTAGTTGCTGATTTAATGCCATTAACATCACTATCTCACTTATTTGAGTTCTATTACACCGTGTAATGTATGATATTTTAGAGTGAGCATCACTTTTATCATAATCATGCTGATAGTTATCACTCTATTACCCTAGTAAACAAACCTATATTTAAAAGAAAACAGACCATGACCACACCAGTACGTACCATTACTTTTATTGATAGTGCCTATCCGAAATCCCATAAAATTACAGAATTTGTCTGGTCAGGTCGATTAGATAAACATGGTCAACTTTGGTTTGATCTTCATCTTAGAAGTGCCGATTACTATTTAAGTGAAGGGGAGGATTATCTGGATGATATCGACGAAGATGAATCAGATGACGAAGAAGAATATACCAGCCTAGCTCACTGGCAAGCTCCCATTGTTTGGGATAATTATCACTGTTGTACACTCTCCTCAACTTATTGGTCTGACGACCAAGGTATTTTGCTCAGCACAGGAAATACGCCGTTCGATTTTGATAACTTTATTACTCATCAATTTAATGTTGATATTGCCCCTCAAATCGATAGTGATACAGATGAATATGAAGAAAGAGCAGAAGTCCCTGCTTTCAGTATTTACTTATTAGGTCATGATGCATGTAAAAATCATCAAATTCACTTCCAGCGCCAACAAGATAATACTTATCACATTAATTGGTCTGGAAAAATCGCACTCTTTTATGCTGGGTTTGATGAATTTATTCATCAATTTAGTGCACAACTTGAAAACATCCCTTTTGATGGCTTTTATTTCCCTAAATCGTGGGCTTTAGATAAAGCAGCACTGGAATTTAAAAAGGTACTTTCTCATTTTGAACATTATGAGTTTGTATTAATTAATCCCAATAGTCAGATTAAACAGTGGAAATTAAAATACATCGCTTAAATAGCGTGATGATTAATTAAAATACCTAATGATATTTATGTTGATATAAAATCCCTCATCTGTTTATATCAACACTGTCCATAAAGCAGGCAATATTTATTGTTTATCAGGGAATTATAATGACTGCCTTACCAAGAAAAAAAACATGGCAGATTGTCCTGACGATTATTTTAGTCGGGATAAATTTACGCCCTTTCTTAACTGGCCCCGGCCCTGTTATTGATAATATTATTGCATCAACAGGAATGAGTTATAGCCAAGTCTCATTACTCACGCTATTACCCATGTTTTTAATGGGTATAGGCGCACTAATCGTTCCTTTCTTACAGCCTTATATTCAAGTTCGGAAAGGGCTTTTAGTCGCAATGTTGTTGCTTCTTATAGGCTCATTTTCTCGAGCTTATGTTTCTGATGGTAATCAGTTATTACTGACTGCCCTCTTTTGCGGTTTGAGCGTGGCTTATATTCAAGCGGTATTTCCTGGCATTATTAAAGGATGGTTTGGACATCGAACGCCTATTATGATGGGGCTGTATTCCGCCATGCTAATGGGGGGAGGCGCATTAGGTGCTCAATTATCCCCGATTATTACGGTATCTAATGGTCATTGGCAAAATGCTTTAGCGTGGTTTGCACTTCCAGCAGGATTGGCATTTGTCGCTATTCTTTTTTCTATTAAAAACAGTGCCATATCTGCTAATAAAATATCACTCAATACCTTAATTTGGCGCCCCAGAACAGGATTGCTTATTTTAGGTTTTGGTTGCGTTAATGCAGGTTACGCTTCAGTTGTGACATGGTTGGCACCTTTCTACCAATCGTTAGGAATGCCAAGTGCACAAAGTGGCTCTCTTGTCGCTATCCTTTCGCTTTTCCAAGCCTCTGCTGCTTTAATTATTCCTTTCTTAGCGGCTAAAAATCACGACCGACGTTTTTGGCTTATGCTGACATTACTAAGTCAATTTATCGGTTTTATTGCAATAATGACTATTCCGATGAGTGCGCCTTATCTGTGGAGTATTTTCTTAGGCTGTGGCTTAGGTGGGTGTTTTTCCATGATGATGATTGTCGCGCTCGATCATATTCCTGATCCAGCACAAGCGGGCGCGCTGTCGGCATTAATGCAAGGTGGAGGATTTATCATTGCTGCCTTTGGACCGTTAGTGGCAGTGATATTGCGTCAGCCAGACGGAAGCTTTACTTATGCATGGGCATTTCATGCGGTTTTAGTGATTATCACGATAGGATTATTTTCACGATTAAATCCGCGCCATTACGCGAAAGCCTATCCCGCTAATCACACTATTTAATCATCGATATATTAAGAAACTCTGCATAAAATAAGCGCCTTATTCTTTTATAAATAAGGCGTTTATCAATTAAATAACGGAGTACTTTTGATTGCGAAAATTAAGCAACAATATGCGTTCCGGTTTCACCTTTTAAGGCAGAAGCTAGTTTTTCTGGCGTTGTGATAATCACTCTTTTTCCACCCGCGGCTAAAAATGAGAGGCTGGCTTCGATTTTTGGAAGCATACTGCCCTGAGGGAAATGCCCTTCATGCATATATTGTGTCATTTCCTCAACCGATGTTTCACCCAATGCTTTTTGTTCTGGCTGACCAAAATGAATACAGACTTTTTCAACACCCGTGGTGATGATAAGAATATCTGCATGTAATTCTTTTGCGAGCAATGTTGATGACAAGTCTTTATCAATAACGGCATCGACACTTTGGTAATTTCCCTGTTCATTTTTAATCACAGGAATACCACCGCCACCCACAGCAATAACAACATAGCCGCATTCTGATAGTGACTTAATTGCACTAGATTCAATAACATGTTGTGGAATTGGGGAGGCAACAACACGACGATAACCACGACCAGAGTCTTCAACAAAATGCCATTGAGGATTTTCTTGCTTTAATTGCACCATCTCTTGTTCAGAGAAAAATGCACCAATAGGTTTTGTTGGAGAAACAAAATTAGGATCGTTTTTATCTACTTCAACTTGTGTGATAAGGGTAATTGCTTGTTTATTTTGTTGAACACGAAGCTTATTCGTTAACGCTTGTTGTATTAAATAGCCAATACCGCCTTGTGTATCTGCAACACAGTTAGCTAAAGGTGTTAACGGTAAACCTTCTTGCACATGCGCCACTTCAGCGCGACGTAAATCAAGCCCTACTTGTGGCCCATTACCATGAGTTAAAACAATATTATACCCTTCAGCCACCATATCACTAATATGGGCTGCAACCTCTTGTACTGCTTGTTCTTGATGAGCGATAGACTGGCTAGCATTGTCTTTAATAATACTGTTGCCTCCAATGGCAACAACAACGAGTTCTTTCATATTTCACTCTCAATTATATTATTGGCAATTAAAGTAGAAATAACGCACCTCTACTCTTAGAGGTTGGGTTGATAAGGTCGCCATATTCGCTAACCATTTTCCCCATTTTTATTTTTAATGAGATAAACATTACCAAGTTGAATAATATCTATTCATTAATTGCGCAGGATAATAGCAGAGAATGTAAAGAAAACATCTATTACTCAACGTTTCTCTTATTTAATTTCTGTAATTAAAATACGGAAAGAAAAGGATAAAAGGCGTCATCAAACACATCAATAACGCCTTATTCAATACAAGTAAGCAGGATTGTTAGTGCTTTTTCACTTTGCTATTTGATCAACATTAGGTAGATAAACATCAGGCATATCAGTGATCAGCATATCAACACCCCATTGCTCAAAATCTTTCACTTCCTCAGGATTATTCGGGGTATAACAATAAATTTCATAACCCGCTTGTTTCAACATTTGAGCTTGTTCTTGTGTGAGATATTTGTAATTACAATGCACACTAAAACCATCGATCGCTTTTAGTGTTTCTAACGCATTATCAGGAATTTCATCCCACAATTGGCCTCTGCGAATAAAAGGTAGGTATCGTTTCATAACGATCAGTGCATGCGTATCAAAAGAAGAAAATAAAATTTGCTCATTCGGAATATCTGCACTTTTTATCATGTCAGAAACCGCTAAACATAAACGTTCAACATCATCATCAGGCCATGTTTTCAGTTCAATATTGAGCTTTGTTCCTGAACGCTTAATAAGTTGCAATCCTTGTCTTAAAGAAGGAACTTTCTCACCTTGATAGAGTGAACTAAACCAACTTCCCGCATCAAGGCGATGTAAATCATCTAAGGTATGAAAACGCACAGCACCTTGCCCATTCGTGCAACGATTAACTGTTTTATCATGAATAAGCACAGGAACATGATCCGCGGTTAATTGCACATCCGTTTCAATCCATTCGCACCCGAAATCAATCGCCATTTTAAACGCAGCCAATGTATTTTCAGGCGCTTTTCCAGAAAAACCTCGGTGAGCAGCTATCTTCATTTCTCTCTCCTTTTCATTTGTGCCGACATCATGACAACCATTTATGACAGCAATTTGACAGTCATACCATCAATATATCTTCATTTAATTGTCACCCATTTGTCATAAACAACATTTAGGGTAATTCGCAGATTAGATTGCACCTTTAACTTTCGATTAAAAAGGAAATTCTGCATGTCGATAAAATCAATAACAGGTCTTGCTGTTGCAATGGCGTTATTTACTTCTCCTACACACGCAAAAACACAAATTGAATGGTGGCATGCAATGGGAGGTGCGCTCGGTCAAAAAGTAAATCAAATCGCCTCTGATTTTAACGCCAGTCAATCTGAATATGAGATAAAACCCGTTTATAAAGGCACTTACGCTGAAACGATGACCAGTGCAGTGGCTTCATTTCGTGCTAAAAACCAACCCGCTATTGTGCAAGTCTTTGAAGTGGGCACAGCGAGCATGATGGGGGCAAAAAAAGCCGTTTTTCCTGTTTATCAATTAATGGAAAAAACTAACGAGCCTTTTGATCCTAATAGTTATTTATCAACTGTCACGGGCTATTACACCACCAGCGATGGAAAAATGATGTCACTGCCGTTTAATAGTTCTACGCCTGTACTTTATTACAACAAAGCCCTCTTTAAAAAAGCAGGCATAGAGCAACCACCAAAGACATGGAAAGAGATGGAAGCTGTTTCTCAGAAACTGCTCGATTCTGGAGTGAAATGTGGATTTACCACCACATGGCAATCATGGACACAAATCGAAAATTTTGGTGCGCGTAATAATTTACCTATTGCGACAAAAAATAACGGTTTCGATGGTTTTGACACTACCTTCCTTTTTAATAAAGCACCTTTCGTGGATCATATTCAACAAATGGCAGATTGGTCGAAATCCGGTATTTTCAAATATGGCGGACGTCAATCGGATGCAATGCCACTGTTTTATACTCAAGAATGCGCCATGGTGATGGAATCATCAGCAGGATTTGCAGGCATTAAAGAGAATATGAAAGGGATTGATATTGGTGTTAGCCAATTACCTTATGACGATTCTCTTGTACAAAAACCTGCGAATACCATTATTGGCGGAGCGTCTTTATGGGTGATGTCGGGACGTCCAGATGCCGAATATAACGGTGTTGCCAAATTCTTTACCTATCTTTCAAGCCCTGAAGTACAAGCCGATTGGCACCAAGCAACAGGTTATTTACCGGTGACTAAAGCCGCTTATGCGTTAACACAACAGCAAGGCTTTTATCAGCAAAATCCGGGCGCAGATACGGCAATATTACAAATGACAACCTCTGAACCAACAGCCAACTCCAAAGGATTACGTTTTGGTAATTTCCTGCAAACTCGAGAAATCGTTGATGAAGAGTTAGAAAAAGTGTGGTCAGGAAAACAGACCGCTCAGGCTGCGTTAGATAATGCGGTTGCGCGTGGGAATGAGCAGTTACGCCGTTTTGAACGAACTCAACAATAGTCACTTATATTAGGCGAGCAAAGTCGCTCGCCTTCTGTTTTTATCGATTTACTGGACATTGTATGGCTTCTCAATCCATTTATTTTAAACAAAAATGGTTACCTCTCGCGCTAATTTTTCCTCAATTAGCTATCACGCTTATCTTTTTCATTTGGCCTGCGGGGCAAGCTTTCTTTCAGTCATTTCAATTAGAAGATGCGTTTGGACTTAGTCGAGAATTTGTTGGTTTTGAAAATTTTCAGCGACTTTTTAGTAATCGCTATTATTTTGACAGTTTAATCACGACATTAATTTTCAGTATCAGTGTCGTGTTTCTCTCTATGCTGTCAGCGCTTATTTTGGCGGGTATTGCAGAGCAAGTCTTACGTGGCAAACTGTTTTATCGCACTATTTTAATTTCACCCTATGCCATTGCGCCAGTTATTGCAGGCTTTCTGTGGTTATTTATGCTTGATCCCACAATTGGTGTATTAAGCCAACAATTAAAGAAAATAGGTATTAATTGGGATCCCGTACTTAATACACATCACGCTATGTGGATGGTGATTTTAACAGCGACATGGAAACAAGTGAGTTATAACTTTCTGTTTTTCCTCGCCGCCTTGCAATCTGTACCTAAATCTCTTTTAGAAGCTGCGGCTATTGATGGTAGTGGTCCCATTAAACGCTTTATTACTATCAGTTTTCCTTTAATTTCTCCCACAACCTTTTTCTTACTTGTGGTTAATTTTGCTTACGCCTTTTTTGATACTTTCGCCATTATCCACGCGATGACGCAAGGTGGCCCTGGTAGTAGCACCTCAACACTGGTTTATAAGGTCTATAACGATGGTTTTGTGGGATTAGATTTAGGCTCCTCCGCCGCACAATCCGTTATTTTGATGTTTATTGTCGCGATATTAACCATTATTCAATTTCGTTATGTTGAGAAAAAGGTGGCTTACTGATGGTTGAACGTAGACCTTTATTTCATGCTTTCTGCCACTTTATTCTTATTGTCGGCATTCTTTCTGTGGCATTCCCTGTGTGGATTGCACTAGTGGCAACAACCCATCAAAACACCGAGTTTGCCACAGGCTCTCCTCTTTGGTTTGGTACTGAAGGCTTCAATATTTTTAAAACGATATTTTCACAGGCAGGTACAACGCAAAATAGTGCGATTTCAATTAACAGCATGTTATTGAATTCGTTAGTTATGGCGTTAGTGATCACCATAGGGAAATTAGCTATATCGATTTTATCGGCCTATGCCGTGGTTTTCTTTCGCTTTCCGGGACGGATGCTTGCCTTTTGGACTATCTTTTTTACCTTAATGTTACCCGTTGAAGTTCGCATTATGCCGACATTTGAAGTCGTCACTGATCTTAATATGTTGAACTCTTATGCTGGATTAACTATTCCATTAATTGCTAGCGCCACAGCTACTTTTTTGTTTCGTCAATTTTTCCTGACCATCACCCCTGAATTAATTGAAGCCGCAAAAATTGATGGCGCTGGGCCGATTAAATTCTTTTTCACTATCTTGCTTCCTCTTTCTCGCACCAATATCGCTGCCCTTTTTGTTATCACCTTTATTTATGGGTGGAATCAATATCTTTGGCCAATGCTGATCACAACTGATACCCACTACTACACCATTGTGATGGGAATTAAACAGATGGTTGCGGTTTCTGATGGTGTCGTTGAATGGAATAAAATTATGGCAACCACGTTGATCGCCATGTTGCCGCCAGTCCTTATCGTCATTCTGATGCAAAGAGCCTTTGTAAAAGGCTTTATTGATACGGAGAAATAATATGACAACCGTAACGCTCACTGATTTAGAAAAACGCTATCCTAATGGACACCAAGCTATTTCGAAATTGAACCTTTCTATTGAGCAAGGTGAAATGGTGGTGTTAGTTGGCCCAAGTGGTTGTGGCAAATCAACATTACTGCGAATGATTGCAGGATTAGAAACCATCACACAAGGTGATTTACTCATTGATAATTTACGTGTTAATGAACATGAACCGAGTGAGCGAGATATCGCAATGGTATTTCAAAACTATGCGCTTTATCCTCATATGTCTGTCTATAACAACATGGCATATGGTTTACGTAATCGAAAAACACCCAAAGCCCAAATAGAAGAACTTGTCACAAATGCGGCTAACATGCTGGAAATCAGTCATTTATTGGATAGAAAACCCAAAGAGCTTTCCGGTGGACAACGTCAACGTGTCGCAATGGGAAGAGCCATTGTGCGTAAACCCAAAGTGTTTTTATTTGATGAACCACTCTCTAACCTTGATGCAAAATTACGTGTTCAGATGCGTCTGGAGATCAAAAAATTACAGCGAAAACTCTCCACAACCTCGATTTATGTGACGCACGATCAGGTGGAAGCGATGACATTAGCCGATAAGCTGGTGGTTTTAAATCAAGGAAATATAGAGCAAGTGGGGACGCCTTTAGAGATTTATGAAAGTCCAGCTTCCGTGTTTGTGGCAACGTTTATGGGCTCTCCGGCAATGAATATCTTAGATGTCCCAATTAATCATGGTGTAATTGAAATCGCTGATGGGCATATTGCCGTTTCATCTCAGCATCTTCCTTATCAAGCCATTAAATTAGGTTTACGCCCTGAACATTTGATCATTAGCCATCAACATCCCCTTTTTCATGTTGAAGTGGAATTTATTGAAGCACTAGGCGCTGATGTTTTAATTTATGCCACAACTTGCGATAAACAAAAACAGTCTATTGTTATTCGCGCACCTAACAATCATGGTGTGAATATTGGTAATAAAATTGGTCTAACCATTCATCCTGAAAACCTTCATTTCTTTAATGAGCAAACAGGAAAACGTATTAACCGCCCTTTTATGCTCATCAGTGAATTAATGGTTTCCTGATACATCAATATCAATTTATTCATTTTCGGTTTAATCTTAATAGCGATGCTTTAAGCATCGTTATTTATTTATCACTAAGCAATAAATATTAAAAATATAAAATTTGTCAGAATTAAACAAATAAAACCCATATCTAAATACAATGTTCCTTTGATATTATTCCAAGTAGATTCAAAACAGCATAACGTACACTCAGAGTAAGTATAATCAATGATCTACATAGATATTACTAAGAGAAATTTATCTTCTCCCTATTAGACACTATATTAATCCTCTTAAATTTAAAGAAGTTAAAATAACCAATATGTTTTTCCATCATCATTTTAAGAATAAAAAATAATATTTTTTAGATGAAAAAATAGAAATATATATGGAGATAATATTTATTACATAAAATGCTTATATTGCACCGATAGATAAGCACTGTTATTCTTCCGCTCGTATTTAATACGCAATTATATAAAACTGCGCAGCAGAAAAGGACTTAATTCAAAATGAAAATCAAATTACTTGCTACAGTGATGGTATCAGCAGCACTACTCTCTGGTTGTCAAAATCTTAATACCGATATGTTGACCAAATCAGGCACTCAACTATTCCAAGCTGCAACATTAAGCGATAACGATATCAAAGCGCTAACGAATGATGCTTGTAAAGAAATGGATGCTCAAAATAAAGTTGCACCCGCAAATAGCACCTACACTAAACGTTTAAATAATATCGCTAAAGCGTTAGGTAATGAAGTTAATGGCACGTCAGTAAACTACAAAGTTTATATGACTAAAGATGTGAATGCGTGGGCTATGGCGAATGGCTGTGTTCGTGTTTATAGCGGTTTAATGGACATGATGACAGATAACGAAGTTGAAGGCGTGTTAGGTCATGAAATGGGTCACGTTGCTTTAGGTCATACTCGTAAAGCAATTCAAGTTGCACACGCAACAGTTGCAGCACGTACTGCGGCAGCATCCGCAGGGGGTGTAGCAGCGCAATTAAGTAGCTCTCAGTTGGCTGAAATGGGACAGAAACTGGTTAATGCTCAGTTCTCTCAACACCAAGAGTCAGAAGCAGATAATTTCTCTTACGATCTGCTGAAAAAACGTGGGGTAAGCACCGCAGGTTTAGTCACAGGTTTTGAGAAATTAGCTAAACTAGGTGGCGGTGATTCAAGTATGTTTGATTCTCACCCACCATCAAAAGAGCGTGCAGATAATATCCGTAATCGCATTGCTGAAGATAAAAAATAATTACCTTGCCCCTGTATCCCATGATATGGGGGTTTTCTTTTCAGGTTTACCCTTTTTACGAATCGCGAAAAGTATTTATCACATCAGTAAAAAAACGTTGGATCGCTTGTTTTTCACTCTGATTATATTGTTCAAATAACGCAGACCATTTTGCTTGAGATTGTTGATGCAACACCTCATGCGCGTGAAAAAGCCGCTCGCCTTCTTCTGTTAAGATAAAAAATATTTCTTTCTGATTATCTGCTAATTTTATTTTTTCAATCGCGCCTTTCTTTTGTAATCGACTACATATCTTTGAGACAGCACCTCGTGTCATTGCCATATATTCACTGATAGTTGTGAGATTTCTCATACTCTCTTCACCAATACAATGGATCACATGCAGTTCTGTGAGTGAGTAATTATCTAACCCATTCTCTTCTAATACTTTTTTATGATTGCTATCGGCTTGTTCATCTTTAAGATGCAAAAAATCACTTAACCCTTTTAGTAAGTCCTGTGTGGTTATATTCTCTTTCACCATTTTGTTTCCTTGGAAAAAATAATATTAAAAATAGTATCAAAAGTATTTACAACAATCAAAATATCGCTATTATCTATTTTGTTTCCGTGGAAACAAAATAACAAAGGGCAATATTATGAAACTATCAATCCGCAGTCTATTTTATCTCATTTGCTTTAGCGCGCTGCTGGGCTCTTTGGCGCAAAATATCTATACCCCTGTACTTCCCTTGATCCAACAGCTATTTAATACCACGTTATCATTGGTTAATTTAACGGTATCTGCATTTACTTTTTCTATGGCTGTTATGCAACTATTTTACGGCTCATTGATTGATAAATGGGGAAGAAAACCTATTTTGCTTGGCGGATTAGCCATTTCAATCGTGGGAGCTTTGGGCTGTGTTTGGTCTGACTCTATTGGCGTATTGATTTTTTGGCGGGTGATCCAAGCCATCGGTATCGCAGCTATTCCTGTGGTTGCAGCCACTATTCTTGGGGATCTTTATCAAGGAAACGAGCGTGCTAAAGCAATGGGATCATATCAAATGTTATTAGCACTAGCTCCTGCTTGTGGTCCTTTATTAGGCGGGTATTTAGCGCAACATTATCAATATCAAGGTATTTTTATTTTCTTGGCCATAGTCGGTGTCATATTACTTATTACGCATCTCTTTTATTTACCTGAAACACGTCCAGAACAGAAAGAAGCTTTTAAAAGCATGTCTGCAATGCAACAAGTACTTATGGCTCCTGCGGGTAAATCTGTATTTGTCATCAGTTTTATGGTGTTTTATAACTATTTTTGTCTCTTAGTATTTTTACCCTTAATAGCCTTTCATCTCTATCAGCTTAACAGTACCGAAATCGGTGGATTGTATGTCCCTATGTCTATTGCACTGATTTCAGGTAGCTATCTTTACCGTAGGATTTGCCATTTATTTAGCATTGAGTTTGGTGTAATTATAACCTCCTGTATTAACCTGATTATGCTGACGCTATTTGCACTCTTTTGGCAAATATCACTTCCTATGATGTTGGGTTTAACTGTGTTATATGGGCTTTCTCTCGGATTAACCATGCCAACACATACCACATTATTAGCGAGTTATTTCAGTACAATGAGAGCAACCGCAATGGGGATTTATAACTTTATTCGTTATTGTGGAATGGCTGCGGGTCCTATGGTGGCGACCTATTTTGTCACTGGTAATAGTTATGAGTATGTCTTTTATTCTTGTGTGATCTTCACGAGTTTGGCATTGTGTTTCACATTCAAAACATTAATGTCATCATTAAAAGAAAAAAGGCACACTGCAAACTAACAGGAAATTTGATGAAACTGACCATTGAAAAACTGACACAGCTTTCAACACAAGACCGTATCGATTTAGGTAAAATTTGGCAAGAGCCTTGTTATCAACATGCACTAACAACCGAAATTACCGAAGATAACACTCTCTTTGTGGCACGTTTTAATGAGCGATTACTGGCGGCTTGCCGTATTCAATTATCGGGTAATAAAGCGATAATCACCGATTTTATGGTCAGAGAAGTAACACGTCGCCGTGGTGTTGGGCATTATTTACTGACACAATGTTTATCTGCATATCCTGATATTCCCCATTGGCAAGCAATAAGCTTATCCAACGAAAAAAATGGATATGATGTTGCACATGCTTTTTTAACACACCATCAATTTAATCCATCACCACAATCTGATCTCTATGTTCTCAATATTTGACAATATTCTTACTCTAAACAATTCTACAACTTGCATATATGCAACATATACTCTAAATAATTCTACAACTTGCATATATGCAACATATACTCTAAATAATTCTACAACTTGAATATATGCAACATATACTCTAAATAATTCTACAACTTGATATATGACGAATAATAAAGCCTCGCCACATTATAAGCCGTCTCATTAAGATTTTTTTGCGCATTACTTAACGCATCAGAAAGTGTAGAAACACCAGGAACAATAGAAAAAACCGCATCAATACCCTGCTGATGAACTACATCGTAATCTGGTAAATAACCACCGACCAACGCAATAACAGGAAGGTGGTATTTTTTTGCCAACTTAGCAACGCCTGTTGGTGTTTTACCTTGCGCCGATTGGCTATCCATTCTCCCCTCGCCCGTGATCACCAAATCTGCATCAATAAAATATTTTTCTAATTCAACAGCTTTAGCTACCAATTCGACACCTTGCGAAAGTCTTGCTTGCGTAAATGCAAGCAAAGGCAGAGCCAATCCTCCCGCAGCACCACTTCCTGCTATATGGATAAGAGTGCGTTGCGTCATTTTCTCAAGATAAGTACCAAAATGGTGTAATGCGTTATCAAGTTGCGCAATATCGTCTTTGGTTGCTCCTTTTTGTGGACCAAAAATAGCGGATGCTCCTTTTTCGCCACACAATGGATTAGTGACATCGCAAGCAATCTCAATTTCAATATGTTTTAGTTTGGGATTGAGTTTGGTGATATCAATAGAATGAAGTTGAGCTAATGATAGCCCACCAAAAGGTAAAGATGCCCCAAACTTATCTTTAAGACCAAGACCGAGTGCTTGCATCATCCCTGCACCAGCGTCATTTGTAGCACTGCCACCTAATCCTAAAATAATTTTTTTAACGCCCATTTCAAGTGCGGCATTAATTAATTCACCCGTACCATAACTGGTCGTTAATTTGGGATCACGTTGAGATGAAGGAATAAGATGAAGACCAGAAGCTTGTGCCATTTCAATCACAGCGGTGGTGTTATCACCTAAAAGTCCCCACGTTGCGGTCACTTGTTTACCTAAAGGCGAACACACTTGTGTAGAGATAAAACGGCCTTGCGTTGCATCCACCAGCGATGTCACCGTGCCTTCACCACCATCCGCCATAGGAATACAACAATACTGAGCATCGGGTAAATAACGTGAAAAACCCTGTTTTATTGCTGTTGCAACTTCTTTCGCACTTAAACTTTCTTTAAAAGAATCAGGGGCGATAACTATTTTCACGTTATTTTCTCCAAGCAATAAAAAAGCGATATTTTCATATCGCTTTTATAACATACTCTACTTTATGGGAGCGTGTGCTTGGTCTGAAATGTGATTAATCTTCAATCGCTAAACGCAATTTCTTCATCGCATTTTTTTCCAATTGACGAACACGCTCGGCAGAAACACCGTATTTTGTCGCCAAGTCTTGCAATGTCGATTTGTTATCATCATCTAACCAACGAGCACGAATAATGTCTTGGCTACGTTCATCAAGAGTTTCAATTGCTGACGTCAGTTTATCTGTCGCATGATTATCCCAGTTATCTTCTTCAATGCCGTCGGCAAAGTCAGAAGACTTATCTTCTAGGAAGAGTACAGGAGCAATAGGATGTGAGTCATCACTATCGTCAGCGGTCATATCAAATGCCATATCTTGTGCTGACATCCGTGATTCCATTTCTCGGACATCACTTTCTGATACACCTAATTCTCTTGCAACAAGCTCCACTTCATCTTGATTAAACCAACCTAAACGCTTTTTATTTTTTCGCAGATTAAAAAATAGTTTACGTTGTGATTTTGTGGTCGCGACTTTCACGATACGCCAGTTGCGTAGCACATATTCGTGAATTTCAGCTTTGATCCAATGCACAGCAAAAGAGACTAGTCGAACACCCACTTCTGGGTTAAAACGACGAACCGCTTTCATCAAACCAATATTACCTTCTTGGATAAGATCAGCTTGTGGTAAGCCGTAACCTGAATAGCTGCGAGCAACATGAATAACGAAGCGTAGATGTGAAAGGATAAGCGTTCTTGCTGCATCCAAGTCACCATCGTAATGCAGCCGTTCAGCGAGTTCCTTTTCTTCCTCTGCGGTTAACATCGGATAGGAATTGGCTGCACGTATATACGCTTCGATGCTGCCTTGCGGAACCAATGCTAAGGATTGCATTTCTTTTGTCATTCAAATCCTCATGAAAATCAAATAAATAATTAAAATTATCGCTGTAAGGGAAAATAGATGAGCCTTATAAATATAGCTTAAATAGGAAGTCTGTTAAGGTTTTTTACGATGTGTTTTTATCATAACGACTATTTGACCAGCATAAAGACTAAAGGTTCATCTCGCATCTATGTTTACATATCTTTGTACTTTTCTATCACAGAAGCAAATATGACTGTTGCCTTATCGTAGAAAAGAGTGCGTGCATTATTATGCCAGAGACGGGGCGTCGATAAAATGGCTGGGTGACGATATTAACGTAACCCAGCCTGATAAAAAAATATCTTCTCATTATTTATGAGGATAAGTATAAAAATGCTCTAATTCATTATTCTGGTGTGAATTGACGCAAATGTTGCATTGTTGTCAACCATGCAGCAAGCCAACCAATTGTCATAGCAACTAGAATAAGAATGATAGATTCATCAAAACCTAGTCCTGAAATGGAAAATGAAGTCCCAAACACGATCGCAGCTTGAGTCACTACATCAGAGAGTTTCCACACCAGTAAAGCTGAAAAGATCAGGGCAAATACGGCACCAATAAAGCCGAGGATCAATCCCCAATTAAGGAAAGGACGCATAATAAAGCCATCAGTTGCACCAATTAGCTTCATCACATTAATGGTGTCACGGCGACTGAAAATATTGAGGCGCACACTGTTACCAATTACCAATAACAGGGCAACAACCATCAATGTGCCAATCACCAAAGCAATTTGCCCGACTAATGAAGTTAACGTTGAAAGCCGAGTAAACCAACTATCATCCATTCTTACTTCGTCAACACCGGGTATTTTCGCTACTGTATCACGCAAATTCGTCATTAATTGTTGATCGCTAGGCTCCATAACAGGTGTCACAATCGCAACCGCAGGTAATGGATTCTCTTCTAACATATCTAACGCACTGCTAAAGCCAGCCCAAGAACGAAATTCTACTAGCGAATCTTGTCGTGAAAGATAGTTAACATCTTCGACTTTTTCTAAGGCTTCTATTTTTTTGATCGTGGCTTCAGCTAATGAATCATCAAGAGATTTATCAAGATAAACAGTTAATTGTGGTGTTGGATACCATTGTTCTGACGCAGTTGAGACATTCTTCCAGACAATATAGAAGATGCTAGGTAAGGTGAGTGATATAGCGACAACCATTACCGTTAAAAAAGAGGAGAGCGGCTGGCGTAAAAAATCAGCCATAGTATTACGCCATGCGTAACGCCATTGTTCTCGTCTTCCCCCTTTTAGCGCCTTGGTTTTTGCACCTGGCGTTGGCATTGATTTACGGGAACTTTTTGCTTTAGCCATTTTGTCCTCCCACCATTCTGCCTTGCCCTAATGTAAGAATACGATAATTTCTACGCTCTATCAGGGACATATCGTGCGTCGCCATTAACACCGTTACACCAACACGGTTGAACTCTTCAAAAAGGCGCATGATACCTTCTGAAAGCTCACCATCAAGATTACCTGTTGGTTCATCTGCGAGTAAAACTGTCGGTTTATTCACAACAGCGCGCGCAATACCGACACGCTGTTGTTCACCACCAGAGAGTTGAATAGGATAATTTTTGGCTTTATCCAATAGTCCTACTTTATCTAAAGCGGCTGAAACTCTTCGCCGAATATCCTCTTCACTCGCGCCAGCAATAATCAGGGGAAGAGATACGTTGTCATAAACCGTTCGATCCATCAATAAGTGGTGATCTTGGAAGATCATCCCAATTTGACGACGCAGAAAAGGGATCTCACTATTTTTTAGTCTACTGATATCATGACCAGCAAACCAAATAGCACCATCACTTGGTCGTTCTATTCCACAAATTAACTTAAGCAATGTACTTTTACCGGCGCCAGAGTGACCCGTTAAAAAAGCCATTTCACCAGGGCGAAGATGAAAATCAACCCCCTGTAATGCTTGTCTTCCACCTAAATAAGCCTTGCTGACGTGTTCGAAGCGGATCATTAAAACTACTCCTCGCGGGCAAACAGAGCCTCAATAAAATCGTCGGCCTTAAACGGACGTAGATCTTCAATACCTTCACCTACCCCGATATAACGGATAGGAATACTAAACTGATCAGCTATGGAGAAGATAACGCCCCCTTTTGCTGTACCATCGAGTTTAGTCAATGTTAATCCAGTTAGCCCAACTGTTTCATTAAAGAGTTTTGCCTGACTAACTGCATTTTGTCCAGTACTTGCATCTAACGTCAGCATCACTTCGTGTGGTGCTTCTTCGTCTAATTTCTTCATAACACGAACGATTTTTTTCAGCTCTTCCATTAAATGGGATTTATTCTGCAATCGTCCTGCGGTATCAGCAATAAGAACATCGACACCTTTTGCTTGGGCTGATTGAATTGCATCAAAAATAACAGATGCAGGATCAGCGCCAGTATGTTGTGCCACAACAGGGATATTATTACGCTCGCCCCAAACTTGTAACTGTTCAACAGCCGCAGCTCGGAATGTATCACCGGCAGCTAACATGACAGATTTACCTTCAGCTTGGTATTGTCGCGCTAATTTTCCGATTGTGGTTGTTTTACCAACACCATTAACGCCAACCATTAAAATAACAAAAGGTTTTTTACCTTCAATATTTAATGGTTTATCAACCTTACTTAAAATATCGCCCATCTCTTCACGTAATTTTCCGTAAAGGGCTTCAGCATCTTTAAGATCTTTATGAGTGGCGTGTTTGGTCAGGCTAGTGATGATTTTAGTGGTGGTTTCCATACCCACATCAGCAATTAAGAGTTGCTCTTCTAACTCTTCAAAAAGCTCATCATCAATTTTCTTACCACGAAATAGGCTAAGGAACCCTGAACCTAAGTTCTGGCGAGTTTTCAGTAAACCTTTTTTCAGTCGGCTAAAAAAGCCTTCTTTCTTAGGTTTCTCTTGTTCAACAACTTTATCTGCTAGTACTTCTTCGCGTAAAGATTCAATATCTTCAGCTTCCGCTTGCGCAATAGCAAGACGTTCGTTTTCTTCTTCTTGCGCTAAACGTTGAGCTTCGGCCTCTTGAGCCAGACGTTCCTGCTCTAAACGCGCCGCTTCTTGACGTTGTGCTTCTAAACGTTCTTGTTCCGCTTTTAGTTCAGCTTGGCGTTGCGCTTCCTCTTGCGCTAAACGTTGGGCTTCAGCTTCTTGAGCCAAACGCTCTTGCTCTAAACGCGCCGCTTCTTGACGTTCTTGTTCCGCTTTAAGTTCAGCTTGGCGTTGCGCTTCTTCTTGCGCTAAACGTTGAGCTTCAGCTTCTTGAGCCAAACGCTCTTGCTCTAAACGCGCCGCTTCTTGACGCTGTGCTTCTAAACGTTCTTGTTCCGCTTTTAGTTCAGCTTGGCGCTGCGCTTCCTCTTGCGCTAAACGTTGAGCTTCAGCTTCTTGAGCCAAACGCTCTTGCTCTAAACGCGCCGCTTCTTGACGCTGTGCTTCTAAACGTTCTTGTTCCGCTTTTAGTTCAGCTTGGCGCTGCGCTTTCTCTTGTTCTAAACGTTGTTTTTCAGCTTCTTGTGCCAATCTATCTTGCACAACACGTTGCGCTTCTTGGCGCTCTACTTCTAAACGTTCTTGTTCCGCTTCTAATTGCGCTTGGCGAGCCGCTTCTTCTTGCGCCTCTTTTGCCAAACGTTCTTGTTCTAAACGCTCTTCTTCTAAGCGTTGCTGTTCTTTCTCTTGCTCAATATTTTCTTCTTTGTTACGCCCAAAACCGAGCCACGAGAAAAAACCTTTTTTTTCTTTTGCCATTAGCTACTAAACTCCTCGCACTAAATCATGGCGCGATTACATTGACGATATTGAAAATAATAATGAAGTCTATCATTTGATCATAGATAAACGCATCTTTTATACGAATTTTATGGTAAATTATTGCGGATTAAATCAAGGGAAGTCATCGAGATAACAACAGACACGAATTCCTTATTCCCAAAGACACTCCAAAACTCACGTTTAAACGATATAAATCAAAATAATATGGCCAAAAAACCACAAAAAGCCCCAATGGGACAAATCAGAATAATTGGGGGAAAATGGCGTGGTCGTAAACTTCCTGTTCTCGATAGCCAAGGATTACGACCAACAACGGATAGAGTGAAAGAAACGCTCTTTAATTGGCTAATGCCTGTTATCCAAGATGCCCGTTGCCTCGACTGTTTTGCAGGAAGCGGTGGTTTAGGAATTGAAGCTCTTTCTCGCTATGCTCGTGAAACCACGTTTATCGAATATGAACGTGCCGTTGCCCAACAAATTACCGCAAACTTAACCTTACTAAATGCAGAAAATGGGCATGTCATTCAAGACAGTGCATTGTCATATCTCGCTAAACAAGGTTCACCTTATAATGTCGTTTTTTTAGATCCTCCTTTTCATAAAGGCATGTTGTCAGACACTATCCAATTATTAGAAAATAACGGCTGGTTAGCGCAAGATTGCTATATTTATATCGAGGAAGAAATTAAAGCACAGACTTATACGCTTCCTACCACTTGGACATTGCATAGAGAGAAGATCGCAGGACAAGTTGCGTATCGTCTTTATATTCGCAATCTATCTGCTTAATTTTTTATGGAGCTGCTATGTTAATCTTTTTTGGCCGATTTTTAATGGTCGGTGTTTGGGGCTTTCTATTTTTAAATATTATTTCCCCGTTTCCTAAGCCTTTAAAATATTTTATGGATATCGCCATGATTTTTATGGTGATTATGCATGGTTTACAAATTGTCATGTATAAAGCAGGACAGCCTAAAGATCAAAAACCGTCAACGGCATTACAATTTCGTATTTTCTTTTTTGGTATTTTTGAGCTATTAAAAATACAAAAAGAACTACGAAAAGAATACGAAGAAAAACAAAAGAATAAAACGAAACAATAACCGTAATATCGTTATATCCTCGCAATTATCTGGGGTGGTCAACCAACCCCAGAGGTTGCCAACCTTATCAACAAATTCTCTTATTTCTTGTTTGATTCATCATTTGGCATATCAGTTTCAAATTTCACAAAACGACTGCCTTGCATAAATAAACGCCCTTTCATTTTAGGCTCGATATCTTGATAAGACGATTTATCAATCTTTAACACTAAATCTTTACGCGAGTCAGTGGTTAAACGAAAAGTCACTTGATAATAATGTGTTGTTTCAGGGCCATTCACATCATTTTCTCTTGAGCGCCGTTCATTTGCAGCAACTTCTTTTTTATCAATCACTTCGACCATATAGAGTGTAACAGGTGAATTATCATCACTTATTCGCTGCTTTCTTTGTTCAAAAAAACGATAAGTTGCTGACGCTATAATAACGATCAGTACCGCAATTCCTAAAATAGCCGCTTTATTCATTACATTAATTCCTATCGTTATATGGATTAAAAAGTAAGGTGCTTTATATTATTTTAATAAGTCCGTCAGTTTCGTCATTAACCGCTATTCTTAAATTAAACTTTCTGTTATCAATAATAAAACAGTTCTAAATATAAGGAAGATATTATGAGTTGGCCTTTTCTCGCCGTATTATTCTCTGGGTGGCTTTATATCGATGCAGCATATCGAGGCCCTAATTGGCAACGATGGTTATTCCGTCCTATCACGCTACTTCTTTTATTACTTTGGGCATGGCAAGTTCCTGAACACAGTATCAATAGCTACCTTATTGTAGGTGCATTATTAGCTACTTTGCTTTCTGACATATTAAGAATGTTTGATAGTAAGTATTTACTACCCTCCTTTGCCTTGGTTTTCTTAAGCTACATTCTTTATATGGTCAGCTTTTTATTACCACTGCAACTCTCTTTCTATCTTCCTTTACTTGGATTCGTCATTCTTGCTTTCATTATCATTTTAGTGATTGTTTGGAGTAAGCTCGATAAATTAGCTATCCCAGCATCTCTTACTTTATTAGCTGCATTTGCTATGTTTTGGATTGCTGGAGAAAAATTCTTCTACTTAAGTAACGATTACAACCTATCTATTATGATTGGCTCATTGTTGTTAGTAATTGCTTACTCCATATGGCTTATCAACCGCTTCCGCTTCTCATTCTCGGCTTCTAAAGGGCTTGTCAGCGCCTGTTATTTTATTGGGCATTTCTTTATCGTCAGAGCCTTATTCATTTAGCATCCATTAACCCCTCGTTTTTACAAAATAGAATGAGGGGTTAATTTTTTGACCTAATTCGCACTTTTTGCCAATGAATATACCTTCGATATCTTGACTCTGGACTCTACTCCAAGCTGTAAAGTACTTATCAGATAAATGAATTTAAACTTTACTTTGTTGAACAAGGAGAGCCAGTTATGACTAAACATGCTCATCAACACGATAATCATAAACATACCGATGCTTGCTGCTCAAGCTCTCAATGCTGTTCAGGTCACTCAGAGAATAGTACGCACTCACATACTGAAAGCGGACATTCTCATACCAAGATAGATAAAAGTGACCCTGAATCCGAGGATGAGCATCACCATGATCATGATGGTCACGATCATAGCCATGATGGGCATAGTCATGCTCATGGAAGCTGTGATATCAACGCCCCTGTTTCTAACATTGAGCCAGAAAAGATTGCACAACAACGCTTTAGCTGGAAAGTGCAAGGTATGGACTGCCCAAGTTGTGCACAAAAAATTGAAACCGCAGCACTTAAAGTGGCTGGTGTAAAACAAGCAAAAGTCCTTTTTGCCACCGAAAAATTGGTCGTTGATGCGGATAGCGATCTACGCGCAGATGTCATTGCCGCAATTAACAGTGCAGGATTTGAGCTTTTTGATCTTTCATCTCCTCAATCTAAAAAAGTGGCTAAGCAAAGCCTATTAAAAGAGAGCTCGTTTGTCATTGTACTTGCGATTTTAATGGCGATTAGCTGGGGTGCTGAGTTTATTGATCCTCAAGCAGGACGTGCCACTTTTCTTGCAACAACCTTAATTGGCCTATTCCCCATTGTGAAAAAGTCTTTGCAACTTATTCGCAGTGGTACACCTTTCGCCATAGAAACGTTGATGAGTGTTGCCGCAATTGGTGCGCTCTTTATTAATGCTACCGAAGAAGCAGCAATGGTTATTTTGCTGTTTATGATTGGTGAAATGCTGGAGTCTTATGCCGCAGGACGCGCTCGTCGTGGTGTCAGTGCATTAATGGCATTAGTGCCAGAAGAAGCGACATTAATCAAAGATGGTAAAAAACAAACTGTGCCTGTTGCGCAATTACGTCCAGGCGACATCATCGAAATTGCACCAGGTTCACGCTTACCCACAGATGCGGAATTAGTCAGTGCATTTGCAAGCTTTGATGAAAGTGCATTAACGGGTGAATCCGTACCAGTAGAGCGTCTACAAGGCGAAAAAGTAGCAGCAGGTTGTTTATCTGTGGATAGATCTGTACAGATGAAAGTGGTATCTGAACAAGGACAAAATGCTATCGACCGTATTTTGCAATTGATTGAAGAAGCTGAAGAGCGTAGAGCGCCGATTGAGCGTTTTGTGGACCGCTTTAGCCGCTACTATACCCCAGCTATTATGCTGTTCTCTGCATTAGTGATTATTGTGCCACCACTGTTCTTTGCTCAGCCTTGGGAAACATGGTTCTATCGCGGCTTAACGCTGTTATTGATTGGTTGTCCTTGTGCGTTGGTTATCTCAACACCAGCAGCAATTACCTCAGCATTAGCTGCTGCTACAAAACGTGGTGCGTTAATTAAAGGAGGTGCAGCGTTAGAGCAATTAGGCACCGTTAATACCATCGCACTTGATAAAACAGGTACATTGACTGAAGGGAAACCTCAAGTTACGGATGTTGTTGCTGAAACGGGGTTTAATGAAAAAGAAGTCCTGACTTTTGCTTCATCCGTAGAAGTCGGATCACATCACCCATTAGCAAAAGCCATTATCAATAAAGCACAAGAACAAGGCGTGCTTGTTGTTGAAGCGGAAGATCGTAAAGCCTTAGCGGGTAAAGGTATTGAAGGTTATTTAAATAGCCAACACATTCTAGTGAGTGCGCCGTCTCAATTATCAGAAACAACAACATTATCGCCTCAATGGCAACAAAAAGTTGCACGCCTTGAAGATGAAGGTAAAACCGTTGTTGTTGTATTAAAAGAGAGTCAGCTAATCGGTGTTATTGCTATGCAAGATACCTTACGCAGTGATGCCATTGAATCAATGAAATTATTGAAAGAGATGAACATTAATGCCGTAATGCTAACGGGCGATAACCCAAGAGCCGCAACGGCGATTGCGAAAAAACTTGGCATGGATTTCCGTGCAGGATTACTCCCTGAAGATAAAGTGACTTCAGTGATGGAAATCAGTAAAACGCATAACACCATGATGGTCGGTGATGGTATTAACGATGCGCCAGCAATGAAAGCAGCGACTATTGGTGTTGCAATGGGAAGCGGAACTGATGTCGCACTGGAAACCGCAGATGCAGCATTAACACATAACCGTTTAACAGGTTTACCTGAAATTATTCAGTTATCTCGTGCAACACGCAAAATCATTCGTGAAAACATCACTATCGCGCTAGGCTTAAAAGCCGTGTTCTTAGTGACCAGCTTATTAGGAATAACAGGGCTTTGGGTTGCAGTATTGGCTGACTCTGGTGCAACAGCCCTTGTCACCGCCAATGCCGTAAGATTGTTAAGAGTAAAACTTAAATCATCTAGCAAAGAATAAACTAAAAAACCCAAACTTCAATAATTGAGGTTTGGGTTATTTTTTTAGCGCGATGATAAATTACAGATTGCTCTCTTTTTTACGGATAAGATAACGATAAGGTGCAGATTCAGTCTCTTGATTTAATAAATCATGTTCCATAAAACGGCAAAAGCCGGGAATATCACGCACTGTGGCAGGATCATCCGCAATGACTAAAAGCGTATCACCTAATGCCATATTTCTTATGGTTTTACGCACTAACATCACAGGCTCAGGGCAACGTAGGCCTAGCGTATCTAATGTCTTAGTTGCATCATCAAATTGAGCATTCATTCTATTAACCATTCTTCTTACACTGACAGATTGTGTCATTATATCTCGCTTTCGTGTTCACATCACGGCACATTAAGCACAAAGGTATTCCCGCTAACCTTTGCTTTTGTTGCGCAACAGGCGTATTATGCGCATCCTCTCATTTAAGAGAGAAATCACTGTTTTATTGGGTTCCCTCACCCCAATCACTAAAAAGGTACAATTTATGTATACGTTTACTCCCCGCCAAAAAGCGGTGGCGCTGTTATGGCTTTCTTTGTTCCACATTCTGATAATTACATCTAGTAACTATCTTGTGCAATTGCCTATCTCCATTTTTGGTTTCCATACCACTTGGGGTGCCTTTACTTTTCCGTTTATTTTTCTGGCAACAGATTTAACGGTTCGTATTTATGGTGCGCCTTTGGCTCGACGCATTATTACTGCCGTCATGATCCCTGCATTAGCGATTTCTTACCTGATCTCAACGCTCTTTTTCCAAGGAAGTTGGCAAGGTTTTGCCTCATTAACTGATTTTAATATCATGGTGGCAAGAATTGCGACAGCAAGCTTTATGGCTTATGTGTTAGGTCAAATCATGGATGTGTCTGTCTTTAATCGTTTAAGACAACAACAAAAATGGTGGGTAGCACCAAGTGCAGCGATGTTCTTTGGTAATTTACTCGACACACTCGCCTTCTTCTTTATTGCATTTTATCGTAGTACTGACGCATTTATGGCGGAGAATTGGGTTGAAATTGCATTGGTTGACTACGTGTTTAAATTGACCATCTGTATGCTGTTTTTCTTGCCTGCATATGGTGTTTTGTTGAATTTTATTTTGCGTCACTTTTTCGCACAAGAAAATCAAAAACAAGATTATGCTGAAATTCGCTCATAATCTGTCTCACCTCGCAAAAAAATAATGACATAAATGTCATAATTCAAATAATAAAGCTTCATAAGTCAATTTTATGAAGCTTTATTCTGCCTGAAATAATTTATTATTTTACGTAAATATTTCTTATAGTAATTAATTAGCATGATTAGTCAAACAACGTACAGAATATTACTTAAATATCATTATTATGATGTTTTTTGCATGCTAATATAAAAATGATTAATTGTTTACAATGAAATATTTTATTCGTCTATTAAACTGTTAATGTATTTAAGTTCATCTCCATAGAATTCTGTGTCAATTGGGATGACAAGCCCCACCATAAGGATTTTTTACTCTCTTTTGCGAATAGTAGGAGTCTATTATGTTAAAAGTTATTCAATCCCCCGCTAAATATATTCAAGGACCAGATGCGCTATACCATATTGGTAAATACGCAAAACCTTTTGGCGATAGAGCACTGATTATTGCTGATAAATTTGTTATGGATCTCGTCGGAAGTACCGTCAAAGACAGCATGTCTCAATATGAAGTGAATGGGCACTTTGAACTGTTTAATGGTGAATGCACACACAAGGAAATCAATCGGTTATCTGAACTCGCAAAAGCACAAGCCTCTCTTGTGATCATCGGCGTTGGTGGAGGTAAAACACTTGATACTGCCAAAGCTGTTGCTTATAAATGTCAGCTTCCTGTCGTCATCTCTCCAACCATTGCTTCCACTGATGCACCAACAAGCGCACTTTCTGTCATTTATACAGAATTAGGCGCGTTTGATAGTTACCTTTTCTACCCAACAAATCCTGATGTTGTCGTGATGGACACCAATATCATCGCTTCTGCACCAGCTCGTTTATTAGTGTCTGGAATGGGAGATGCTTTAGCAACCTACTTCGAAGCAAGAGCCTGTAGTCATGCCCAAAAACAGACTATGGCAGGAGGCAAATCAACACTAGCAGCTCTAGCTCTGGCTGAACTTTGCTATAACACTCTTTTAGAAGATGGTTATAAAGCAAAACTCGCAGTCAGCCGAGGTGTTTGTACAACTGCAGTAGAAAATATTATCGAAGCTAATACCTTCTTAAGTGGTATCGGTTTTGAAAGTGCGGGTCTTGCGGCTGCCCATGCTATTCATAATGGGTTTACGGCATTAGAAGAGTGTCACAATATGTACCATGGTGAAAAAGTCGCCTTTGGTACATTAGTCCAATTAGTGTTAGAAAACAGTCCATTAGAAGAGTTAGAAGAGTTCCTCGATTTCTGTATTTTAGTCGGGCTACCGGTCACTTTAGAAGAGTTGGGTATCAATGCAACAGGCGATGAATTAAATGAAAAAATCATGGCGGTTGCTGAGTTAAGTTGTGCTGAAGGTGAGACAATTTACAACATGCCATTTGATATCGATTCCGATAAGGTTTATGCCGCTATTTTAACTGCCGACCAATTAGGACGGGAATGGCTTTATTAAAGCCTGAGTAAACAGGGAGTGTTTATCTCCCTGTTTGCATTTACAAAAAAGGGTGATTTATGGTCAGTATCGTATTAGTTTCAAAGAGCCTTACGCTCGCCAATGGTATTAAAGAGCTCGTTAATCAGACTGTAGATCGCCAAGTAAAAATTGCCATTGCGACCAACTATCAAACACCCTCTGATCTTGCTAATGAAGTGTCACCAGAAACGATACTCACAGCAATTAAAAAGTGTTATAGCAAACAAGGTGTACTCGTTTTACTCGATACTTATCATTCAGCACAAAATGCAGCACTCGCTATCGCTAATCTGGAGCATAACGTAGCCACTAACGTCGCGTTAAGTTCAGCACCAATTGTTGAAGGCACCTTGGCTGCCGCCAATAGTATTGCGTTAGGCGCTTCGCTTGAAGAAGCAGAAAAAGCGGCGCATAAAACCATTACAATTAAAAAACTGCAATTAGGTGAAAATCTGCCTAATTTTAATATTCACCCTAAAAACACAAATTACGAACCTGTCAGAATTATCACCGCACCTGTTTGGTTATACCCTTATCATCGTTTTGTGATCCCTCGTAAAAAAATATCCTCTCACTTATTACTTGAAGAGCAAAAACGTCTCGTAAAAGCCATTGAGCGATCCAAAAAAGATATAGACTGGTTAACAGAAGAAGCGTACCGCACGATTGGAGAACAATATGCCCATATTTTTTCTAGTCACCGCTTCTTATTAGAAAATACCGAATTACAACTGACTGTATGTAGCATGATAAGCAAACATCACTGTAATGCTGAATTTGCCTTACAGCAGACATTCATTGATTTAATAGATACTTATGCGCAAATGGATGATGATAATATGCGTGCTCGTGAAAGTGATTTAGATGATATTTTATCTCGATTACTACGCTATTTAACTTCAGCACCTCCGCCAATCACGCATCCTCCTTATACAAACGCAATTCTGGTGACAAAACAGCTTCATCCCTCCACATTAATGGCTCTTGATACCAATAAGATTAAAGGAATTTTATTAAGCCACGGCAATCCTCTGTCTAATACAACCGTATTGGCTAATGCACTAGATATTCCAATTATTAATGAAGCCGGAAAACAAGCGCTCTCGCTGACCGACGGGCAAAATATAACGCTCAAAAAAGTCCAAAATATTTGGCTTTATCAAAATACCTATATCTCACATTAAAAATAAGAGTATTTAAATAACCTGAGTTCCACCGTATCAGGTTATTTCATTTTCTTATTCTTTTATATTTCACAACTGTTTTTACTAAAAAT
>NZ_JAEHQE010000010.1:0-115741 GCF_016238545.1 Proteus sp. PR00208 | reverse complement strand
GCTATCACATATCACTGCCAATCTAAAATCACTTTACCCGATTGACCTGAACGCATGATATCAAAGCCTTTTTGAAATTCATCAATTGGGAATTGATGAGTAATAATAGGCGAGAGATCAAGGCCAGACTGAATAAGTGCCGCCATTTTATACCATGTTTCGAACATCTCACGGCCATAGATACCTTTAATAAACAATCCCTTAAAGATAACTTGTCCCCAATCAATCGCCATATCAGAAGGCGGAATACCTAAAAGGGCAATACGACCGCCATGATTCATAGTATTCAGCATGGTACGAAACGCAGGTGGTGCACCTGACATTTCTAATCCCACATCAAAACCTTCTGTCATGCCTAGCTCTTTCATCACATCGATTAAGTTTTCTTTGCTGACATTAACTGCTCGGGTAACACCCATTTTTTTCGCAAGATCAAGGCGATATTCATTAACATCCGTGATCACCACATGACGTGCACCCACATGTTTACAAATTGCAGCAGCCATAATACCAATTGGGCCAGCACCAGAAACCAGCACATCTTCTCCCACTAAATCAAAAGATAACGCGGTATGAACGGCATTACCAAATGGGTCAAAAATAGCTGCTAATTCATCAGGAATATTGTCTGGAATTTTAAATGCATTAAAGGCAGGGATAACCAGATATTCAGCAAAACAGCCCGGGCGATTTACACCCACACCAATGGTATTACGGCATAAATGCGTACGACCACCACGGCAATTACGGCAATGACCACAAGTGATATGCCCTTCACCAGAGACGCGATCACCAATATTAAAACCTTTCACTTCCTGTCCTATCGCAACAATTTCGCCGATATACTCATGACCCACAACCATAGGAACAGGAATTGTTTTTTGTGACCACTCGTCCCAGTTATAAATATGAACATCAGTGCCACAAATTGCTGTTTTACGAATTTTGATCATCACATCGTTATGACCAAGTTCAGGTACTGGAACATCGGTCATCCAGATACCTTCTTGCGCTTTTAATTTTGACAATGCTTTCATATGGGAACCTTATGCAATCACATTAAGTTGTTTGCCGATTTTGATAAATGCCGCCACTGCACGCTCAATTTGTTCAGTAGTATGTGCTGCCGACATTTGTGTACGAATACGAGCTTGGCCTTGTGGTACAACAGGATAGAAGAATCCTGTGACATAAATCCCTTCATCAAGTAAGCGGGTTGCAAACTCTTGTGCTAATTTAGCGTCGCCTAGCATCACTGGAATAATCGCGTGATCAGCACCCGCCAATGTAAAGCCTGCCGCACTCATTTTTTCACGGAAAAGCGAAGCGTTACGCCATAAACGAGCACGTATTTCATCGCCTGTTTTCAGCATATCTAAAACAGCAATAGAGGCAGAAACAATTGCAGGTGCTAACGAGTTGGAAAATAAATAAGGGCGAGAACGCTGACGTAACCACTCAACCACTTCTTTGCGTGCTGCGGTGTAACCACCCGATGCACCGCCTAAGGCTTTACCTAAAGTGCCCGTGATAATGTCGACTCTGTCCATCACATCACAATACTCATGAGTTCCACGGCCTTGTTCACCCACAAAACCCACGGCATGCGAATCATCGACCATCACTAAGGCACCAAATTCATCCGCTAAATCACAGATACTTTTAAGATCTGCAATCACACCATCCATAGAAAATACGCCGTCTGTCGCGATCATAATGTGGCGAGCATTCTCTGCTTTAGCTTTTTCAAGTTGTGCGCGCAGTTCTGCCATATTGTTATTGGCGTAGCGATAACGCTTCGCTTTACATAAACGCACACCATCAATAATAGAAGCATGGTTTAAGGCATCAGAAATAATCGCATCTTCGGGCCCCATTAATGTTTCAAATAATCCACCATTGGCATCAAAGCAAGAGGAATACAAAATGGCATCTTCCATACCCAAAAATTCAGCAATTTTATTTTCTAATGTTTTATGTGAATCTTGAGTACCACAAATAAAGCGCACTGAAGCCATCCCAAAACCGTGGCTATCCATACCTGCTTTTGCCGCTTCAATCAATTTGGGATGATTGGCTAAACCTAAATAGTTATTAGCACAAAAGTTAATAACATGGCTTCCGTCAGCAACGGCGATATCTGCGTTTTGTGAAGAAGTGATGATACGCTCATTTTTAAAGAGGCCATCTTGACGAGTTTGTTCGAGTTGTTGATTAATTTGTTGATAGAAAGAGTGGGTAGACATACTTTCTCCTAAGACTACAGGGCGAAAAGAGGTAACATACATTTTTGATTATAATGTAGTCGTTATTGTTTCTTATTCTATGCCTTTGTTCTATTAAAAACGACAAATGTAAATAAATAATGTTATTTATGTAATTAAGATCACTAATACACACTGTGTTTTTCGAGAATTTCAGCCTGTTGTTCCGTGATGAATACTACCGTTAATGCTGTTCAGTGTTATTATAGACCTAGAGCTAATTTTTAGATTTTTATATGAAGGGGTAGCCACATGATTATCGTCACGGGCGGTGCAGGTTTTATCGGCAGCAATATTGTTAAAGCATTAAATGATGAAGGTTATACCGATATATTGGTTGTTGATAACCTTAAAGATGGCACCAAGTTCGTGAATTTGGTCGATCTGAATATTACCGATTACATGGATAAAGAAGATTTTATTGCGAGCGTTGTTGCTGGTGATGATTTCGGCGATATCGATGCAGTTTTCCATGAAGGTGCTTGCTCATCGACCACTGAGTGGGATGGCAAATATATGATGGATAACAACTATCAATATTCTAAAGAGCTACTTCATTTTTGTCTTGAACGCCAAATTCCTTTCTTATATGCCTCTTCGGCTGCCACTTATGGCGGTCGTACAGATAACTTTATCGAAGATAGAAAATACGAAGCACCTTTAAATGTCTACGGTTATTCAAAATTCCTATTCGATGAATATGTACGCCAAATTTTACCTGAAGCAGAATCGATGATTTGTGGCTTCCGTTATTTTAATGTTTATGGCCCTCGTGAAGGACATAAAGGCGGTATGGCAAGTGTTGCATTCCACTTAAATAACCAAGTAAATGCTGGACAAAATCCTAAGTTATTTGAAGGTAGCGAAACCTTCCAACGCGACTTTATTTATGTAGGTGATGTGGCTGCGGTTAATTTATGGTTCTGGCGCAATAATGTATCGGGAATTTTTAACTGTGGTACAGGCCGCGCTGAATCATTCCAAGCGGTTGCAAACGCAGTTATTGCGCACCATAAAGATAAAGATCTCTCTATCGAACATATTGAATTTCCAGAAAAATTGAAAGGTCGTTATCAAGCCTTTACACAAGCAGATCTCACAAACTTACGTAAAGCAGGTTATACCGCACCATTTAAAACGGTTGCCGAAGGCGTTGAGCTTTATATGCAATGGTTAAATCAAGGTAAGTAATCGCTGTTTATGAAAATCTTTGTGGTAGGGCCTTCATGGGTCGGGGACATGATGATGTCTCAAAGTCTTTATCGTACATTGAAAGCATTACATCCTGCGGCAACGATTGATGTGATGGCACCAGCGTGGTGCCGTCCATTACTTGAAAAAATGCCAGAAGTTGATAATGCCATCCCAATGCCGTTAGGTCATGGTGCATTAGCGATTGGTGAGCGTCGTCGTTTAGGAAAGCAATTAAGAGAAAATGGTTACACGCACGCTTATGTATTACCTAACTCGTTTAAATCTGCATTAGTCCCTTTCTTTGCAGATATTCCTAAGCGCACAGGCTGGCGTGGAGAAATGCGTTATGGCCTATTAAATGATTTACGCCCTTTAGATAAAGATGCCTTCCCGCTGATGGTTGAACGCTATGTGGCTCTAGCTTATGACAAGCAAAAAGTCCAAAAAGCGACAGATTTACCTCAACCTCTGCTTTGGCCTAAGTTATCGGTTACAGAGCGTGATATATCTACCACATTGACTCAATTTTCATTATCTACACAGCGCCCTGCAATTGGTTTTTGCCCCGGTGCTGAATTTGGTCCTGCAAAACGTTGGCCTCATTATCATTATGCAGCTTTAGCACAAAAATTAATTGCTGAGCAGGGTTATCAGATTTTCCTTTTTGGCTCTCAAAAAGATAAAGAAGCGGGTGAAGAGATAAAACAAGCCCTAACGCCAGAAGCACGTGAAGCCTGTTTTAATCTGGCAGGTGAAACCAGCCTTGAACAAGCGGTTAATTTGATTGCGTCTTGCAAAGCCGTCGTCAGTAATGATTCTGGTTTAATGCATGTAGCAGCTGCATTAGAACGCCCATTAGTCGCACTTTACGGCCCAAGTAGCCCTGATTTTACACCTCCGTTATCCCATAAAGCGCGTGTGATCCGTTTAATTACAGGTTATCACAAAATCCGTAAAGGGGATGCTGAACAAGGCTATCACCAAAGCTTAATTGATATTCAGCCAGAGCAAGTCTTTGCGGAACTTGAACATTTGTTGTCAACGGAGCCATCAGCGTGAAGCGGGTATTAATCGTTAAAACCTCCTCTATGGGAGATGTTTTACATACATTGCCCGCATTGACTGATGCAATAAATGCGTATCCTGATATCCGTTTTGACTGGGCTGTTGAAGAAGGCTTTGCACAAATTCCAAGCTGGCACCAAGCTGTTGATACTGTTATTCCAGTAGCAATACGCCGTTGGCGTAAAAATTGGTTTAGTGCGCCTATTCGTGCTGAGCGCTCACAATTTCGTCAAGCGATTCAAGCTCATCATTATGATGCTGTGATTGATGCACAAGGTTTACTAAAAAGTGCATTTTTAGTGACACGCTACGCCAAAGGCACTAAACACGGCTATTCTCGTCAATGCGCCCGCGAGCCTTTAGCTAGTTTTTTCTACAATGTTCGCCATGATGTCAGCAAAAAAATGCATGCGGTTGAACGTATTCGCCAACTCTTTGCGCTGAGCTTAAATTATCCCATTCCACAATCTCAAGGTGATTATGGGATTGCACAGCATTTTCTCTCACTTCCATCCTTTGATGAACGCCCTTATTTGGTATTCTTGCACGCAACAACCCGTGATGAAAAACACTGGCCAGAATCTCATTGGCGAGAATTAATCGCCCTACTCGCTGATTCAGGATTGCGCATTAAGTTACCTTGGGGCGCAGAGCATGAACATCAACGCGCTATCCGCCTAGCTAAAGATTTTGACTATGTTGATGTATTGCCAAAAATGTCGCTCGCGGATGTTGCTCAAGTGATTGCTGGTGCAAAAAGTGTAGTTTCTGTGGATACGGGGTTAAGCCACTTAACCGCGGCATTAGATAAACCGAATATCACTCTATTTGGCCCTACCGATCCTGGTTTAATCGGCGGTTACGGTAAGGCACAAATGTCTGTGAAAGCAGAAGGTGGAGATATTGGTGAGATAAAGCCACAGCAAATATTCGACCTTCTTGATATTTAGTCTTATAAACCCTAAAGATCACTAGCCTTTTAGGGTTTTATTGACTGCATTAAAGACTTCATCAACAGTAATTACATCCATAATCGACTCTGGAGCTTCACAAAAGAGAGGCTCTTTCTTAATCACGGTATGTAGCTCAAGATCTTGGTAAGGACCTGTTGAACAAGGATTTGCGGTGACAAATAAACTCACAGTTGGTCGTTTTAATGTAATCGCTAAATGTAAGGGTCCTGTATCACCAGTCACTAATACGTTCATCATATTGATATGACTTAATAAGTCTGGTAATGACGTTTTACCAACTAAGTTTTCTATATTTTTGTGATAATTAACAGGAAGTAATTTGAAAAATTCATCAGATAAACCTTGTTCATGAGGAGCACCAATTAACTTAATTATCAATGAATTATCACTGTTAATTAATTTTTTAGCTAACTCGACAAAATGAGAGACAGCCCATCTCCGTTCTGGCGTTGACGTTCCCATCTGAAAGCCGATCACTTTATATTCTATTTTTGGTAATAACTTTATCTTACAAGGGAGCTCCATATCAGTGCTTACATTTGTGATGCCTAAATGACTGACAAGATCTAATTTACTTTGAACAAGATGTACTGGTGTGGTGTTATGATCAGCAACAATCCATTTTGTAAACCACTTAGGAAGTTCATGAAAAGTATTACGCAAAATATATTGGCAACCTGCCATTACTGCGAATAGCACATCATAAGGGAGGTGAGAATGTAAAATTACAGCTAATTCAGGCTTATATTTTTTTGCCTGTAAGACAATAGGAAGTAAGTTTTTTATTTTATTATCCCAATAAATCACACTGTCTATTTGGTCATAGTTTTCAACTAATAACCTATTTTTCTCACTCGAAACTAATGTGATATGAGCATCTGGATAATGCGCACGAATGGCTCTTATCGCTGGGGTATTAAACATAAAATCCCCAAGCGCAGTCGTTGAAAAAATAAGAATGCTGTTAAATTGAATATCTGATGAAAATGTATCCGTTTTTTTCATCTTGCCAAAAAGTGGGTTATAGATATTTAAGAAGTTATGTACCCATTTCAGTTTTTTCAACTTCATTTTATTTTGCCTGTACTTTACTTTGATAATACTCAGCCAGCGTCATGCCCTGCACTTTATCTTTTAAGAAACTAAATAGCGTTTCTAAATCGTTATATAGCCCTTCGATATCTTTTTCTGTGCGGAATGTGGGGCTACCACCTGGCATAAATTCAGACGAGTGCAACATAAACTCAATATGATCATGACCTTGTGCTAAAGATTTTTCTGCTACTTCAATCATCTGGTGTACATTTCCGCCTTTAGGACGTAGCCAATTTACAGAAGGTGCCCGCTGTTTACCTCTTAATTTATCGTAACCTTGCTTAAATTTATTCATTAAAGGTGAGTGCTTATATTGAATACTCATCGGCACTTCTAGCAACGTTGAATTTCCTGCTTTAGTGATATCCTCTAGATCCATAAAATAAGCATGACTTGGAAAATCAGTGTAATTTGTTCCACCCGATTGTGCGGGATCACCTTTGGTAAAACGCCAATCCACTTTAGGTGTTACAGAGCAATCAACTTGATAACCAAATTCAACTAAAAGCTGTGCATAAATTTCATTAAATGCCCAACGACCCGCTCGATGACTTAACATTTTGGTTTGTAGTTTATTTTCAAGTAAGTCAGTCATTAACGCGATTTTTTCTCGCATTTGATCTTTAGGATATTCAACTAAGTAAGGCTGATGATGTAAATCATCATTGGTTAAAGGTACAAGTGGTGGGCTATTCCATGCATGTAAGTGCATACCAATTTCACCCGTATTACGTGCAATAACATCACGAGCAAACTCAATATAGGCATCATCCATTACCATTTCGTAATTTGTTAGCCAAACGGGTTTAAAATGAAAATGCTCGCAAAGTTGCTGAAAACGGGGTAAAAAATGCGTATTTTTTGTGGTGATATCACGTTCGTTTTCCCAAAGATTATCGCCTTCGGTATCTAATGTGATAATAAATGCTGGTTTTTTCATGCATACCCTGCCAATTAATGGATAATAGGCTAATAAATTTATATTTAATACTATGGCATGCAGTGTAAAACATCAATTCAATCAATATAAATTAGGTTTTATGGATGCTTTTGGCTGTTTTGTTTACAATTAGAGTATCTCACTAAAGCTAAAGTAATTATGACTAATATAAATCAATCATTTAATAGAATACTGGTTATTAAACTCCAACATCATGGAGATATGTTATTAACGACGCCCGTTATATGCTCATTAAAATCAGCTTATCCTAATGCAACGATTGATGTTTTATTATACAAAGAAACATTACCTATGCTTGAGCACAACCCATTCATCAATAATATTTTTTATCTTGATCGTAATTGGAAACATCAAGGTAAATTCACTCGATTAAAAAAAGAGTGGGAGCTTGGTCGAATATTACAAAAACAACAATATGATTTAGTTGTTAATTTAGCTGATCAGTGGAAAGCTGCCATTTTTGCTTTAGTCACTAAAGCACAAGTGCGCTTAGGTTTTGAATTTGAAAAGCGCAAAAACAGTCAGTTTTGGCAAAAATGCCACAATATTATTGTCTCTACGGCAGATCATGGACAGCTACACACTGTTGAACAAAATCTGAGTATCCTTGCTCCACTTAATATTCCTATTATTTCAGATGTTATGATGGCTTATAGCGAAGCAGATAAACAGTGGTTAACTGAGACTATTGAAAAATATCATCTCCCTAAAAACTATATCGTTATACAACCAACCTCTCGCTGGTTTTTCAAATGCTGGGATGAAGATAAAATGGCGACTTTAATTACAAAGCTTCAGCAAAATCATTATTCCGTAGTGTTAACTTCGGGCCCAGAAGCAAAAGAATTAGAGATGATACAAACTATTTTGGCACGCTGCCCAAACAAAGATGTGATAACGGTTTTAGCTGGGCAAACATCTTTATCTCAACTTGCTGTATTAATTGATAATGCAGGACTTTTTATTGGTGTTGATTCTGTCGCAATGCATATGGCTGCTGCATTAAAAACGCCTTTAGTTGCTCTTTTTGGTCCTTCTAAACTTGAACATTGGCACCCTTGGCAAGCAGTAGGTGAAACAATATGGGCAGGCAATTATGACGATATTCCACACCCAGACCATATAAAGACAGACACCCAACAACGTTATCTTTCCGCTATTCCGGTTGATGTGGTTTACAACACAGCTATAAGGCATTTATCTTAATGAATCACCCGTTACGACTCGCCATTGTCAGACAAAAATATCGCCCAGATGGGGGAGCAGAACGCTTTATTGCGCGCGCATTAGATGCATTATCCAACGATGACCTTGAACTCAATGTGATCACGCGAGAATGGCAAGGTGATACTAATTCAGATTGGCATATTCACTTATGCAATCCACGAAAATTGGGCAGGATTAGCCGAGAATCGGGTTTCGCTAAGGCAGCTAGAGCATGTTGGCAGGAAAATCATTTTGATATTGTTCAAAGCCATGAACGTATCGCAGGTTGTGATATTTTTCGTGCTGGTGATGGTGTACATCGCCGATGGCTATTACAACGCCAAAGAATATTGCCTAATTGGAAAGGGCGTTGGCTATTTTATGATAGATACCACCGCTATGTAATGAATGCAGAAAAACAGATGTATGCCGATCCCGCATTAAAACAAGTTATCTGTAATTCACAGATGGTTAAAAATGAAATTATTGAGGATTTTGGTGTTTCTGCCGATAAAATAACTGTCATTTATAATGCAATTGACCATAATGCTTTCGTACCTGCAACAAATTCTCAAAAAGAGACCTTAAAAACACAATATAATATTCCACACGATGTACCTTGCTTTATTTATGTGGGATCAGGCTTCGAACGTAAAGGCTTAGCAGCTGCTATCTCAGCAATAGCAAAGACATCAGCTATATTGTTAGTAGTTGGAAGTGATAAAAATCAGCGTAAATATGAACAACTCGCAACACAATTAGGTTGTGAGCAACGCATTTTCTTTTTAGGTATGCAGAAAAAAACACTCGATTTTTATCAAATCGCGGATGCATTACTACTTCCTACTCTTTATGACCCTTTTCCTAATGTTATTCTTGAGGCATTATCGTGTGGTTTACCGGTGATCACCTCAACGACTTGTGGTGGTGCAGAGTTTATTCAACATGGTAAAAATGGATTTGTTTGTGATGCATTAGATATTTCAGCATTAACTGATGCGATTACACAGATCCCAAAAGAAACAGCGTGGACTGAGATGTCACAAGTGGCGAGAGAGACCATTCTCCCTTATACACCACAACGATTATCAGGCGAGCTTATTTCACTTTATAAACGGATATTAGCCTTGTGAGTCAACAACATATACTTTTTATTATTGATGGATTACCGGGTGGTGGCGCTGAAAATGTCACGCTCAGGCTAGCTAATGGTTTTCATCAAGCAGGATACCAAGTCACATTATTATCCTTACATAATAAATTAGCGTATGAACTACCTGATTTTATTGATTATATTGTTGATCATGATAACTATCGTGGAATTTTTAGAAAATTAACTGAAATATCGCGTAGAGCAAAATCGCTTGATAATGTACTCACTCAACTTTTTGCTAAAAAAGGGCGCCCAGCGCTTGTTCTTTCTAATTTACATAAAACAGACCGTATTGTTTGTCGCTCTAAACAACTAAAAAGCTGCAATGTTTGGTACTGTATTCACGGCATTTACTCTCAATCTTATCTTGGTAATAAATCAGGATTTTCATATTGGTTGAAAAAAATAAAAATCCAACGAGTTTATCGAGATAAAAATCTCGTTTGTGTTTCTAATGCGGTAAAAGATGATCTAATCAATGCCATTGGTATTCATGCTGAACAACTAAAAACTATTTATAACCCATTTAATATTGAAGAAATACAGCAAAAAGCTACCCTTTCTAATCCATTTGCCGAACAAGATTATATCTTGCATGTGGGTCGATTACATGAAGTAAAAAGACAAGACAGATTAATTGAGGCTTTTGCTAAAGCCGATTTACCTTGCCAACTCATTATATTAGGTGAAGGTACTCCCACCGTTAAACAGCAATTAGAAGCTCAAATTAAACAACTTAACTTAGTGGAGAAAGTCACACTTGCGGGTTTTATCCCAAACCCTCTCCCTGCAATCAAAGGCGCTAAAGTGGTTGCATTAAGCTCTGATAGTGAAGGGCTTCCTACTGTATTAATTGAAGCATTAATATGTGGTGTGCCTATCGTCAGTACTCGATGCCCTGGTGGGGTCAGCGAAATTATGACAGACGAACTTTCTGATTACCTCTCTACAATGGATAGTGACTCTCTCGCAGAAAAACTTCGCCTTGCGTATTATTCACAGCCTCAAATATTGCCATCATCCTATGCAAAATTTGAACTAAACCATATTTTAAAGCAGTATATCGCTTTAATTCCTTAATCCGCGCTTACTTGTTTTACACACTTTCTCTCACACAGTGTGATACTATAAGCGTTCGTCCAGATAAGTGAATTTGATAGCATGTTGTTGCGTTTATATCAGGTACTTCTTTACCTTATTCAACCTCTGATTTGGTTGCGTCTTTTATTACGCAGCCGTAAAGCACCCGCCTACCGTAAACGGTGGGGAGAGCGCTATGGCTTTTGCAAAGGCAAAGTCGTCCCTCAGGGTATATTATTGCATTCCGTTTCTGTTGGTGAAACACTCGCCGCAGTGCCGCTTGTTCGTGCCCTTCGTCATCACTATCCTGATTTACCCATTACCGTCACGACTATGACACCAACTGGCTCAGAACGTGTGCGTTCTGCATTTGGTGATGATGTTTACCATGTCTATCTTCCTTATGATTTACCGGGTTCAGTTAATCGTTTTCTTAAAACGGTTGACCCCAAATTGGTGATCATTATGGAAACGGAGTTATGGCCTAACCTAATTTCAAAACTTCATCAACGAAAAATCCCGTTGATTATTGCTAATGCACGTTTATCAGAGCGCTCTGCTGCGGGTTACCAGAAATTAGGCAGTTTTGTCAAAACGATGCTCCAAAAAATCACTTTGATTGCTGCTCAAAATCAGGAAGATGGTGAACGATTTATCGAGCTCGGTTTAAAACGTTCGCATTTACATGTTACAGGTAGCCTAAAATTTGATATTTCTGTCACCCCAGAGTTAGCCGCAAGAGCGGTTGCTTTGCGCCGTCAATGGGCTGCTCACCGCCCAGTTTGGATTGCAACAAGTACCCATGAGGGTGAAGAAACCATTATTTTAGAGACACATAAAAAGCTACTGGCACAATTTCCTCAGCTTTTGTTAATTTTAGTCCCTCGCCACCCAGAGCGTTTTCCTAAAGCCGAACAATTAACGCGCGAAGCAGGGTTAAAATATACCTTACGAAGTACCGATGCTGTGCCAGATGCACAAACGCAAGTAGTTATTGGCGATACAATGGGCGAGCTTATGTTGCTCTATGGTATTGCAGATTTAGCTTTTGTTGGAGGGAGTTTGGTTGAGCGTGGTGGTCATAATCCTTTAGAAGCCGCCGCTCACGCTATCCCTGTTATCATGGGACCTTATACTTTTAATTTTAAAAATATCTGTGCCAAGCTTGACCAAGCTGAAGGATTAATTACGGTTACAGACAGTGAATCGATGGCGACTGCTATTGCTTCATTGCTTAATGATGAAGATTATCGCCGTTATTATGGTCGTCATGCAGTTGAAGTGCTTCATGAAAATCAAGGGGCATTGCTGCGTTTACTTACCTTACTTTCACCTTATCTTCCTCCACGGAGTCACTAATGAGCCAAGGTAAGCGCCTTTCTGTGGTGATGATCAGCAAAAATGCAGCTGATATCATTGGTGAATGCTTAGACTCAGTACAATGGGCTGATGAAATCATTGTATTAGATTCTGGTAGCCAAGATGACACCTGCCGTATTGCGACAGAGAAAGGGGCTAAAGTCTTTATCAACAGTGAATGGCCTGGGTTTGGTAAACAACGCCAATTAGCGCAGCAATATGCCTCTGGTGATTATATTTTTATGATTGATAGTGATGAACGCGTCACTCCTGAACTCAAAAGCAGTATCCTCGCAGTATTGCAACAACCTGAAGAAAATGTCGTTTATAACTGTGCTCGCCGTAACTTATTTATGGGGCGATTTATGAAACACAGCGGTTGGTATCCCGATAAAGTGACACGTTTATATGCCCGTGAGCATTATCAATATAACGATAATTTAGTGCATGAATCATTAGAAACAAAAGATGCAACAGTAAAAACCTTGCAGGGTGATCTACTGCATCTTACCTGCCGTGATTTAATGGAATTTCAGCAAAAACAGCTAAAATATGCCTCCGAATGGGCAAAAGAACGCCATCAACAAGGTAGAACAACAAGTTATAGTTCTATCTTAAGCCATACCGCTGGTGCTTTTTTTAAGACATGGCTGTTAAGAATGGGTTTTTTAGATGGGAAACAGGGATTAATACTGGCATTTGTTAACGCACAGTATACCTTTAATAAATACGCCTCTTTATGGGAACTCAGCCAGAAGACTGTAAATCATGAAAAATAAAGCTATCTATCCCGGAACCTTTGATCCTATCACTTATGGCCATATTGATATTTTAACGCGTGCGGCAGGTATGTTTGATACGGTTTTATTAGCGATTGCTGATAGCGCCCGTAAAAATCCTATGTTCACCTTAGAAGAGCGGGTTAATTTAGCCAGAGAAGTGACAAGCCATTTACCTAATGTTGAAGTGGTGGGATTTAGTGAACTGATGGCTAACTTTGCTAAGCAACAACAAGCCACCATTTTAATTCGCGGTGTCCGCTCTGTTTCTGATTTTGAATATGAATGGCAACTTGCGAATATGAACCGTCACTTTGCACCTGATCTTGATAGTGTATTTTTACTGCCCTCTCAAAATCTTTCATTTGTCTCTTCATCGTTAATTAAAGATGTGGCGCGCCATGACGGTGATGTCTCTACGTTTTTACCTGAAGTTGTCACCACCGCCATGCTAAAAAAACTCGGTAAAATTTAGCTCTCATTTTCACTATGTTGGCAATGTCGGCAGAAAAATGTGCTACGTTGCCCTTGTTTAATACTTTCTATCGGTTGACCACAAATTAAACAAGGCTTGTCTTTACGCCCATAAACAAATAACTCTTGCGCAAAATAACCCGGCTTACCGTCTGACTGCAGAAAATCTTTTAGCGTTGTGCCACCTTGTTCAATAGAACGGGTTAATACGCGCTTAATCGCCGTGACAAGAACCGCACATTCTTCTTGCGTTAAACTATTGGCTTTTCTATCTGGCATAATTCCTGATGAAAATAGTGCCTCATTAGCATAAATATTACCGACACCAACCACTAATTTATTATCCATTAACCACGGTTTTATAGCCGTTTTTTTATTTTTGGATTGTTGATAGAGATATTCGGCATTAAATTCATCTGAAAGTGGCTCTGGCCCTAAATGCGCTAATACAGAGCTTGTGGCTAAATCTTCACACCATAGCCAAGCACCAAAGCGTCGTGGATCAGTATAGCGGAGTACTTTACCATCACGAAAAATCAAATCGATATGATCATGTTTCTCTTCAGGTTGTTCCTCTAATAGAATACGAACACTCCCTGACATTCCTAAATGAATAATGATCCACCCAGTATTAAGTTCGATTAGCAAATATTTAGCACGTCGCTTTACACTTAAAATAGGTTCATCCAGTAACGTTTTTATTTTTTCTGAAACAGGCCAACGTAATTTGCTATTACGTACAATGGCATAGTGCAACACATTGCCCACAAGATGAGGCTCAATACCTCGGCGACTAGTTTCGACTTCCGGTAATTCAGGCACAGGTTGCTCCATGATTATCAGATAAGAGATACAGCGATAAACACATTTTTATTGTATGATCGCCACTCTATCAAAAGTATAAAGGATGATGGCAGATTATTATGATGGTGTTTAAAGACTATAGTAAAAAATCCCTGTGGAATTTATCCATTATTGGGCTTTACATTATATTGATCTACTTACCAGATATCACTCGCTATAAAAATATTGTGATGGGATTGATTGGTGCAACAGCTTTGTGGTATCTGGTACGTGATTTTAAGACTATCTGCAAAATATTTAAAAATAACCTGTCATTCTCACTGCTGTTTTTATTACTGACTATTGGTTATTCCATCCTAATTTCTGTCGAGCCCAGTATTAGTATTAAAGAAGTAAATAAGCCTATTTTAAATGGCTTACTGCTATTTTCTATTACCTTTCCGATTATATTGTATAAAGAAAAACCTACCGATATTGCAAAGATGGTGATGATAGCTTTTGCAATTGGGCTATTAGTGATTATGGCTAAGGAACTGGTACTGTATTATTTGGAGTATCAACAAGGTATTTGGCCTTTTACAATAAAAAGTCAGTTAATTCATAGAGAAATATCCTATGCCCTTCTTTTTTTCTTTCCTATTATATTGGCTTTATGGGCTTTAAAAAAACAAAACTCAGTTATTAATTGGTTGCTGTTAGCTGCCGTTAGTTTATCTTTTATTTTTATAATGTTAGGAACATTAGCTCGTGGTGCTTGGATCGCATTAGCAATTAGTACGCTACTTATCTTAGTTATTAATCGCCAATGGTTACTGATGATAATAAGTGCATTAACCTGTGCCTTATTATTTATTGGGGCGACGAATTTACCCATAAATCCCGTTGTCAGCAAATTACTTCAATATAAATTAACTCAAACTAATAGTGGATTGCGTTTTGATAATGGCACACAAGGTTCAGCTTTAGATCTTATTTTAGAACACCCGATAAAAGGCTATGGTTATGGCAATCAACTTTACCATAACGTCTATAATGAACGCATTAAAGAACATAAGAATTGGATATTCAAAAAATCCATTGGACCTCACAATGTCTTTTTAGCTTTCTGGTTTGCAGGTGGTATTTTAGGGTTGATTGGTATTCTCTATTTTTGCTCTTCCATTATTGCCCAAGGTATTCAGCTAATAAGAAAAAACCAAGGTATTATTCGCCAAGCTGCTTTAGTGTTATTGATGTCATTTTTAGGTGTTTATGTACTGCGTGGATTATTTGAAAATGCCTATATCAATCAGGTGGGTATTTTGGTGGGATTAATGTTGGCGTTGCGACACGCTTTACTCAATAATCAATCAGCAACACTGTTAGATAAACAGCACTAGATCACTGAATTAACGTCTCTATTGTCTTTAGAATAACCTCAGCCCGTTTATCCCAGTTGTAATAGTTTTCAACTAATGAGCGGGCATGGGCGGTTTTTTCACTTGCTCGTTGTGGATTATCTCTTAACTGTATTATCTGTTTTGCAAAACTTTGTGCATCGCCACTATCTGCAAAACTTACCGATTTTTCATCTACAACATCACGGATTGAAGGAAAATCTGAAATCACCACAGGTTTTTCCATCGCCATATACTCAAATAACTTAAGTGGTGAAGTATAACGGCTTCCAATACTGGTTAACGTCAGTGGGAGTACACAGATATCGTGCTGAGCAATCGCTTCAAAGCGTTTTTTCGGATCAATAAACCCCAAAAAATTGACCTTATCTTTTACATCCATTTCTTGCGCTAATAAGGTTAATCCTCCGATCTGCTCTGGCGTTCCCCCTGCGATATTCAACCGTGCGTTATCAAGATATTTCATTGCTCGCATCATGGTAGGAATACCCTTCCATTTATGCAGGCTACCTAAATACAGCACTTCAGTTATAGTTTTATCTAATAAAGAAGGAGTAATCTGATAATCCGTCGCGGCATGTAAATCAACACCATCAGGGACAACCGTTATTGGTGTAGTAACTTGATATTGCGAAACAATATCATCTCTGAGTAATGAAGTAAGAACAAAAATACCTGTCGCTTGGCTGTAAACCAATTTTTCCATTTTTAATAACTTATGATATTTAGCACGATTCTTTTTTTTCTCAAATGAATGAGACTCGGCAAAAGATTGCGCAAATATTTCATGGCTTTCAAAAAAAAGAGGAATTTCTGGATAACTTTCACAAAGATAACAAGCCAGTTTTAAATTACGGGTAAACAACGCATCAACATTATTTTGCTTAACCCAACGCGCTATCTGTAATGAGAAAAGTTTTTGTGAATTAAATGGAAAATACCATTTACGACGAATATCTCTTAAGGAAACTAAACTTGCATTAGCATGGATTGAACGACCTAATATATCGCTATCTCGATATTGTCCTTTTGGTGTAACTAAAGTGACATGTGCCCCCGCTCTGGCAAAAGCATCAACATTTTGCAAAATTTGCAATGAAGCAACTCGTAAGTCAGGAACTGGGTAAGGATCAAGATAGGCAATCTTCATTATTATGACGCCAATGTCTGTAATAAACGTTGTGCAGAATGTTGCCAAGTATAACGTGTTTCTATACGTGAACGTGCATTCTCGCCCATTGCTTTTCCTCTATCGGGTAATTGGCGAAGATGATTAACTGCCATCACAATTTCATCTGCATTGCCTGGTGCGACCAATAACCCTGCAGTGCCCTCATTACCCACCACTTCAGGAATACCCCCGATATGGCTCGCAATAACCGGTTTGGCGCACGCCATTGCCTCTGCAATCGTAATACCAAATGCTTCATCCCCAGTACTTGGGAAAATACCAGCATCACTAGCTGCATAAAATTTAGGTAATTGGTTATGTTCAACGGGTTGATGAAAAATAACTTGTTCAGCAATACCTTTCGTCACCGATTTACTCTTCAATCGTTCTAGATCATCGCCTGTACCGATAATCAAGAGCTTCACATCTTCACCTTTTAGCTTTTCAATGGCATCGATCGCGACACTCAAGCCTTTCCAACCGACTAATCGTCCAGCAAATGAGAGTAAAAAAGTAGATTCACTTATTCCTAATTGCTCTCGTAACGAGGTCGCCATAGGTTTAAATTTTTCAATATCCACACCATTATAAATCACACGAGGGAATTGCTTAAAATGATGTTGGATTTGCCAAGCATTAAAATGGCTACATGCTACCCATGCTGAAATCTTTTTACCTAACCTGCGGTCACCTTTAAAAAAGCTAGTGCCTCCACTCATATAACAAAAACGTGTTGAAGATGATTTAGGCATCATAGAAGGCCAAAAAAAATCAAAAGGTTTCGTTAAAATAACCCAATCAAATTTTTGACTAATAACATCTTTTTTAGCGTGTCGTGCAAAAGTGTAGCGTTCAACAATACGGCGAAAACGACCACCAAGATCAAGCACTTTATCTCGCGGTGTATAAGGATAAGTGTGTACCTGTATTTGGCGTCCTTCCAGATTGTGTCGAATATCGCCATTACCACCATAAAGATGAACTTCATGCCCCGCATCATGCAATTGCTTAGCCAGTTCCCAAACCGCTGTTTGGATCCCGCCATAAGACATGGTGATTGTGACATCAATTATACCGATCTTCATGGATTACTTTTTCACCTTCATTCCATCAATGATATTACGCACTGCACCCCACACTTCTTCGACTGATATATCAGCCATATTATCTTCACGGCGGGCATTGTCCAACGACGTTGGATGCTGGATAACCTGACAACAAGAATGCTGTAATGGCGCTAAATAACACCCTGGGTGATAACTATGATATAACGCCACCATTGGGATATCTAAAGCCCCAGCTAAATGTGTGGGACCTGTATCTACCCCAACATAAAGCGATAAATTCGCCATAATTGCCGCATTTTGCCGCATTGAAACTCGACCCGCTAAGGCTAAACAATGTTGTTCACCCATTTGTTTAGCTAAATCAATGGATAATTGTTCACTTTCCTTACTACCTAATAGCAAAAAGTACGCACTCGCGTCATGGGTAATAATCTGTTTTGCTAATTGTAGAAAATTTTCCACAGGCCAATCTCGATAGGCTTTAGCTGGAAAACTTTGCAGTTGAAAACCAATAATATTCTTATTAATTAATGAATTATCTTTTAAAAACTGTTGTGCAAAAGTCGCTTCTTCCTCATTGATAAAGTAACGCAATTGCCAACAACTCGGATAAATCCCTAATGCATTAATTAATAAGGCACGTTCTTTTTGTGCAACTATCGGCGACTTGGGACGAGCAACCCAAGTCACATTGCCTTGTTGCTGAGAAATATCAGCAAAAGCAACGGTATGATGAGATTGGCGACGAGCATAATTCACCAAATCACGATCATTACCGTATACCAAAGCCAAATCATAAGGCTTATGAGGTAACCAACCAGCCCAAACCGCCCTTTTTTTAGAAAAATGCCTAATGCTATCAATATCAGGGTTATGCTCAAGAATGCATGCGCTACGCTTATGTGCAAATACATGAATATGAGCATTGGGCCAGCGCTGTTTTAAGGCATGAATAACGGGAGTGATAAGTAATGTATCACCAAAACGCGCTACCGCTATAACCAATATATTTTTCGGATCCATATGCTTTTTATTTGGCTTAAATGATACATTTACTTCTCAGACTATACACTAAAAAGTATTACAAATATTCATCAATAAGATGAATACACCAAGTTGATAATAGAGATAATCGTTTCACGGCTTTATTATCAACATGAATCATACTGATTTATTTTTATTGTTGATTGCCTGAATAAAGATCCTTTCCATCTTATCTAACATATTATCTAAACTAAATCGTGAAACGGCATGTTCAAGCGCTGCTTTTCCCATTTGTTCACGTAATTCATCTGAGCTCATTAATTTAGCTAAATGACGGGTTAATAATTCTTGTACTTGCGGTACTAATGTAAATCCTGTTTTACCATCAATAACTGCTTCGCTAATCGCGCCAACCGTAGTTGACACGACAGGTAAACCACATGCCATCGCCTGCATAATACCTTGTGGCACACCTTCATTACCAAAAGAGGGTAACGCAAAGAGATCCATTGCATTTAAACAATCAGGCACATCATTACGATTACCAAGGAAAAAGATACTCTGTTCTAAACCAGCCTCTTTCACCATTGGCTCTAGGTTTTTACGCTGAGGTCCATCACCTACAAAAATTAATTGCCAGTCTGGAAACTGCTGATGTAACAATTTCCATGCTTCTATTAAATATTTATGTCCCTTCCATACTCGCATAGTCGCAACAATACCTAATGTCGGTTTATTTGGTATTCCAATTTTCTCTCTAGCTTTTTGTTTATCTTGTGGAAAGAAACGTTGCAAATCAATTCCTGTAGGAACTGATGTCATTTTTTCTAATGGAAATTTATTATGCTGATGGAGTGTCTGGCGTAATTTCTCACCCGTTGTCACAATATGGGCACTGGATGAAAGATAAAGCCATCGTGTTGGTAATAAACGTGAAACATCCGTAGAAACATGACGAGTTCGAACAATAACGGGTGAATGACGTAATGTGGCACAAGAAGCGGCAACTAACCATGCATCAGTTGAACTATGGGTATTGATAACATCAAATTGATGACGATGTAACTTTAACCATTGGCGAAGTGCTTTTAATGCTGAACCGCGTTTTTTTTCAATCGGTAGAGTGAAAACCTCAATACCATAATCCGGTGCAGCCTTAGCAACTTTAGATGTAGGGCAACACACTAATGCAACTCGGTGCCCTCTGCGGATCATGCCTTGAGATTCCGTCAGTATTCGAATTTCCTGACCACCCCAGCCACAAGATGACTCTGTGTGTAATATTGATAATACTGACTTGCTCATCCGCAATCCATTCACCCGATGATTTTAAAAGAGCCATAGTATAACTAAAGAGTAAGCGAAGATCACAATAGCTTTACTTTGTTATACTTAGCGGGCTCCAGATAACAAAAAACCCGACACTAAGGTCGGGTTTTTTAAGAAAACTAAAATTATTTAATTTTAGCTTCTTTATAAAGCACATGTTGACGAACAACTGGATCGAATTTTTTCATTTCCAGTTTTTCTGGCATAGTGCGTTTGTTCTTCGTAGTGGTATAGAAGTGACCTGTACCAGCAGAAGAAACGAGTTTAATTTTCTCGCGAATACCTTTAGCCATTTTTCAGCTCCTTAGAACTTCTCACCACGGGCACGTAAATCTGCTAATACAGATTCGATGCCTTTCTTATCAATCACACGCATACCTTTAGCAGATACACGCAGAGTTACGAAACGTTTCTCAGACTCAACCCAGAAACGGTGAGAGTGCAGGTTTGGCAGAAAACGGCGTTTAGTCGCGTTTAATGCGTGAGAGCGGTTGTTTCCACTCACAGGACGCTTGCCGGTAACTTGGCAGACTCGGGACATGTCTATTCTCCAAAAATCTAATCAGCTCGAGCTTTAATATCAGGTTTGACCGCCTCGTCAGGCTTTGGAGCCCATCTCAGCAACTTTTAACGATTGAAAAACTGTGTAAACACCTCAGAAAAAACTTGCTGAGATAGGCTCTTCTCGCCAAACCCAAGATCCTCAAAGGTGGCGTAGTATACGCCCAATGGCCTCAACGCTCAAGACCCGTACAAATAAAGATTGACAATAATTACAAAAATATTTGCTATAACCAACCACGTTCTGCAAAAGAAACACAGTTATCATGCCCTATCACAAGGTGATCGAGTACATTTATGCCAACCAACTGACAAGCAGTAAAAATTTTTTCAGTCAATTGTTTATCTGCAAGGCTTGGTTCTGAATGACCAGAGGGATGATTATGAGCAAGAATGATAGATGTTGCATTCTTTTTTATCGATTGACGGACAATTTCTCTCGGATGAACCTCTACTCGGTTAATTGTTCCTTTAAACATTTCTTCAAATGCAATCAATTGGTTTTGATTATCAAGAAACAACACCACAAACACCTCTCGGTCTCGCCAATGAAGTAATTTTTGCAAGTAATATTTTGTGTCTTCGGAAGAAGAAAGTACATTTTTATACATAAATTGTGTTGTAGAAAAACGCTGAGCCATTTCATTGATAGCTTGCAACTGGGTAAACTTTCCCACGCCAACACCTTTAAAACGCCCTAATGTTTCATAATCAGCATTAATAACGTGATAAAGAGAGCCACATTCTTTAAGTAAAAAAGCAGCAAGCTCTAATACAGATTTTTCATAAGTGCCGGTGCGTAAAAAGAGCGCCAATAACTCAATATCAGTGAGTGATTCCACGCCATAAAGTAATAGTTTTTCTCTAGGTAAAAGTTCACTAATCGATTGATTTTCCATCCGTGGACTCCTTAATAAGTAAAGGTAGTGGCATTAATGATCTATTTTATTTATTCACATAAGCAATAGGATTTAGGGGAAACATTACTCATCATTAAATGCTAATCGCAAAACAACTGTTGTTTTATACAGTTAATTTACTATAAACTGCTAATCTTGTATAAAAAAGACACATATCAAATTTATGCGAGATGAATCGCAAAAATTTAACCTATAAAACATGAAGTTACATAGAATTCCGAATTCACGATTACCTTGTGGTAAAATTACGGGCAATTATTTATGTACTTAGGCATTTCATCATGACTACACTTCACGACAAAAAGATTATTCTTGGTATCAGTGGTGGTATCGCGGCCTATAAAGCACCAGAACTTGTACGCCGTTTACGTGATAAAGGCGCAATTGTACGAGTTGTAATGACACCCGCTGCTCATGCATTTGTGACGCCTTTGTCACTACAAGCGGTTTCTGGTTTTCCTGTTGCTGATGATTTACTTGATCCAGCAGCAGAGGCCGCTATGGGACATATTGAATTAGGTAAATGGGCTGATTTAATTCTACTTGCACCCGCGACTGCCGATCTTATTGCACGTTTACGAGTGGGTATGGCAAATGATTTACTTACCACACTCTGTTTAGCGAGTAGCGCGCCTATCGCTATTGCGCCTGCAATGAATCAGCAAATGTACAGAGCCACAATTACACAAGAAAATTTATCTGCTTTAGAACAACGTGGCTGTTTAATTTGGGGGCCTGACTCTGGTAGTCAAGCTTGTGGTGATGTAGGCCCAGGACGAATGTTAGATCCTCTAACTCTCGTCTCATTAGCTGAAAAACAACTTGCTTTACCGCCACAAGATTTTGCCGGTAAAAAAATCACGATAACCGCAGGGCCTACTCGTGAAGCCTTAGATCCCGTGCGTTTTATCAGCAATCATAGCTCAGGAAAAATGGGGTTTGCAATTGCACATGCAGCCGCATTACGTGGGGCTGATGTCACACTTATCGCAGGACCTGTCACATTACCGACACCGACTTGTGTTAAACGTATTGACGTTGAAAGCGCACAAGAAATGTACGAACAAGTGATGTTAATCGCACCTTCACAAGATATTTTTATTGGTTGTGCAGCTGTTGCCGATTACCGCGCTAAACTTATCGCGACTGAAAAAATAAAAAAACAAGGTGATGAAGTCACCATCACTATGGTAAAAAACCCCGACATTGTCGCGAGTGTTGGAAAAATGCTTGAACACCGTCCTTTTGTTGTTGGATTTGCAGCTGAAACCCAGAATGTGGAAGAATATGCCCGCAAAAAACGAGAACAAAAGCAGCTCGACTTGATCTGTGCCAATGATGTTTCAGCAGAAAATCAAGGCTTTAACAGTGACAATAATGCATTACACCTTATTTGGGCTAATGGAGAAACGCGCTTACCACACAGTAGTAAAGCACAACTTAGCCATCGCCTACTTGACGAGATAGCCAAACATTATGATGAAAAAAATTGATGTTAAAATCCTTGATGCACGTATTGGTCAAGAATATCCACTTCCTGCTTATGCCACAACAGGCTCTGCTGGTTTAGATTTACGCGCTTGCCTTGATACACCATTGGTTCTTGAACCAGGGCAAACCGAATTATTACCTACAGGTCTTGCTGTACATATTGCCGATGAAGGATTAGCAGCAATGGTGCTTCCTCGTTCAGGTTTAGGCCATAAACACGGTGTTGTATTGGGTAACTTAGTTGGACTGATTGATTCTGACTACCAAGGTCAACTTATGGTATCAGTTTGGAATCGCGGTCAAACAGCATTCACCATCGAACCGGGTGAACGTATTGCTCAAATGATCATCGTGCCCGTAGTTCAAGCTGAATTTAATATTGTTGAAGATTTTACTGCAACGGAACGTGGTAGCGGTGGCTTTGGTCACTCTGGCCGCCAATAATAAAGACGTCTTGCATTAATTATATCAATGACGATATCACTCCCTTTGCACTAAAAACCTTAGTGCAAAGGTTTACTGATTTGTTTTGCTTTTAGCAGGGGCCTTATCAGTCATGGCAGAAGAAAAAGAAACCAAAAAGAAAAGAAATAGACGGGATGAAATCTTACAGTCACTTGCCCAAATGTTGGAATCAAGTGACGGTAGTCAGCGCATTACAACGGCGAAGCTTGCCGCTACTGTTGGTGTATCTGAAGCTGCGCTCTATCGACATTTTCCAAGTAAAACCAAAATGTTTGATAGCTTAATTGAGTTTATCGAAGATAGCTTAGTCTCTCGTATTAATTTGATTTTAAAAGACGAAAAAGACGCTGTGGCAAGAATTCGCTTAATTCTTGTCTTGATCCTTGGTTTTGCTGAAAAAAATCCAGGGTTATCTCGTATTTTAACGGGTCATGCTTTGATGTTTGAACAAGACAGATTACAAGGGCGAATAAACCAGCTTTATGAACGCATTGAAGTCCAGCTTCGACAAGTTATCAAAGAACGTAAAATTCGTGAAGGGAGTGCCTTCTTACATGATGAAGCATTACTTGCTTCACAATTACTCGCTTTTTGTGAAGGCATGCTAGCGCGCTTTGTACGCACAGAATTTCGCTATCAACCCACTCAAGAATTTGAAGCCCGCTGGCCATTAATTTTGGCACAGTTACAATGAAATGATGGACTCGTGATTTAACTCAACAATTTGAAATTTACAGATATGCCGTTTTTTTCTTATTTGTGTTAACATGCGTCCTCTGGTACATAGTTACCTAAATGTATTTATCAGGAATGGCACTCGTGCAGTTCCTACATTGTGGCATTAGCGACTCGCTTTGCCCCTGCTGTAAAAGTCCTTTTTATATTTCAATATCTGTGATAATTGTCGCAGAAGATTCATTGTACTACTCACCCCGCCCATAATTGGGCGAGGGCTTTTTTTTATCTATAATCGGCCAACTCGTTTATCGCGTATTAACTTTATTAATTCACACCGTAGCGTTCACGATAAGCTTTAACCGCAGGTAAATGCTCAGACAGAGTCTCACTCTCACTTAGGTAGCTAATTAAATCATCCAAAGTAATAATCGAATACACTTGGCATTGATAGTCACGTTTTAACTCTTGTATTGCAGAAAGTTCTTCTCGCCCTTTCTCTTGTCTATCCAAACTTAATAACACCGCAGAAAGCGTTGCATCATGCTGTTTGATGATTTCCATTGACTCACGAATTGCAGTACCTGCTGTAATGACATCATCAACAATCACTACATTACCTTTCAATGGGCTTCCTACTAATGTTCCTCCTTCACCATGATCTTTAGCCTCTTTGCGATTAAAACAGTAAGGGATATCGATATCATGATGTTCAACCAATGCGACTGCCGTTGTAGTTGCAATAGGGATCCCTTTATAAGCAGGTCCAAACAACACATCACAAGACACATTATTATCTAATAATGTTTGCGCATAGAACTGCCCCAATAAAGCCAAATCACGCCCTGTATTAAATAAACCGGCATTAAAAAAGTAAGGACTCACCCTTCCTGATTTCAGCGTGAACTCACCAAATTTCAGGACATTTTTTGCTAATGCTAGTTCGATAAAGCGGCGTTGGTAGGCTTTCATTTCTTTCTCCTCTCTACGTTACTTGATGACAAATTTTAGGCATAAAAAAAGCGACTTCTCAGTCGCCTTTAAAAATAGAATTTATTGCTTAAGCGCCTCTTTTTGCGCTTCAAATATTTTCTCTAATCCCCCCTTCGCAAGGGCGAGTAAAGCAAGTAATTCTTCATGGCTAAATGGTGCGCCTTCTGCCGTACCTTGAACTTCAATCATACGACCATCATCGATCATCACCACATTCATGTCTGTTTCTGCTGCTGAATCTTCAACATATTCAAGATCGCATAATGGTTCACCATCAACAATACCCACAGAGACTGCAGCTACCATTGATTTCAGAGGGCTTTTTTTCAGTTTGCCTTCTTCAACCATTTTATTTAAAGCATCAACTAATGCGACACAAGCACCAGAGATAGATGCAGTACGTGTACCGCCATCCGCTTGGATAACATCACAATCTACAGTGATGGTAAATTCACCTAGTGCTTTTAAATCAACCGCGGCACGTAATGAGCGAGCGATTAAACGCTGGATCTCCATAGTACGACCCGTTTGTTTACCGCGAGCCGCTTCACGAGCATTACGACTATTTGTTGCGCGAGGAAGCATGCCGTATTCTGCGGTCACCCATCCTTGCCCTTGTCCTTTCAGAAAACGAGGTACACCGTCTTCTACAGTGGCATTACACAAGACTTTAGTATCACCAAATTCGACTAATACAGAACCTTCAGCATGTTTTGTATAGTGGCGAGTAATGGTAATAGGGCGTACTTGGTTTGCTTGTCTGTCTGCTGGACGCATGGTGTTATCTCCGCTTTCTCTGACATATTGGGGGCGCATTATACGACCTAAAATGGCTTATGCCTATCCTTGTATTGATGCATAGGGTTATAATCATATCATCTTTTACATTATTGAGACCCTATTATGATCCGTAGCATGACCGCTTTTGCTCGCCGAGACATCAAAAAAGACTGGGGCACTGCCGCTTGGGAACTGCGTTCCGTAAACCAGCGCTACCTTGAAACTTATATTCGTTTACCTGAGCAATTACGTAGTTTAGAGCCTGTTATTCGTGAACGTCTACGTAATCGCTTAACGCGCGGTAAAATTGAATGTAACTTACGTTTTGATCTTAATGCTCGCTTTCAAGGTGAATTAAATCTTGATGAAAATCTCGCAAAACAACTGATTGTTTCTGCAAATTGGGTAAAAAGCCATAGCCATGAAGGCACTATCAGCCCTTTTGATATTTTACGTTGGCCGGGTGTGATTTCAGCACAAGAGCAAGACTTAGATGCGATTGGTACTGAACTTTTAGCCGAATTAGATCTAGCAATCGATGCTTTTATTGCTAGTCGTGAAGCCGAAGGACAATCACTCAAAGAACTTATCGAGCAACGTTTAGATGCGGTTAGCGCAGAAGTCGTTAAAGTAAGAGCTCAAATGCCAGAAATTTTACAATGGCAACGCGAGCGCTTAACCAGCAAATTAGAAGAAGCACAGGTTCAAATTGATAATAATCGTTTAGAACAAGAGTTAGTGATGTTAGCGCAACGCTTAGATGTCGCAGAAGAATTGGATAGATTAGAAGCTCACGTTAAAGAAACGCGCAAAATTCTTGTTAAAAAAGAAGCGGTAGGTCGTCGTCTTGACTTTATGATGCAAGAATTTAACCGTGAATCCAACACATTAGCCTCAAAATCAATTAATACTGAAGTCACCAATTCAGCCATTGAATTAAAAGTTTTAATTGAACAAATGCGCGAGCAGATCCAAAATATTGAGTAAGATTTCTTAGCTGTTTACAGCCCATCATTAAGCCAGCCAATATCTTGTATTAGCTGGCTTTTATCAAGAATAAAATTTAACATTCTCTTTAATAAATGAAAATCACTCACCCAACGCCTTTCTAATAAATCCTTTATTTTGGTTAAGCATCTGCGTGGCTTGCTGTGCATCTACGTTTGCTAAGATCATCAAAATTGCCGTTTTACAGTGACGCTGACATTGTGATAACGCTTCTTCTGCAATAGCTCTTTCACACTCTGTTGCTTGCATCACAATACGAACTTGGCGCTCAACAAGCTTGGCATTGGTGGCTTCAACATCCACCATCAAATTACCAAACACTTTGCCGATTTTTATCATCGCACCTGTCGTGATCATATTAAGAATAAGTTTTTGTGCTGTGCCCGCTTTCATTCGTGATGATCCCGTGACTACCTCGGCTCCCACAATCGGTGTAATAGCGATATCTGCAATTTGTGCAATAGGGCTTTCAGGATTACAGCTGATGGCACCTGTTGTCGCCCCTAATGATTTTGCATAATTTAAAGCACCAATGACATAAGGGGTTCTGCCGCTCGCAGCAATACCCACTAATACATCTTTTTCATTAAAATTAAGTTGGCGTAAATCTTGTTCACCTAATTGAATATTATCTTCTGCATTCTCGACAGCTTGTAAAATAGCCTTGTGTCCACCAGCAATTAAACCAATCACCATATCATGAGGTGTACCATAAGTTGGAGGGCATTCACTGGCATCTAAAATCCCTAATCGTCCCGATGTACCTGCTCCGCAATAAATAAGGCGACCACCTTGAGAAAAAGCAATTGCAACTTTATCAACTAATTGAGCAATTTCAGGTAACGCTTTCTCGACTGCTAATGGCACTTTTTTATCTTCATTATTGATGACTTTTAGCATATCGAATGTTGAAAGTGTGTCTATATTTTCACTGTTATGATTTCTACTTTCAGTGACAAGATTGCTAAGGTCAATCGCCATTATCGCTCTCCCAATATTGTTATTTGTTTGATTAAGTCGAAGAAATAAACTGCTTTTATACCATTATTATTGGTAAGATTTTCAAAATCATTACAAACGGTACTCTACATGACATTTATTAAATCTATTTCGACCTTTATCAGTTTAATGACCCTTTTCTTCTCTTTTTCTTTGCATGCTAATTTTGAAGAACAAGAAAAAAGAGTGTTTGAACAAACCCGCACAGAAGCACTAAACCATAATGCACAAGCTCAATATCAATTGGCTGAAATGTATTTAATGGGAACGGGTGTAGAAAAAAATCTCTTCAATGCACAACTGTGGGCTAATGAAGCCATAAAAAATGATTATGACGATGCCTACGCACTACTTGCTGATCTCTATTTATTTAATACTGACCCTTATTTTAAAAATCATTATGTTGATGCAAGAAAATTAGCAACAATCGCAACGAATAAAGGAAGCATAAGAGGAAAAATAAGTCTAGCAACAGCGCTGATAGCACCTTTATCTGGTGAAACCGATTATAAAAAAGCAATTGCGTTATTAGAAGAAGCCGCAGCAACGCATCAACCTGAACTGGTTTATGCGCCGATTTGGTTAGGTGTTCTTTATAGCGGAGTAGGTAATGTCCCTGTAGATACTAAAAAAGCGAATATGTGGTTTGCAAAAGCCAACGAAATAACTTTTGAAGGATTTGCTCAAGCAATGGCCTCTTTTATGTTCTCTGGTCAATATCATATTATCGAACCAAATAAGCAAAAAGCTGACGAATTAATGAAACAGGCTTGTGAAGAAGCCAAAAAAGTTGGCAATGAATTCTATTGCCAACAAGCATTTAATTAACCGAAATTTAATCTAATAAATAACCCTAACTCAGAAAAGAGATGGTAAATATTGCCATCTCTTTTATACCCTATCTGCCCTACCTAACGTTCTTTTACAGCGCCATACGGTATTCAATCACACCTGGTTTTTCTGCCACCCAGTTATATAAACGTTGACCGCGTAAGTTGGTTTCCTGTGTATGCCAATATAAACGAGCACAATCACGCTGTTTTGCTTGTTGATTAACAAATTCAATAAGTTGCTTACCTACGTGGCGACCGCGTATATCTGGTGAAACAAATAAATCTTCTAAATAACAAAAATCACTTTCAGCCCATGTTGAACGATGAAAAAGGTAATGAACAAAACCCAATACCTTTTCACCTTCCATCGCTACGGCACAATAAACAGGCTCTTTTTCATCAAAAAAACGTGCCCATGTTTTTAATGTAATTTCTTCTGATAACTCAACTTTATAAAATGCTTGATAACTTAACCAATGTGGCAACCATTGAGCATAATGCGCTTGTTCAACAAACTGAATTGAAACAGTTATTGGTGTTGTGCTCATCTCTTCGCTTCCTTCTACTTTCATAAACGGTATAAACAAAAGGTATCACCCTGCCTTTAATCGTTGCCATGGTACGTTTAATTTTGGTTCTCAATAAGGTACACTTTTTGTGTTTTTATAGGATCCACTTTATGAAACAGAAAAAAACAGCTTATTTTCCTAACCTTGTTTTAGAGGAAGGACCTATTGGTTCTCAGATTTATCACGCGATTAGAAAAGCTATTTTAGATGGGCGTTTATCTTCTGGTAGTCGCTTACCATCAAGCCGTACCTTAGCTGAAATGATGTCGATTTCCCGTAATTCGGTTATTGCAGGATTTGAACGTTTAATTGATGAAGGTTATTTATTTACTCGACGCGGTGCAGGTACTTTTGTCGCAAGTACAATCCCTGATGCCATTATTTCTGATAAGTGGGTTAAAACAACCAATCCAGCCTCTTCTTTGTTAATAGAAAATCCGTTAGAAATGCTAAATCCGAATATGCAAAAAGCACAGGATTTTTGGCAACAATCGCAACCCAATATAAACAGTAACCCTATTTTTCACGTCGGAGTCGGATGTGTTGATCTTTTTCCACATGAACTTTGGGGAAGATTATTAGGGCGTGTTTGGCGGCAATCAAAAAAAGCACTCGCAACATTTAATTCGCCAACAGGCTATACCCCATTAAAAGAGATGATATGCCAATATATGCAATCAACTCGTGGTCTTTATTGCCAACCTGAACAAATCATTATTGTAAATGGAACACAGCAAGCGATTAACCTCACCACCAGAGTATTATTAAAAGAAGGCGATGCCGTTTGGTTAGATGATCCTGGTTATGACAGCGCACGAGGGATCTTCACATCTTATGGTATAAAATCACACCCAATAAATTCAGATATTGATGGAATGAATATTTTTCAAGGAATAGAGCAGTGTCCTGAAGCAAAACTTGTTTTTACAACACCTTCACATCAATTCCCTTTAGGTAATACCCTCTCACTTTCACGCCGTATTGCGTTATTAGAGTGGGCATCATCCCATGATGTGTGGATCTTTGAAGATGACTACAATAGCGAATTTCGCTATCACTCTAAACCCATTCAATCTCTACAAGGTTTAGATAAATACCAGCGCGTTATTTATGCCGGTACATTTTCAAAAATGATGTATCCCGGATTTCGTTTAGGCTTTTTAGTCGTGCCTCAAACTTTAGTTGACGCTTTTAAAGTCGCTAAATACTACACCGACTCTCACTCAGGCTTTTTAGAGCAAGCAACATTAGCGCTGTTTATTTCTCAAGGTCATTATGCACGCCATGTTCGGCGAATACGAAAAGCCTGCTATGAACGCTATCAAGTATTAACTAATGCCATAAAAACACATTTATCTCATGTTTTCTGTGTTGAACCGACAGACTCTGGGATCCATATTATCTGCTGGCTACTAGCTGGCTACACAGAAGAATATATTGTTAAAAAAGGGCAAGAAATTGGCTTAGCTATACAGCCTTTATCACGTTACTGTATACAAGCTTATCCTAAACAAGGCGTATTATTAGGATATGCGGCTCATAATCCTACCGAAATTGAAAACAGTATTATGCGGCTTGCTCAAGTTTTATCTGAATAAATAATATTGATTATTTACAATATAAAAATCGAATAAGCTTTATATTCACCCTATTTTATTTTTGGTGTGCAATAATAAACCCAAGCAGGAGGAACATTTCGTATTACACGTCTTTTTTCCAAATGAAAATAACGAGATAATGTCTTTTCATATCGCGTTGTATATTGAAAAAGAACAAAGCAACCTTGTGTTTTTAATAACTCACTATGAACCCGTTTTAAGATTTTTAATCCTAATTTTCGATTAATAGATAGAAAAGGAAGCCCTGAAATAATCATATTATAATGACTATCTAATTTCTCTGCTGATGTGGTATAAATCTTTAAGCGTTTATCATCAATTTTACGCAGTTCAGTGGCGAAACTCGGTTCTATTTCAAAGACATCCAACGATGAATGTGCAGACATTCTTTTTAGAATTTGATGCGTAATAACGCCAGTACCCGCACCTAATTCTGCAATTTGAACATCTTGATGCCAGTTGAGTTTATCCAGCATTTCATAACATAACCAACGAGATGAAGGTGCGATAGTACCCATTGTGGTTGGTGAAATCACAAACCGCTTTAAATATGAGTAATACGTAGATAATGGAATGAATGTAGATATATCCATTTGCGCCTCCTAAAACCTTTTTATCAAGGTAAAATAAAAATCAGATAAAATGAAGAATATTCATCGTTATTTTTTATTTATGAATTTATGTCATCTCTTGGATAACGTTTTTCAGTATAAAGCTTGGAGCCATATCTAAGTAAATACGTTTTTCTTATATATTACACTATTTTACATTTTTCTATTTTTACTCTATTTTCTTAAACAAGAATATATTTTTATTTATTAAAAAAACGAAATAAGAAATAACAGAATATTCTTACACTTTAATGACTCATCCATTTTGCTTTTAACAAATTATTGATATTTGTTCGTTCTGTGGTTTCCTTTTGTTAACTCTATGCAGACTATAAGAAACGCTTCTAATTCTTTGGCAAATAATCAATAAATTCACTTGCACCTATCTCTATATTTTGTCAGGTTAGTGTGAGGTCTCTCACTATTCCTACAGACAAAGACAGGGTAATTACAATGAAAAATGTTGGTTTTGTGGGCTGGCGTGGTATGGTCGGCTCCGTTTTAATGCAAAGAATGGTTGAAGAACGTGATTTTGATGGGATAAACCCTGTTTTCTTCACCACATCTCAATTAGGTGAAGCAGCACCTGCTTATGGTAATCACCGTAGTACTCTGCAAGATGCTTATGACATTGATACCTTAGCATCACTCGATATTATTATTAGTTGCCAAGGTGGTGACTACACCAATGAAATCTATCCAAAACTGCGTCAAGCCGGTTGGCAAGGTTACTGGATTGATGCAGCATCAGCACTGCGTATGAATGATGATGCAGTGATTATTCTCGATCCTGTTAATGGACAACATATTCAAGACAGCTTAAATAAAGGCATTAAAGCCTTTGTCGGTGGTAACTGCACCGTCAGTTTAATGCTAATGTCATTAGGTGGTCTGTTTGCTAACAATCTAGTGGAATGGGCAAGCGTATCTACTTATCAAGCGGCGTCTGGGGCTGGTGCTCGTCATATGAGAGAGCTACTGTCACAGATGGGTTCTTTACATAATCAAGTGGTTAAAGAGCTAGAAAACCCCGCCTCTGCAATCTTAGATATTGAACGTAAAGTCACTAACTTTACGCGCAGCGGTACAATGCCTACCGAACAATTTGGTGTTCCTCTTGCAGGTAGTTTGATCCCTTGGATTGATAAACAACTAGAAAACGGCCAAAGCCGCGAAGAGTGGAAAGGGCAAGCTGAAACTAACAAGATCCTAAATACAGGTTCTAATATCATTCCTGTGGATGGTCTTTGTGTTCGTATTGGTGCATTACGTTGCCATAGCCAAGCATTCACCTTAAAACTGAAAAAAGACTTACCTGTTGCAGAGATTGAACAGTTACTCGCAAGCCATAATGATTGGGTTAAAGTCATTCCTAATGATCGTGAATTAACTATGCGTGAATTAACACCAGCAGCAGTCACAGGTACATTGAGCACACCAGTAGGCCGTATTCGTAAACTAAATATGGGCCCTGAATTTATTTCAGCCTTTACAGTGGGTGACCAGCTGTTATGGGGTGCCGCAGAGCCTTTACGTCGTATGTTGAATATTCTGCGTTAAAATTCATTCTTTAGAATATCGGCCATTTTAAGAAAATAGAAATGGTTGATATTCTTATTTTCAATAGTTATTAGCTTCATTTCTTATTTTCCTCACATCTTTTTCTCATAAAACTATTTTTTAATTTTTCTTATTTTATTTATTTTTAATTTTATAGATCTTTATAAAACAAGTTTTCTACAATAATTTCAAAAACAACTCTAAAGAATTCAGGATGATTATTCAGCATAATCCACCTATTTTTATTCAAAATAGAGTGTAAAAATAAATAAAGCATTTTTTAACAACTGAAAAATAATGACGACAAAAATCTAAATATAATAATTTCTAATATATTATTCCTTTTCTCTTTCTTTTATATGAACCTCGGTAACTACTTATTATTTAAAAATAAATTTACTTTTTATTGTCATTTATTTAAGGTGATTTTTATTACTTTTATAAAAAGATGCATTATAAATATGACAACACAAACACAACCCAATAAAAAAGGTTTTTTAAACCGAGTCGAACGCATTGGTAATATCATGCCTGATGTTACGATGTTGTTCGTTTACGCCTTAGTGATCTGCTGGATATTTTCATTCTTCCTCTCATTTGTACATTTTGATTATTTCCACCCAGTGACTAAAGAGAAAATCGCCGTTATTAATATGTTTCAATATGAAGAGATCATATTATTTGTGACAAGTGCGGTGAAAAATTTCATTAGCTTTCCTCCACTTGGAATAACGATTGTTGCAACATTAGGAATTGGTATTGCAGAAAGCAGCGGTTTTATTAAAACGGCTCTAAAAAAAATGCTTTCGTTTATTTCTCCTAAAATGCTGACACCAACGGTTGTTTTTGTTGGTATTGTTGCACACTTAGCTTCCGACTCTGCTTACGTTATTCTTATGCCAGTCTCTGCGATGATGTTCTATGCCAGTGGTCGTCATCCTTTAGCTGGTATCGCAGCCTCATTTGCAGGTTTGGCGGGTGGATTTACAGCAAGTTATACACCGTCAATTATTGACCCAATAATGCAAAGCTTTACTCAAGAAGCAGCACAAATTATGGCTCCGGGATATAGTGTTAACGTTTTATGTAACTACTTTTTTAGCGTAGGTGGAACATTTGGCGTTATTTTAACTTGTTGGTATATCACTGAAAAAATTGTAGAGCCTTGGTTAAATAAAAACTGCCCTTTCTCTTCTAGTATTGATATTAAAGATGCAGAGTTAGGTGAAATCACACCAATAGAAAAACGGGCATTCCGTTTTGCGGGTTGGGCAGTGGTGCTAATGGGAATTGGTTTATTTGCACTGTTATTACCAGAAACCTCACCATTACGTTCACCAGAAGGCAGTTTAACCAGCCCTAAAGCCCCAATTATGCAAATTGTGGTGCCTTTACTGTTTATCTTCTTTTCTGTACCCGGTTTAATTTATGGCTATATGACAAAGTCTTTTGCGTCTACAAAAGATATTGTCAAAGCAATGGAAAATATCACCAAATCACTGATCCCATTTATCGTTTTCGCCTTTTTTGCGGCTCAATTTCTTTACTCTTTTCAGCACTCAAATTTAGGTACACTATTAGCATTATCAGGTGCGGAATTACTGCGCACGCTTAATATGCCTTCAGGTATGACTGTGTTGGGTGTGATATTGCTGACTGCAATCTTAAATATCATGATCACCTCAGCAACATCGAAATGGGCAGTGATTGCACCAGTATTAGTGCCAATGTTAATGGCTGTCGGAATTTCACCTGAATTAACGCAAGCCGCGTTCCGTGTTAGTGATTCTGCAATGAATGTGAGCACACCAATGTTCCCATTCTATCCACTGATTTTGATGTATTGCCAAAAATACTATAAAGGTGCAGGTATCGGTACACTATGCTCAATGATGATCCCCTTTACTATTGGCTTGCTTATTGTATTAACCACCACACTGTTTATCTTTTGGGGATTAGATATCCCTCTTGGTTTTGACAGTGGATATACATGGCAACCTGCATAAATCATTCTTATAAAATAACAGTATTAGGAACAACATTATAATGAACACCCTAGGTCAAAAGTTAGAACAGCGTTTCTTCCGTTATCTGGCAGTTGAAAGCCAAAGTGATGCATCTGCTTCTGTGGTACCCAGCACACAAGGGCAACTTGAGCTAGCAAAGTTACTGGCTAAAGAGCTAGAAACTTATGGATTAAAAGATATTTATATCAACTCTCATGCCATTTTATATGCGATGAGACCAGGTAATAATCCCAATGCTCCTAAAGTGGGTTTTGTTGCTCATCTTGATACGGTTGATGTGGGAATATCACCCAATATTCACCCTCAAACACTGCGTTATGAAGGTATAGATCTCTGCTTGAACCAAAAGAAAGACATCTGGTTTAAAGCTCAAGAACACCCTGAAGCTGTGCCTTATATCGGTGAAGAGATTATTTTCAGTGATGGCACAAGTGTATTAGGGGCTGATAATAAAGCGGCGATCACCGTTGTGATGGAATTAATGGATAAACTGCAACAAGCTGATTTTGATTGTGGCGATATCTATGTCGCGTTTGTACCCGATGAAGAAATTGGATTACGCGGTTCTAAACTGATGGATTTATCTCGCTTTGACGTTGATTTTGCTTACACTATTGATTGTTGTGCATTAGGTGAAGTGGTGTATGAAACCTTCAATGCCGCGTCAATTAAAGTGTCTGTAAAAGGTGTTACTGCGCACCCAATGTCCGCGAAAAATGTATTGTTAAACCCAATTCGTGTTGCTCATGATTTTATTGGCTGTTTTGACCGCTTTGATACACCAGAGCATACCGAGCATCGAGAAGGTTATTTCTATGTCACCGATTTAATAGCCAATCCTGATAATGCAGTGATTAAAATGGCTATTCGTGACTTTGATAAACAAAGTTATGAAGCTCGTAAACAGTTTATTAAACAGTCTGTTGCTTTGATCCAAGCTCGCCATCCTCGTGCACAAATCAACTATGAGATTGTCGATGTGTATAGCAATATCAGTGATTCGATTGGAGAAGATCGCACTGCTATCGAACTTATTTTTGAAGCATTAAAACAATTAAATATTCAACCTAATGTGATCCCAATGCGAGGAGGTACAGATGGCTCTGCGCTTTCAGCAAGAGGATTACTCACACCAAACTATTTCACTGGTGCACTGAATTTCCACTCTCGTTTTGAATTTTTACCTGTTAGCTCATTTGAAAAGAGCTATTTAGTGACAGAAATGCTGTGCCGTTTGGCTGGACAACGCGGATAGTGTGATTGTTGTAGCCAACAAAAAAGCGGAGCCGTTTTCACAGCTCCGCTTTTTTTATCTAATTTAGAATAAAACTAGATATCAATATTTGCCGCTTTCAGCGCATTCTCTTCGATAAAGGCACGACGAGGTTCAACTGCATCACCCATTAAGGTGGTAAATAATTCATCAGTTGCGATCGCATCTTTCACGGTGACTTGCATCATACGACGTGTATCTGGATTCATGGTGGTTTCCCATAATTGCTCTGGGTTCATTTCACCAAGACCTTTATAACGCTGTACAGCAAGACCACGACGTGATTCTTTTGTTAACCACTCAAGTGCTTCTTCAAAGCTTGAAATTGGCTGACGACGCTCACCACGCTCAATAAACGCACCCTCTTCAATTAGGTTACCGATAATGTCACCTAAATGCGTAATGCGTTGATATTCGCTACTGTGGATAAAGTCATAATCCAATTTGTAGTCTGTATCCACACCATAAGTACGAATACGTAATACAGGTTCGAACAGACGATTTTCATCATTTTGAGCGATGGTGTAGCTATAAGTGCTGCCTTGATCTTCGGCTTCGTTTAAGCGGTTAACCAAGCCACTCATCCACTCTTCAACTTTGGCTTTATCAGATAACGCATCTTCTGTCAGCGTTGAGTGATACACCAAGCTGCTTAACATGCTAAGTGGATAGATACGCTCCATACGACGAATAATCTTGTGCGCTGCATGGTAATCAACAACCAATTTTTCAAGTTGCTCACCGTGCATTGCGGGTGCGTGTTCACTCACATAAAGTGCTGCGCCATCAAGAGCGATCGACATCAGATACTCGTCCATTGCGTCATCATCTTTGATGTATTGCTCTTGTTTACCTTTCTTCACTTTGTAAAGAGGTGGCTGAGCAATAAAGATATGACCACGTTCGATAATTTCTGGCATTTGACGATAGAAGAAGGTCAGTAACAGAGTACGAATGTGAGAACCATCGACGTCCGCATCCGTCATGATGATAATGCTGTGATAACGCAGTTTATCTGGGTTATATTCATCACGACCGATACCACAACCTAATGCAGTGATTAACGTTGCAACTTCTTGAGAAGCCAGCATTTTATCAAAGCGTGCTTTCTCAACGTTTAGGATTTTACCTTTTAACGGAAGAATAGCCTGTGTTTTACGGTTACGCCCTTGTTTTGCAGAGCCACCCGCAGAGTCCCCTTCCACTAAATACAGTTCAGAGAAAGCAGGATCACGTTCAGAACAATCCGCTAATTTACCTGGTAAGCCACCTAAATCTAATGCGCCTTTACGACGTGTCATTTCACGCGCTTTACGTGCCGCTTCACGCGCACGAGCAGCATCAATGATTTTACCAACAACGATTTTCGCGTCATTTGGATTTTCTAACAGATATTCCACCAGCTTCTCATTCATCAGCGTTTCTACCGCTGTTTTCACTTCTGAAGAAACCAGTTTATCTTTTGTTTGTGATGAGAATTTAGGATCTGGGACTTTAACAGAGATAACCGCAATCAAGCCTTCACGAGCGTCATCACCCGTTGCACTGATTTTCGATTTCTTATTAAAACCTTCTTTATCCATATAGTTGTTTAACGTACGTGTCATTGCAGTACGGAAACCAACTAAGTGAGTACCACCATCACGTTGTGGAATATTGTTGGTAAAGCAATAAACGTTCTCTTGGAAACCGTCATTCCACAACATTGCCACTTCAACACCAATATTGTCTTTTTCTGTTGAGAAATAGAATACATTTTGGTGAATAGGCGTTTTGTTACGGCTTAAGTATTCAACGAATGCTTTAATACCGCCTTCATAGTGGAAATGATCTTCTCGGTTATCACGTTTATCAATTAAACGGATAGAAACGCCTGAGTTTAAGAATGACAACTCACGAAGACGTTTTGCTAGGATCTCATACTGGAATTCAGTCTCACCTTTAAAGGTTTCAAGACTTGGCCAGAAGCGTACAAATGTCCCTGATTTTTCAGTATCGCCAATCACTTTTAAGCGATCATCAGGCACACCATGACGATAAATTTGTTGATGGATATTTCCATCACGATGGATTGTCAGTTCAAGTTTTTCAGACAACGCATTAACAACAGAAACCCCTACACCATGAAGTCCACCAGAGACTTTATAGGAGTTATCATCGAATTTACCCCCCGCATGCAGAACGGTCATAATAACCTCTGCTGCTGAGACACCCTCTTCTGGGTGAATGCCGGTTGGAATTCCACGACCATCATCTCGAACAGAGACGGAGTTATCTGAATGGATAGTGACAATTATCTCATCACAGAAACCCGCGAGGGCTTCGTCGATTGCGTTGTCGACCACCTCGAAGACCATGTGATGCAGACCGGTTCCATCATCTGTATCCCCGATATACATCCCCGGGCGCTTACGCACCGCATCCAGCCCTTTTAATACTTTGATACTTGAGGAGTCATATGTATTCGACATCAACGTTTCTCGCTTTATTCCTATGGTTTAACCTCTATTTTGCCACGTTCTACGCTAAATAGCCTGCTATTTACATCTAGCATATCTTTCACTTGCCCTTGTGTTATCGCACTGACAAACACTTGAGCTTGCGTAGACTTTAGACGCTCGGCTAATAACTGACGCCGACTCGCATCTAATTCGGAAGCAAAATCATCGAGCAGATACAGGCATCTTTGCCCATTCTTACGAGTGAAATATTCACCTTGTGCCAGCCTCAAAGCACACATCAACAACTTGAGCTGGCCTCGTGACAACATATCTTCTACTGGCGTGCCGTTTGCTCTAATACGTAAATCCGCCTTATGAGCACCAAGTGAGGTATACGCTAACATTTTATCACGTTCAAATTGACGTGCTAGCAACTCACCATAATCAGTTTCTTTATCCCATCCCCGTTGAAAGCTCACTTTCAACGAAAATTCAGGTAAGAACAGACGGCACGTTTCTTCAATATCTTTAGCGATATCTTCGGTATATTGAGCTCGCCATTCACTTATCTGTTCTGTTAATAAGATAAGCTCTTTATCCCAAGGCATCAGTTGTCTATAAGACGTTGCTTGCCTCAGTGCTGCATTACGTTGTTTTAATACACGTTTTAAATCTGACCATGCAGCAAAAAATCGAGGTTCATTATGGAAACAACCCCAATCAATAAAAGCGCGACGATATTTAGGCCCACCATTCAGAAGTGTAAAGCCTTCAGGTGTTATTAATTGCATAGGTAACAATTTTGCTAATTCTGCAATTTTATGACCATCGCTGCCATCAATACGCACTGTACTATTGCCTTCGCGATCTTTACTTAATCCAATCGCATAGCCACGGCTCTCTTCATTTAGCCCACTTAAGCGCCCATGAAGAATAAATTCATTTTCATCATGCTGGATCACGCGATTAGCTTGAGAACTACGAAATGCGCGTCCGTGGCCTAACGTGTAAATCGCTTCAAGTATACTTGTTTTACCACTCCCGTTAGGTCCAACAAGGAAATTAAAGCCATCCGCTAATGGCAGATCCGCCTGTTCAATATTTCTAAAATGACGGATCAATAAACGGGATAAAATCATGTTAGTGACTATTATAAACGCATTGGCATAACAACATAAGCAGCCGCAGAACTTGCCACATTCTCTACTTGAACACTTGAAACAGCATCTGTTAGTAGAAGTTTAACTTCTTCACATTTCAATGTATTAAGTACATCAAGGAGATAACTGACATTAAAGCCAATTTCCATTTCTTCACCTTGATATTGAACATCAACAATCTCTTCTGCTTCTTCTTGCTCAGGGTTATTAGCTGTAATTTTCAATTGACCGTTGGTGAGGTTTATACGCACACCACGGAATTTCTCATTGGATAAAATTGCAGCACGAGAAAATGCCTGTTTAAGAATATCACAACCCGCAGTCACTGTTTTCGTTGGATTTTTCGGTAATACACGACGATAGTCAGGGAAACGACCATCAACCAACTTCGAGGTGAAAATAAAATCCCCCACATGAGCACGTATATTATTACTACCGATTTGCAATTGCAGTGAGCTTTCACCACCACCATCAAGTAAACGCATCAATTCAATAACACCTTTACGAGGAACAATAACAGAATGTCCTGGTAAAGATTGCCCAATATCCATTGAACATACCGCTAAACGGTGTCCATCTGTTGCAACTGTGCGTAACTCTGTATTTTCAGTTTCAAACAACATGCCGTTGAGGTAATAACGCACATCTTGATGCGCCATTGAAAATTGAGTGGCCTCAATCAGACGTTTTAATGTTGCTTGAGGCAAAGTAAATTCAACCTCACTTTGCCAATCATCTAAATTAGGAAAATCAGATGCAGGTAATGTTGATAAGGAGAAACGACTACGACCTGAACGCACTAATAGGCGATCACCATCGAGCTCAACACTAATTTCAGCACCTTCTGGTAGCCCACGCCAAATATCAAAAAACTTACGCGCAGGAACAGTTGTGGCGCCAATTTCATGAGATTGGCTAAGATTAACTCTTGCCACCATCTCCATTTCAAGGTCAGTCCCCGTTAGCGATAAGGTATTTTCAGTGACCTTAAGCAATAGGTTACCTAAAATAGGTAATGTTGGACGACCACCTAAAGGGCCACTTACTTGTTGTAGCGGCTTAAGAAGCTGTTCACGTTCAATGATAAATTTCATAGCGCTAGGATGATAATGTTCTGATTAAGTTAGAAAAATCTTCTTTGATGTCATGACTTTCTTCACGCAATTGCTCTATTTTTCGGCATGCATGAAGGACTGTTGTATGATCACGACCACCAAAGGCATCCCCGATTTCAGGCAAGCTGTGGTTTGTTAATTCCTTCGCCAGCGCCATTGCCATTTGCCTCGGACGGGCAACCGATCGGGATCTCCGCTTTGACAGTAAATCAGCGACTTTAATTTTATAATATTCAGCAACCGTTTTTTGAATATTATCGATAGTGACTAATTTTTCCTGCAAAGCGAGCAGATCACGTAATGCTTCACGTACAAAGTCGATAGTAATCGCACGACCTGTAAAGTTTGCGTTAGCAATTACTCGGTTTAATGCACCTTCAAGCTCACGGACGTTAGAACGAAGTCTTTTAGCAATAAAAAAGGCCACTTCGTCAGGTAACTGAATTTGGTTTTCATCCGCTTTTTTCATCAAAATCGCCACTCGGGTTTCAAGTTCAGGTGGCTCAATAGCAACCGTTAATCCCCAACCAAAGCGCGATTTTAATCTGTCTTCAACACCATTTATCTCTTTAGGATAACGGTCTGACGTTAAAATAATTTGCTGATTTCCCTCTAACAATGCGTTAAAGGTATGAAAAAATTCTTCTTGTGAACGCTCTTTATTGGCGAAAAATTGAATGTCATCAATTAATAGTGCATCCACAGAACGGTAATAGCGTTTAAAGTCTTCTATCGCATTATTTTGTAATGCTTTTACCATATCTTGTACGAATCGTTCAGAATGCATATACACGACTTTTGCATTCGCTTTGCGTTCCATAATGCTGTTACCCACGGCGTGTAACAAGTGCGTTTTACCAAGCCCTGTTCCACCATATAAAAAGAGTGGGTTATAAGCTCCACCTGGGTTATCAGCAACTTGTCTTGCCGCTGCTCTTGCTAACTGGTTTGACTTACCTTCAACGAAGTTATCAAACTTATGTTTAGGGTTAACGTTAGAACGATAATTGAGTTCAGGCAGCTGAGATGCCGGTTGATTATCCCAACTAGGACGAACAGGCTGACTATGTGTTGGAGCGGTATTCACTGTCGGATGTACAACAGCTTTAGGAATACTTTCTGTAGTACGTGCAGATGCGGGTTTATTACCCACTTCAAAACGTAAAGAAGGGACTTCAGAGCCACAAAAATCCACTAATAATGCGTTGATATTATTAATGTATTTTTCTCTCACCCAATCTAAGACAAAACGATTAGGTGCATACAGCGCCAGCGTATTATCGCTTAGTTCTGCCTGCAAGGGACGTATCCACATACTAAATTCAGTGGCAGGTAACTCATCCTGCAATCGGGCAAGACAATGCTGCCAAAGCGAAAGTGACACGGCGAACTCCCCTAAAAAAACAAGACTAAAAAATAAACAGGAAAAATGCAGTTAAACACTGTGCGCCTAAATACAAAGTGCACAACACCGTTCCTCTTCAATTCTTAATAAGGAACAACTCTTGGTGACAACGATTTTTTTACATCGTGACTCACGATCGCAGACTGGCTATTCTGATCGTGACGGGGGATCATATCGCAAAATGAAACGAAGATCCTCTTTCTTTTGCACAGTTTTTATGGTTTTTATCCACAGGCTTGCCGATTTGTGATAATTCACCAAATGAAATATGCAAAGGCGTTCTAGTGTACTTGAGTCGTCCTACAAATAGCAATTGGGGATAACTTTCTCTTTGCATAAATATCTCTTTCTTATAGTAAGTGATCAAATATCTCTCATTTGATCCGCTAAAGATCCTTGCGCTTTCACCGTGAGTCCGTATAATCTTGCACCCTGCGTGCTTGTACCAACAAAGTCACTTATTAAGACTTTTTTAGGTCGCTAATAAGCGTACTCGTTGCGCATAAGTCAGGATTGATTATCGGGTTTGCTAAAAAAGACGACAAAAATCGGTACTTAAAGCGTCATCTTCATTGACGCATTTGAGTGATTTTATTACAATCCCGCATCTTTCCATCATTGATGCTGCGATTGAAGTACTGGTTTGTTTATTTATTGCACGCCCGTCTGTCAACGCATTTGCTGAATCAGTAATTATATTAAGTAGGTAGAAATCGCCATGAAACGCACTTTTCAACCGTCTGTACTGAAGCGCAACCGTAACCACGGCTTCCGCGCTCGTATGGCCACTAAAAATGGTCGTCAGGTTCTGGCTCGCCGTCGTGCGAAAGGCCGCGCTCGTCTGACCGTTTCTTCGAAATAATAAAAGCTAACCATTCCGTGGTTAAGCTCGCTTTTCCAAGGGAGTTACGTTTGTTAACTCCCAAGCATTTCAATTTTGTTTTCCAGCAGCCACAACGTGCGAGTTCTCCAGAAGTTACTATTTTGGGTCGCCAGAATGAGCTGGGGCATCCCCGCATCGGTCTAACAATCGCAAAGAAAAACGTTAAACGTGCTCATGAGCGCAATCGTATTAAACGATTAGCCCGTGAATACTTTCGTTTACATCAGCATGAATTACCACCGATGGATTTTGTGTTATTAGTAAGAAAAGGGGTTGCTGAACTTGATAACCATCAATTGACGGAAGTGTTGGGTAAATTATGGCGTCGTCATTGTCGCTTGGCTCAAAAGTCCTGATCTTGCTGATTAGGGGCTATCAACTGGGGATTAGTCCTCTGTTGGGGCCTCGTTGTCGTTTTAATCCTACGTGCTCTCATTACGGAATTGAGGCATTGCGCAGGTTTGGAATGATAAAAGGTAGTTGGTTAACAGTGAAACGCATATTAAAATGCCACCCTTTACACGAAGGTGGTGATGATCCTGTCCCACCTAGAAAAAACGACGATAACAGAGAAAATTAACGATGGATTCGCAACGCAATCTTCTATTCATCGCTTTGCTGTTCGTTTCTTTCCTGATCTGGCAGCAGTGGGAGGGTGATAAAGTTTCACAAAACACCACCACTACCGCACAGGTCTCGCAACAAGCGGACGTGCCAAGCAGTGATAGTCTTGCTGTAACTGGTAACAGCAATGAGCAGGCAAAATTGATTACCGTAAAAACTGACGTACTTGATCTTCGCATCAATACTCAGGGCGGTACTATCGATGAGGCTGATTTGTTAGCCTATCCCGCCGAGCTTAATTCGACAACACCTTTCCGTTTACTGGAAACTACACCACAATTCCTGTATCAGGCTCAAAGTGGCTTAATCGGCCCAGATGGTCCAGATCAGAAATCTCGCCCAGTTTATAGTGCTGATAAAAACGAATTCGTACTTGGTGAAAATCAAGATGAATTACGCGTACCTATGACTTTCGTAAATGAAGAAGGCGTAAAATTCGTCAAAACCTTCATTCTGAAGAAAGGTCAGTACGATATCGGTATTGATTACAAAATTGAGAATACAACAGATAAAACATTGACCATGAACTTCTACGGTCAGTTAAAACAATCTGTTAAATTGCCAGAAAGCCGTGATACAGGTAGCAGCAACTTTGCGCTACACACTTATCGTGGTGCGGCATACTCATCAGATGAAACCAACTATAAAAAATACAGCTTTGGTGATATCGAAGATAAAAACTTATCTATAACCACCAACAATGGTTGGGTTGCAATGTTACAACAATACTTTGCAACAGCATGGGTTCCTTCTAAAGAGAGTCAGAACAATAGCTTCTACTCAATCACTTTAGAAAACAAATCTATTGCTCTGATTGGTTATAAATCAGCACCAGTGACAATTGCACCAAATAGCAGTGCTGATATCAGCTCAACATTATGGGTCGGTCCTGAAATTCAATCAGAAATGTCAGCCATTGCGCCACATTTAGACCTATCTGTAGACTACGGTTGGTTATGGTTTATCTCTCAGCCACTGTTTAAACTGCTGAAATTCCTTCACAGCTTTATCGGTAACTGGGGCTTCTCCATCATCATGATCACCTTTATCGTTCGTGGTATCATGTACCCGCTGACTAAAGCGCAGTACACCTCCATGGCGAAAATGCGTTTACTGCAACCAAAACTGGCTGCACTGCGTGAACGTATTGGTGATGACAAACAACGTATGAGCCAAGAAATGATGGCGTTATACAAACAAGAGAAAGTGAATCCTCTGGGTGGTTGTTTACCACTAATTATCCAGATGCCAATCTTCCTTGCGTTGTATTACATGCTGATGGGTTCCGTTGAATTACGTCATGCGCCATTTATGTTATGGATCCAAGACTTATCTGCGCAAGATCCGTACTACATCCTGCCATTATTAATGGGTGTGACAATGTTCATCATTCAGAAACTGTCTCCTACAGCAGTGACTGATCCGATGCAACAAAAAATCATGACCTTTATGCCGGTTGTGTTTACTGTATTCTTCCTGTGGTTCCCATCAGGTCTGGTTCTGTACTATATCGTCAGTAACTTAGTGACCATTATCCAGCAGCAGTTAATTTACCGCGGTCTGGAAAAACGTGGCTTACACAGCAGAGACAAAAAATAAGGTCACATGAGGAAAAACCTCTTCCTTGGTTACATTCAAAGGAAAGTGACATAAAATAGCGAAGGCGGTCTACAATGACCGCCTTCTGTTTTTTATATTGATATGATTATTCTGATTAAGCGAGTACACCATGCATAGCACTGATACTATCGTCGCTCAGGCCACACCTCCGGGAAGAGGCGGTGTTGGTATCCTACGCGTTTCTGGCCCTAAAGCAGCACTTGTGGCACAAACTGTCTTAGGTAAATTACCTAAACCTCGTTATGCCGATTATCTGCCATTTCGCAATGATGATAACTCCGTGCTTGATCAGGGTATCGCTCTTTTCTTCCCAAATCCGCACTCATTTACAGGCGAAGATGTTCTAGAACTACAAGGTCATGGCGGCCCCGTTATTCTGGATTTATTACTAAAACGTATCTTACAAATTCCTGGTGTGCGGATTGCCAATCCTGGTGAATTTTCTGAACGCGCATTCTTAAACGACAAACTCGACTTAGCACAAGCCGAAGCCATTGCTGATTTAATAGATGCCAGCTCAGAACAAGCGGCACGTTCAGCGATTAATTCATTACAAGGTGCATTCTCCTCTCATATTAACGAGATGGTAGAGTCATTAACTCACTTACGCATCTATGTTGAAGCGGCCATTGATTTCCCTGATGAAGAAATTGATTTTCTTTCTGACGGTATCATTGAAGGAAAACTTAACGCTGTTATTGCAGAATTAGATGATGTTCGGGCTCAAGCACGCCAAGGCAGCTTACTGCGTGAAGGGATGAAAGTAGTTATCGCGGGTCGCCCTAATGCGGGTAAATCAAGCTTATTGAATGCATTAGCAGGCAGAGACGCGGCGATTGTTACGGATATTGCTGGTACAACGCGTGATGTATTGCGTGAACATATTCATATCGATGGTATGCCTTTGCATATTATCGATACAGCGGGTTTACGTGAAGCCAGTGATGAAGTTGAACGTATTGGTATTGAGCGTGCTTGGAAAGAGATTGAGCAAGCAGACAGAGTGTTATTTATGGTTGATAGCACCACAACTGATGCAACAACCCCTGAAGATATCTGGCCTGAATTTATGGCTCGTTTACCAAATACCTTGCCTGTTACTGTTATTCGTAATAAATCAGACTTAACGGGTGAGAATGTTGAGATCACGGCTCAAGGTAATTACCCGATGATCCGCTTATCCGCACGCGATGGAATGGGTATTGAATTGCTGCGCGATCACCTAAAAGAAGCTATGGGTTTTAATAGTAATACTGAAGGTGGTTTCTTAGCGCGTCGTCGCCACTTACAAGCCTTAAATACCGCAGCAGAGCACTTACAGCAAGGTCATGAACAATTGGTTTATGCAAAATCAGGTGAATTATTGGCAGAAGAGTTAAGACTAGCTCAACAAGCGTTAAGTGAAATCACTGGTGAATTTACCTCTGATGACTTATTAGGCCGTATTTTCTCTAGTTTCTGTATTGGGAAGTAAAGCCTCATTTCCACTACCTATGGCGTGTAAATAGAAAATTAACCACACGCTATAGGCTCTTTAAAAACAACTAAGTGATATTCTTATTTATTTTCGTAGTTCGTTTTTTAAACAAAAATAGTTGTTTCTACCCCTCTATATTGCTATATTTTCAAACAGGAAAACCGATAGGAGATACCTATGGCTACTACTTCTTTTAGTAAAAGCTTTATTGTTAAAGATAAGCAATCTATTGATTTTATCCAACATGATTTAAGCTACCCACGCCATGTAAAAATAGTTAAACGGAATTACAAAGCAGAAAATAAACAAGGGATTGCGCTATTAAAACAACGATTGTCCAACTTAGAGAACTGCTAAAAGAGTTTGGTGAAGAAGCAACAATTAAGCTTTTACGCAGTTTTTCTAATAAATTAAATAGCGATGTTGAAAAGTTTTTAATCTCTCCAACTAAAGCAATTAGATTTGAGAAAACCAATAATGCGAGAACTTATTTGATTTTAAATGATAGTGGTGAAATTCTTGCTTATTTTTCTCTATCCTTTAAAGAGCTTATACTTGATAACGTTAAAATAAGTAAAACAAAGAGACAGCAACTTGATGGTATTTCTAGAACTGCAGAAAAAGTTAAAGCTTTTCTTATTGGGCAGATAGGAAAAAATACATTAATAGTTGATAACCCTATTTCGTTAGCACTTATCTTACAAGAAATTTATGCTGTATTATCAGAAGCTCAAAAACTTATTGGTGGTAGAATTATCATATTAGAATGTGAAAATAATGAAAGGCTACTTCAACTTTATAAATATCATGGTTTCACCTTAATCGAAATAGAAAACAACTCACCCTCCACTCTTCGAACACTGTATATTCATATTATTGAAAAATAATAGTTACTTGAATATTAATAAATACTATTAAGCTAACTAAAAAATATTTATTCTCACACTTTTTTTAGTGTATCAACAACGCAAACGTTTACTTTATCTTCTTTATTTTTTCTAATAAAAATAGATTTTAAATATCGCATAAATACGCATCTTAATTATGCTTTTTAATGATCTAAATATAGTAAATCAACTAATGATAATGCTAAACTTCGTTTTTAGTTAACTGGGTAAATATCCCCCTTTTATTTAAGAGTCTATCGTGAGAACGCTTTACTTTACTGCACTGACAACAGGCATTCTTTCTGCCATTTGGGCATTTGTTGCTAATCAATTTGACTTATTAAGCTGGGCTGGCTTTTTAGGTTGTACCGCCTATTTTGCTTATCCTAAAGAGGGTATTAAAGGATTAGCCGTTACTATGGCTACCATTATGAGTGGCGTAATTTGGGCATTGGCGATTATTTATGGTAGCCAAGTCTTTAGTGATATATCTATTTTTGGGTATGCAGTAACAGGTGTTATTGCCTTTGTGATGTGTATTCAAGCTAAAAGTGCATTACTTGCTTATATCCCCGGTACATTTATTGGGGCATGTACAATATTTGCAGCACAAGGGGATTTAGCTCAAACTATCCCTTCATTAATCGTTGGTGTTTTATTTGGTTATTCGATGAAAATGAGTGGGCTTTGGGTTGCCAATAAATGGCCGAAAACAGCGTAATTTATTTATGCTAACGCAAATCTAAAAGCGGTGTTTAGTCATGCTAAAGCCGCTTTTTTATCTCCTCAAAAGACATTATCTAAAATCAATCTAAGGTATATCCATAAGCGCTAATATTGATATTTTAAATTAATTTAATTAGAAGATAATTTATATTTAAAAAATCATATATTGGTCATTTAAAATGATAAAAATAAAGACATTTGTTATTAAAATTATAATTAACTAACAATATTTAATATTGTGCTTATTTTAAATTTCCGTCAAAAAATAAAGGGAGAAAGACACATTTAAAAGGAAATTAATTATGAGTGCAACACAATCAACAAACTACAATATTATCGTGATGTCAGATCCTCAGCCTTGGAGGCTAGACTTAGATAATAATGATCCTAATGATGATCAATCTCGTTGGGAATCAACGATAAAAAAAGTAAGGGATAGTATTCAATTATTACACCATGAAAAATCTTTTGTTTTTGGCATTATTAATGGTGATTTGACAGAGTTTGGTCGCCGTTATCAACGTGAAAGTTTTCGCTCTTTTTTTGCCCCTTCCCCCTTAGGGTTTATTACTTATGTTGGTCTTGGTAATCACGATTATCAAAATAACGTGGGTGATTGCTCTGAACCCAGTAATTCTGATTTAAGTATGAATGCTTGTGCGCGAGGCATGGTATTTGATATGCATTATCGTATTGAAGAATACCGTGGTTATTCGACTTCAGGTAATTTTAGATATGACAGTAGCGAATATTCAGGCAGTAAAGCGTATTCGTGGGAATATGGCGATATTCATTTTGTCCAATTACAAAATTATCCCACTTATCATGTCGTACTCGACCACTGGGCAGCATCGACCATTAATGTGACAGACTCTATTGATTGGTTAGAAAAAGATTTAATCCAAGCACGGAATCGCAATAAAACTATTATTTTAAACTTTCATGATGGTCACCAACATTTTCCTGAAAACTCCTCACAAGAAGAACTCTCATTCTTTAAATATATGCTTGAGCATTATGGCGTGAAAGCGGTGTTCGTCGGCCATACGCATTATGTTGGGCAAGATAACCGTTATGGTGGTAGTGAAATATTTGGTGATGTTCCCGTTTATAACAGTGGCGCTTTATTTAAAGGGGATTACTTATCTGTTGGAGTTAATGGCTCACAACTCTCTATTGCTGTTTATAACGGACTATCAGGACAACCTCAATTAATCGAACAATGGAACTAATTTTAAACAAGGAGTGTTTGTTATGTATTTAAACCCATTAAAAGTCGCCATTAGTCCTTCATCACTACCCGCAACACAGCCATTAATCTGTATCGACTACCAAGAACTCCAAGAAGGTATGTTGGATATGATTAACCGCAACAGTAATGTCTTACCCACCATTGTAGATAAATTCAATGAGCAAGATCCTTTAAATGCCCCCATGATTGTAGGGCAAACCGTCATCGGGCATATTATTGGCTTAATCCCTGTTGTCGGTGGTGCATTATCAAAAATCACCTCTGCGCTCTTTGGTTTGATGAATAAAAATATGAAAGATAGTTCGTTAGCTAATCAAATTATCGAACATGTCTCTCGTATTATTGACGCTAAAATCGCTGATAATAACGTTAAGATAATCAAACTTACCACAGAGGGAATATCTGACGTTTATCAGTTATTTTCTGATTCACTTGCTCGTTATCTTGATCCCACAATGCGTTATTCGGCTCAACAAAAACAAGATTTACGGGAACAAGTACTCAACCGTTTTGATGATGTCATTACTACTATTGTTTCTCAACAACCCTTAGTATTAAATTTAGCGCAATCAGCAGGCTTACCTTTTTATTGTCACTGTTGCGCCCTTTTTGTTGCGGCACACTACGATATTCTCACCAATAAAGATAAACTCGAGTTAAGTGATAATTACTTTAAAAGCAATCTAAAAACATTAAGAGAAAGTATAGATAAATTTAATAGTGCTATTCACACTACAATTTATCAGCAAACCTCTGGTGTATTTAAAGATGATTACAATAAAAGTAATACCTTTTTATCTGGTATTTATATATCAGGATTATCTTTTTATCAGACTTGGATAAAAAAGAGTTTTGAAATCGAATTTAACACTCCTTTTTCTCGTTGGAATAGCTTAGAGCTATATGGAAACGATTATAGCCATGATCCTAAAATCAGCTATTACAAAGCTTATTTTGATATAGGCAAAGATATATTACACCGAACATCAATGTTACAGAGTATCGAAACCTATTCTCATATTGATGCCGTTATTCGTATTAAACACAACTACTTAAGTATTGAAAAAATAGCAGATAGTTCTCAATATGAAGGCTGTTATGGTGTAACCGGTGATAGCCGTGATGTATTAAAAACAGAAACCTTTTTTACGCCAGATAGCAGTAAGTCATATTTATCACCCAATCAAATTTTACCTTCTGTACGTTATATTTCTGACACCCCTTGGGGCGCATTACACTATATGGTACTTGATGACGTAAACAATAATAGTTTTACCATTGGTCAAGGCGGTCGCGAGAACAAGTCTTATCTCAATATTCCTGGTTACTGTTTTAATGGCGTAAACCTTTATTTAAGCCGACATAATGGCAAACAATGCCATGATGATTCTGGTGCTTGGCTAACAGAATCGGCACCTATATTCCGTTTTTATGACGGTTATGCATCTCTTACGCTAGAAACTAAAAACCACTTACCAATACCACAAAAAAGTTACGAACTGGATTTAAATCATGGGTTTGATACGCAACTAAGTAAAGCTCAGTATGGGTATAGTGATATGCTGGTAGGTAAAAATTGTATTTTGTTAAATCAAGAAGCCTATTTTTGCTTGCCTTCAGAAGAAACTATTGGAAAAACAGATAATTCACAAAAAATGAAGGTGTTATTACAGTGTGCAGCTGAAAGTGAACAGTCACTTTCAGTTTCAGTGAGAACAGGTAATGCCATTAACGGTACCTTAATTGCTTCAAATACATTTTCACTTGGCCTAAATCAGGACAATGTCGTTTATAAAATAACGCCTCTACTTAATCATCCAGTAACAAATAACAAAGCCTATTTTCGTACTTATCAGCTTGAATTAGACTATTTATTCATACGTGAAAACGAATCCAATCTTTATTTTTATTTACACTTTTCTAAACCTGATACGGTATTAGCGGATATTACTGTGCTGTTTTAGCCATCAATTCTAATAAAAACACCTAAGTCAAAATCACGCTTAGGTGTTTTCGTTAGCTCATTAATTTAATTGAAAATCTAATGCAACAATTAAAGGGTTCAATAGGCCTTCGGGTTTAGGGCCAATGGGTTTTACGCGTTTAACCGCCGCAATGGCCGCATTATCAAGAGAAGAAATACCTGAAGTACTTTCTATCTCAACCCTTGAAACCGCACCTTCTGATGTTAGTGAAAAACTCACCACTACCTGACCTTCATGTTGCATGCGACGCGCTTGTGAGGGATAACGTTTATGGCGCTCTATTTCTCGACGCAGTGAACTAATATAGTGATTGTCAGATTCACCTTGCCCTATCCCTTTCTCGCTTAATGCGTGACTTCTTCCTGCTAACGAGCTTGCAGTATGTTGCGTTAAGCTTTCTGCCGATGATTCAGATGTCGTTTGTGCTATTTGGTTTTCTAAATCACGCTGTTTTATTGGCTCTACTTTTTTTTGTACCACAGGCTTTTTCACTGGTGTGATTGGTTTTATGGGTATAGGTTTTTCTTTGGGTTTTTCAGGTATTTTCTTTGGAGCTTCAACAAACTCTCCTTTTTCTGCACTGGGTAAAACAATGGGCGTTTCTTGAGGTTCCGTTTCCACTAAAGGCTCCGGCACGACTGTCGATTGTTGAGGTGGTGAAAATACCACTTGATAGACAGATAATGTATTTTCTTGTTGCTGATGAATATGGTGCGCACTTTCTGTCATAGAAAGTGAACGTAACACCCAACTTAATATGGCGATATAAACTAACGATATCCCTATTAGCCAATAATAAATATTAAACGGATGCCTGACAGAAAGTGCCAACATAAATAAAAGCTCCTTACTCTCTTTTAATTAAAATTGTGCAGTCACACCGAATCGGAACGTTCTTCCTGGTGCAGGCATACCTGATCGCGTTAATGGATCAATGTAATATTCGTTTAATAAATTACTGCCCGTTATTTCAAAAGATAAATTAGGGCTATATTGATAGTTAATATAGGCATCAACGGTAAAGACTTTTGCCCAACGCATCGGGTTATTATTTCTGCCATACATTTCTCTTGGTAATTTTTCTTTTAGCCATTTTTCATCTTTATTTTCTACTTCTGATGAATAGAGCCAACGGCTACCTATTTCTAATTTATTATCTAACCAACGAGTCCCTAAATGTAAATTAACTGAATATTTAGGCTGAATAGAGGTACGTAAAAAACCACCGGGATACCCCCCTGTCATACACTCTTTAATACCCAAGAAACCAAAGGGATCATAGTTACTAAAAGCATTTTTATCGCATACCTTATTTTTATGACTATAAACAAGAGCGGTATCCATAAAGATAAAACCGTTATCAAAACGCGCTTGAACTTCCAACCCTTCTAATTTTTGCTTTTCAAATTGCCTAATTTGCCAATTCGCATCTCTATCAAACACATTTTCAATATTGGTATAAAAATAATTAATTTTAACGTCAGCATGGCGCTCTATATTAAGCCAATCGGTAAAATCAAACACGACCCCAAACTCTGTACTTTTGGCGCGTTCTGGTTTTAATTTAAAACCGTAATAACGAGCTTTAGAGCCTGAAAACCCGCTAGTATCTTCAAATAAATTAGGTAAACGCAGTTGCTCAGTATAGCGTCCATAAAAACGTAATATCTCGTTGGCATACACCGTCGCAGAAACTAGAGGTGAAAATGCCCCATGTTGATAGCTAGGCTCAGGTGCAAATTTATCTTTATCATCATCAAGATAAATAGGGATTGGATTTGTCACACCCATTTCATATTTATTAACTCGTTTACCTGTAATTGGATCGGGTACTTTTTCATTAGTATTAAGATGACCATTTAAGAACATATTGTTGCTTTTGGATAATTCGCCATTTTTGTCATAAAGTATGACGGTATATTCCGTGAGCATAGGACGTTCTTGAGAAGATTGTATATTGAGATTTCCTTGTTCATCACGAAGAAAATCTTCTTGCATCATATCAATCTGAATTCTTTTAACTTCATTACTATTAATAATCTTTTCTTTTATTTCAGGTGATAATTTTTCATATTCAGGATAAACAAATTTAGATTGTAAAAACTCACGCATTTTTTTGTCTATTTCTGGATAACGTCGATAATTTTTAAGCTCTTCAGGTAACGTCTCCACATCAATCTGGTGAAGTGCTCTATATAATAAATACTCCTCCGCAGTTAATGTACGTCGATAAGGAAGAATAAAGCCTCTTATTGAGGGAGATTTCTCATAACCCTTTACTTTATTTTTCCGCTTATTATTTAAAAAAGTATCTGTTAAATGATAATAGTGATATTTGCCGCCAGCAGTAATGACCAACCAAGAAAGCGGTTTCCAATCTGTGGAAAGGGCTAAATTAATTTCATGGCGTTGCCCACCACGCCCAGCGGTAACAAAATCAAATCTATCTGGTAATTCAATTTCATCGCTATCTAACTTTTCAAATTGATAGTTACTTGAAAATGAAATGGAAAATTGAGGTGATAATTTAAATATCGAAGATAAATCAATACCATAACGATTATTTTCTTGGTAAAGAGAAGCCGTATCAATAAAGTGAGTATTTGTTTTTAAATCCCATTGTGATGTATTAAAAAATCGTTTGTCATAATCAATCTGCACAGGCCTTCTTGGTTCACCACCACGAGTATTGGTATGCCCAGACGTTAAATTACCCCATAACCGTAACAGTAAATCCGCTTTCTTATCTTCTGGCTTCCACTGATAAGTTAATATTCCCGCCTGTTGATTAATCGTTGCTAATGGCCATTGAGTTACTAAATTTTTTTCGTAACGAGCCCACTCTAATCGTAATGGCATAATATCGCCAAACAGTAAGTCAGTGTATCGGTAATTAATGGAAAAACGATGCGCTGATTCAGGGAATAATGCTCCTTTAACTAAAAAGGAACGATTACGACTAGATGTATTAGGGACTTCATTACCGGGGCTATAAATATGGGCAATAAAAGGAACATAAGGTGTTAACCTTGCTTTATAATCATTAGAATGAATTGATTTCATATCATCGGTTTCGAGATAGGCTTTTGTATTTCTTTTTCCTGCTAAATAATTTCCTTTTTCTCGTAGTGCATAAGCAAATAATAAATTAAATTTTTCTTTTTCAAACCCAACACCTAGACGAAATGAATGATCATGAAAACTCAAAGCTTTATTCTTTTGAGGTGTTATTTCTAAGGCAGGATCAATTATTTTTATTCCCTCATGATAGAAGTGAGAATAACTTCGGTAATCTCCTAGCATATCTAAATAGACTTCTTTATACCGTGTAGCGTTATTACTCATATCCCCTTTAAAATTAATACCAAAAGAGTCACCTACAGGCACAATATCACGGATATCTAGGGTTTTTATTGCAATACCACCACCAATACCTGTTTTCATATCTGGGGTTAATGAAGGACCTTTTTCAATATAGATACTACTAATCAGATTAGAATCAATATAGTTACGATTAGAAGCACCACTATACCCACGATAAACAGTAATCGCTTGCTCTGTCCCATCAACAGTAACAGGAATTCGCCCTTGCCCTTGAATACCGCGAATATTCGGGTCAAGCGCCCCACCATTACGCGCTTCACCACTATAAACCCCAATTGCACTTTTTAGTAAGTCCGCTGGTGATACCCCTTGATAACGCTCTAATAGTTCTTTGCCTAAATAAACATTAGAGACATCTTTTTCATACACTTGAGCATACCCTTGTTTATCTTTTTCTTTATTATCTGAAATTTGAATATGACCAAGATCGGTTTTATCTTCTTTGGCTTGCAGATAAAAGCAAGGGGAAAATAGCGAGAGAGAAACGAAGATTGAAACAATTTTCCGCTTTCTAAAAAGCATTATATGCATTGTTTTACCTATTCAATTGATAAAGGAAGTAACTTATTTAATTAAAATTGTTTTTCTAATTTAAATAACACTTCATGTTGCTGATACTGATATAACCAATCCACATTGCTTAATCTTCGGGTATAACGTAATTCTATTGCGGGGTAAAACCCTAAAATAAAGGGTGATTTATTTTTAATATTAGTTGTAAAAACAAAGCTATTGTCTTTTCTTCTCTTTTTTAATAAAGGATTATAATTATTAAAGTGTTTAAATTGATATTGTAAAAAAAGAGATACTTGCCAATTTTCTAACAATGGATAATAAACGCCTGTTTTTATACCATACAGCTGATAATTTAATAAAGTGTTTTTTTTACGACCTGATTGATAATTTAATTGATTAACTAAATGCACTCTATTATTTAAATAATAGTTATGATTAGCACTATAACTAAGTCGCTGACTATTTAAATTATTTAACGCTATTTGATATTTCTTTATTTTATAATCAAAAGCTAAATTAATAGTTTGCTTTTTATTAATAAAATAAAAAAATTGTGTTTCATTTCCCCATGCTTGATATTCATATTGAGTTTGTGATTTTTTTATTTCGTAATAAGGTGTCATTAACCATTGATATTGAGGTTTTTGATAGCGATAACCCAGTTGTGTATATAATGCAAAAAAATTAGCGCTACGATGAGAGTGATAATCTATATATCGTACATAATTATAAGAAGAAAAAGTATGGTAAGAATAAATGATAACAGGTTGATAAAAAGAAAAATAATGAGTAAGGCCTGTTGATGCAATGGGTTTAGCACCTCTTAGTGTTATTTTTCTTTGAGTAGATTGAGAGACGATTTGCTCAGGTAAATCAGGAGCATGGTTAATATTATCATCATAAAAGAAGCTAAGTTGATAGAAACGTTGGCCTTGAAAATAAGAGGCTAACTTAACCCTATAAAACTCAATAGAGTGGATAATATCTTTAGGTAAATCAACCACATTGCTCAGTTGATTGAGTTGTACTTGTGCTTTTTTATATTCTCGCAAATGAAAATAAAGCTGAATTAACCCTGTTTGAGCTGGGATAAAATCGGCTTTTTGTTTAAGTTGCTGCTGATAATAAAATTCAGCATTTAAAAAATCGCCTCTGTTTTGTGCCAGTAACGCCTTTGCATAATTGACAAGTAAGACTTCATATTGAGGCAGCTGTTGATAATAAAGCAGTAATTTTTCTGCTTTCTGCCACTGCTGTTGTTGCAAATAGTGATAAAGTTGCTGACCAATTTCCGCGACACTTCTTTTATTAAATTGCTCACGCAATAATTTATCATTATTTTCTATCGCCATACTATTCAATGATAATAAAATGAGTAGTAAAGCCAATAACCGTCTTATTAAAAGTCGATAATAATTCATGGTATATCCTTATAATAAAAACCGACCTATCCCTTAAGATTGATTTATTTTTGATAAAAAAAAACAGATAACCCTATACCAGATTATCTGTTGCTAACATTTAGCTTAATGACCACTAATACCACTTTTAAAAGAATTAACCGATTGTATTACCAAACAAATTTATAATATTATTTTTGAAAAAATTAAGAAGCATCCGTGCTTGCTGTTGTTTCTTCACTTTCACTGCTATTTTTCGTACCACCAAAACCGATATCTTTTGTGTGATCCGAACTAAACACCACAATACCCGCTAACACTTCTGCGCTTTCACCAAAGAAAGCACCTTCAACAACCCCTGATGTTGTGCCTTCTTTCGCATCTGCAGAAAACGTTACTTGGTTATTTGCGGTATAAAGATTTCCACCTTCTAACTCAACTGTGCGTTGGCTATTCGCTAATGAACCTTCGATTTTCTTTTGTGAAAAATCAACATCAAACGTACCTGAAAGTAGGTTACTACCAGTGTATTGACTCATACCTGTTACCGTATAAGTCGCACTATCTGTCGGTAATGTGGTTGTCACATCTTTACCGACATAATAGGTTTGATGTGTCGCATCCGTTGCTGATGTTGTTTTTGCCCAGTCACCAAAATAGACATTAGCATCCGTGATTTTAGCAAAATGAAAAACGCCCATATCTCTATGAGTATTATTAGTTTGAATAGTATGAACACTATTACCATCAGCAACACCTCTCGCTAAAGAAGCAAAACCAATTTTTTTACCTCCCCCTATACCACTAATACCAACACCGGGTTCTCCAGCCACTGTTTTATGAGGACCATACTGTATTGCATCCGTCGCACCTACACTCATGGTGTTTAATGATCCGCTTTGATTAGAATGGATTTCTGCTTGTACAGCATGAGTGCCCATTAATATAAACAGTGCACCCATTAATTTATTCAGTTTCTTCATAATAATTTCCATATTATTTGTTTGAGGGTGTGGCTACTTATTATAAATAACAAGTAGCCACTTACAGAGATATTCATATTTTATCTTTACAGCTTCACTTTCGAATATAAAGCTTGCTGTTTCTGGCGTAGGTAATATTAAATAAATCGCTTTTATTGTAAATAACACATTTTAATTAAAAAGATTTTAATTAACCCTACTTATATGAGGAGAATTAAATTAATTAAATGATTTAACTTAATTTTTTATTTAAACACATAAAAAAACAACAAATATTCCATGTTTATTTTTGTGAACAAACTCGCAATTATTTATCTTTATTTCTTTTAAAACTAATTAATATTTATTAGGTATCTTAGCTTTATTATAAGTTATATATTGAAAATATAATCATAATTAAAATTAAAACCTTTTTTTATTCATTATATTTTATTTATTTCCTCAGAAATTATTTTTATAAAAATATCACGATCTTTATTCTGAATATTATTATTCCAAATAACACCTATTTTCCATTGTGTATACAAACCCGATAGCGGCAATAAAGTGACTTTTTGCTTGTCACAAATAAGTTCTGCATTTTTAGGCACCAATGCCATTCCTAATCCAGCAGCAACTAACGCTAACTGCGTTTGAATATCTTGCGATTGCTGTAATACACGGGGTTTGATTTGATGATGCTGCAAAAAATCATCGATTTGTTGATGCAGTTTTTTTCCTTTTTCAGGCACCAACTGAATAAGCCCAAGCGTATTAAAGTAGTGTAATGGATCATCATCAACCTCTAACACCCGAATAGTTTGCGTGGGGATTGCTAACATCAATCGCTCTTGTACTAATGAAATACCTTTTAATGGCGCTGTAACGGGTAAGCGTGAAAATGCAAGATCAAGCTCACCTAAAAGCAACTTATCTTCCATTTTGTTAGAAGGCATATCATCAATATGGACGGTAATATCAGGGTGAGCGTGATTAAATTTTGCCAATACTGGTGTAATAAAATTTAATGAGGATAAACTCAATCCTGCATAAAGTTCTGCTTTTTGGGGTTCACTTAATTGACGAGCCTGTTTTTCTAGAACTCGAGCTTCTCTCAAAACTGATTGAGATTGATTCAGTAAATACTGACCTTCAGGCGTTAATTTTGCACCATGACGTCCACGTTGAAAAAGAGTGATACCTAATTGAGATTCCAGCGTTTTTATTTGTTTAGTGAGTGCCGGCTGGCTAATACAAAGCTTTAATGAGGCTTCACCAAAATGTTCTGTTTCCGCTAAAACAACAAATGCGTTCAATAAACGTGTATCCATGATTAATCATTAATCCTACATTATTTTCCTTTATTATTATTCTAACATAAAATAAATTAATAAAATTAATAACCAAAAAATGCATTGATAAGCACTTATTCTTTACTTTTGATAACCTTTTGGAATGAAATAAGATAACAGCTAGAAATAACAGGGTTATACATCTCTGTTTCACGGAACAAATACCTTATTTTTTGGCATCATAATGGCAATCAAGGAGTATTTATGTCTGCTAAGTCCCTATTTATAATTCTTTCATTATTAGGATTATCGTTCTCTTGTTATTCAGGAGATGGACTGGTGGATAGAACATGGGGATCTTCTAGGCTTGATACGCAAAGTTATCGACAAGCATTAAGACAACCGACCGCAACCTCTCGATATACTCTTTTTAATATCACGCCAGATATGCCTGTTCCAGGTGGTGCAAGCCATTCTGATCCTCAAGGTATCCGTTATATTGCAATGAAATATGGCCCTTATGGTCAGCCTGAACACTATAAAACCTACCAAATTATGTTTTCTCACTATTCAAATAGTAGTACAAAAAAAGTTCGCTATTTAGGTGAGTTATATACTGTTGTCGGTGATATCTATTTAATTGATCCTTTTGCAACAACCAATGAATGGCAACGTGGTCGTAGCCAAATCGTTGAAGAGTACTATGAGATATTAGATGCTCACGGAAATAGAACCGGTAAAGGATTACGCTTTAATAATTGGGATAAACCAATTCATATAACTAAATGGTCATCAAATTAATATATTCTTAATCAATATTCCTTTTTATTAACTCTCTCTTAATGTCGTCATTTTTCCTTTTATTAAAATAAGTATTTTGAATATTAACCCACGTTAATACTTTCTAATTTTATATAAATAAAAAATATCAGCATATCAATAACTGACATTATTCTCTTAATTTCTATTTAATTTAATTATTTCTTTAGATAGAAGTTTAACTCACAGAAAAATTAGTTTTTATTTCACTTATCTATTTAAAATAATCATTAGCTTATGAAAATCATAGAATACTACTTCAAACAGTTTCGAACTATCGCATTACCTGATCGAGTGTATTTAAAGAATAAGTTTATTCGTAACTTAGGCTATCAACCAAACTTTAAAAAACCAACGTCACTTAATGAAAAAATCAATGCACGTATGTTATTCGATAGAAACCCAATTTATACGCGCTTAGCAGATAAAATCAAAGTCAGAGATTATGTAATAGAAAAGATTGGCCCACACTATCTGGTTCCTATCATTAACACCTATTCTCATCCTGATGAAATCGATATCACTCAACTTCCTTCACGTTTTGTACTCAAATGTAATCATGATAGTGGTAGTACAATTATCTGCCTTGATAAAGCAACGTTTGATTTTGAAAAAGCAAAGAAAAAGCTTCAATTTCATTTAAAACGTAATCTCTATCCCGTCACGCGTGAATGGCATTATAAAAATATCAAAGCTCAAATCATCTGTGAAGAATATATTGATTTATTTGACACACAAAATCCAATGATACCAACGACTTGTCGTCTTCACTGTTTTAATGGTCAGCCTCATTATGCTGAAATTGATCTTTCTGATACCAAAGGGAATGAGTATATAAATGTATATGATACAAATTGGCAGTTACAACCCATCACATTAGAAGATCCCAACACACCAGAACTTGTTGAAAAACCAATTCAATTTAAAAATATGTTGCAATTAGCCGCTAAAATGGCAAATGACTTTAATTATTGTCGAGTTGATTTTTTAATGTCTGAGAATAGGCTTATCTTTAGTGAAATGACCTTTACCCCAAATGCAGGACGTATCCCCATCAAACCTAAAGAGTGGGATTACAAGTTAGGGGCATTGTGGCCATAAAAAAGAAAAATTAAACAGGTGCCAATCGTTACATAAAAAGATTACACCTGTTTTTAAATTTTTCATTTTATTTAGTCAGTCAGTCGTTGTGGATGAGTAAAGACCGTAGCTCTTCCGCGACGGCAAAACCCCACCAGCGTAACATTATATTTATTAGCAACGTCAACCGCCAAAGAGGTCGCAGCAGAAACAGCAAATAAAATTTCTGCACCACACATAGCCGCTTTTTGTACCATTTCATAGCTTGCTCGGCTTGAGACCAATACCGCGCCTTCATGCCACTTTTCTTGTGCTTTCATACCTAAAAGCTTATCAAGTGCGACATGACGCCCGACATCTTCACATCCTCCTTGCATTTCACCTTCTGGCGACAACCAAACAGCAGCATGTGTACAACCCGTTAGCTCACCGATTTCTTGAACGGTTGTCATCTGCTCTAAGGCTTTATCAAGATTTGAAAGTGAGAACGTTTGTGTAAAAGGTAACGGTGTAATAGGTCGGAAAATCTCTTCTAGCTGTTCAGTTCCACAAATACCACAGCCAGTACGTCCTGTCATATTGCGGCGCCGCTCTTTTAATCCCATAAAGCGTCGGCTTGATAATTCAACTTGAACTTCAATGCCTCCGTTACAACTTTCCACAATTTCAATACTGCGAATTTCATTAGAAGACTCTATAATGCCCTCGGATAAAGAAAATCCGACAGCGAACAACTCTAAATTTTTAGGGCTTGCCATCATAACAACGTGAGAGATTCCGTTGTACACTAATGCAACAGGAACTTCGAGTGCAATATAATCGTCTTCTTGTATGCTAAGCGATCCTTTGTGTTGCACAATTGTTTGATCTACGCCAATGATTACACGTTTAGTTAACAATTTTGTCGATTTTGTTTCATCCATAAGATGAATTCCTAAATTTATTAATACATAATAACAATACGGGTAAAACGATTTTACACTACCTATCAGGCAATGAACCTGATCCTATTAAGGATAATAGGAATAAAAAAACAATCAGCTCCATTTTCGTGAAGAAAATCAGAGTCAGTAAAAGCAATGTATGATGAGGAGAGACCCCATGCAGGTCAGCAGAAGACAGTTCTTTAAGATCTGTGCTGGCGGTATGGCAGGTACTACAGCGGCGGCGCTCGGTTTTGCACCAGCAGTTGCGCTAGCAGGCTCACGTCAGTATAAATTACTGAGAGCCCGCGAAACCCGCAATACCTGTACGTACTGTTCTGTCGGTTGTGGACTATTAATGTATAGTCTGGGCGATGGCGCGAAAAACGCAAAAGAAACAATATTCCATATTGAAGGTGACTCAGACCATCCAGTAAACCGCGGTGCATTATGCCCTAAAGGTGCTGGTCTTGTGGATTTCATCCACAGTGAAGGTCGTTTAAAACACCCTGAATACCGTGCACCCGGCTCGGATAAATGGGTAAAACTCTCATGGGAAGAAACGTTTGATCGTATTGCGCGCTTAATCAAAAAAGACCGCGATGCCAACTTCCAGAAATTCAATAAAGAAGGTGTTGAAGTCAACCGTTGGTTAACAACGGGTATGCTTTGCGCCTCTGCAGCAAGCAATGAAACTGGGTTTTTAACTCAGAAATTCTCAAGAGCTCTTGGGATGCTGGCTGTCGATAACCAAGCGCGTGTCTGACACGGACCAACGGTAGCAAGTCTTGCTCCAACATTTGGTCGCGGTGCGATGACCAACCACTGGGTTGATATGAAAAATGCCAACCTTATCGTCGTTATGGGCGGTAATGCGGCAGAAGCACACCCTGTGGGATTCCGCTGGGCTATGGAAGCTAAAATCCATAATAACGCCAAGCTAATTGTTATTGATCCTCGCTTCACCCGTACTGCGGCTGTTGCGGATTTCTATACGCCTATTCGTTCTGGTACTGATATTACGTTCTTATCGGGCGTTATCTTATACCTGCTCGAAAATAAGAAATATCAAAAAGAATACGTTGAGGCCTATACCAACGCCAGCTTGATTGTCCGTGAAGACTATCATTTTGACGATGGTCTATTCAGTGGCTATGACGCTGAAAAACGTAAATACGACAAAACCACTTGGAACTACGAGATGGATGAAAATGGTTTCGCAAAACGCGACACCACATTACAACATCCTCGTTGTGTCTGGAATCTGTTAAAACAACACGTTAGCCGCTACACGCCTGATGTAGTTACTCAGATTTGTGGTACACCAAAAGATGATTTCTTAAAAGTCTGTGAATATATTGCTGAAACAGCAGCGAAAGATAAAACAGCATCTTTCCTGTATGCATTAGGCTGGACTCAACATACCGTTGGTGCTCAAAACATTCGTACCATGGCAATGATCCAATTACTGTTAGGTAATATGGGTATGGCTGGTGGCGGTGTTAACGCACTACGTGGTCACTCCAATATTCAAGGCTTAACTGACCTCGGCCTATTATCTCAAAGCTTACCAGGCTATATGACGCTGCCTTCTGAAAAGCAGACTTCATTAGAAACCTACTTAGCTGCAAATACGCCAAAAGCGACAGTACCGGGACAAGTTAACTACTGGGGCAATTATCCTAAATTCTTCGTCAGCATGATGAAGACATTCTATGGCGATAATGCTCAACGTGATAATGATTGGGGCTTCTCACTATTACCTAAGTGGGATAAACCTTACGATGTTCTGCAATATTTCGAGATGATGGATAAAGGTGAAGTTAATGGCTATATCTGCCAAGGCTTTAACCCTGTTGCCTCATTCCCGAATAAGAACAAAGTTATTCGTTCATTATCAAAACTGAAATTCCTTATCACTATGGATCCGCTAAACACTGAAACAGCGTGTTTTTGGCAGAATCACGGTGAAGAGAACGACGTTAAAACAGAAGATATTCAGACCGAAGTCTTCCGTCTACCAACAACCTGTTTCGCAGAAGAAGACGGTTCTATCGTTAACTCTGGTCGCTGGTTACAGTGGCACTGGAAAGGCGGTGATGCACCAGGTGTTGCTATCCCTGATGCTGAGATTTTATCTGGTATTTTCCATCGTTTACGCCAACTCTATAAAGAGGAAGGCGGTGCGATGCCAGAACAGGTGTTGAATATGACTTGGGATTACTTTGATCCTGATAATCCAACATCTGCAGAAGTTGCACAAGAAAGTAATGGTAGAGCATTAGTCGATTTAAAAGACGCTGATGGCAATATCATTCTGAAAAAAGGTCAACTGCTTAGCTCGTTTGCTCAGTTACGTGATGATGGTACAACAGCAAGTGGCTGTTGGATCTTCGCAGGTAGCTGGACAGAGAAAGGTAACCAAATGGCTAACCGTGATAACTCAGATCCATCAGGGTTGGGTAACACATTAGGTTGGGCATGGGCATGGCCTCTTAACCGTCGCATTATTTATAACCGCGCATCGGCAGACCCACAAGGTCAACCTTGGGATCCTAAACGTAAATTAATCGAATGGGATGGCAGCAAATGGACAGGTATTGATGTACCTGACTATAGCAACGCTGCACCGGGTTCTGATGTAGGGCCATTTATTATGCAGCCGGAAGGTATGGGACGTCTGTTTGCTATCGATAAGATGGCAGAAGGTCCATTCCCTGAACACTATGAGCCAATTGAAACACCATTGGGTACTAACCCACTGCACCCGAATGTGGTTTCAAACCCAGCTGCGCGTATCTTTAAAGATGACTGGGAAGATATGGGTAAAGCAGAAGATTTCCCATATGTCGGTACAACTTATCGTCTGACAGAGCATTTCCACTTCTGGACTAAGCACGCGCGCTTAAATGCGATTATTCAGCCACAACAATTTATTGAAATTGGTGAGCGTTTAGCCGCAGAAAAAGGCATTGTTCAAGGCGATACCGTTAAAGTCAGCTCAAAACGTGGTTATATCAAAGCCAAAGCGGTAGTCACTAAACGTATTAGAACCCTTGATGTTGATGGGCGCAAAGTGGATACCATTGGTATTCCTATTCACTGGGGCTTTGAAGGTGTTGCAGTGAAAGGCTTTATTGCGAATACGTTAACGCCATTCGTGGGTGATGCGAATACACAAACGCCTGAGTTTAAAGCGTTCCTTGTTAATGTGGAAAAGGTGTAAGGAGATAAATTATGTCACTGCAATCCCAAGACATTATTCGTCGCTCTGCCACCAATTCCCTTACTCCCGCGCCACAGGTGCGGGATTACAAGGAAGAAGTGGCAAAACTTATCGACGTAACAACCTGTATTGGCTGTAAAGCCTGTCAGGTTGCTTGTTCTGAATGGAACGATATTCGCGATAAAATTGGCACTAACGTTGGTGTTTACGATAACCCAACTGACCTAACGGCGAAATCATGGACAGTGATGCGCTTCTCTGAAGTTGAAGAGAACGGCAAACTGGAATGGTTGATTCGTAAAGACGGTTGTATGCACTGTGCTGATCCGGGCTGTTTAAAAGCATGCCCAGCAGAAGGTGCTATCATTCAATACGCTAATGGTATTGTTGATTTCCAATCAGAACACTGCATTGGTTGTGGTTATTGTATCGCTGGTTGTCCTTTCAATGTGCCTCGCATTAATGAAGAAGATAACCGTGCTTACAAATGTACGTTATGTGTTGACCGTGTAGAAGTCGGTCAAGAGCCTGCATGTGTGAAAACTTGCCCAACAGGCGCGATTCATTTTGGTTCGAAAGAAGCCATGATCAATCTTGCAGGTGAGCGAGTTGCAGAACTGCAAACTCGTGGTTACGACAACGCGGGTCTTTACGATCCACAAGGCGTGGGTGGTACGCACGTCATGTATGTTCTCCATCATGCTGACAAACCAAATCTGTATCATGGTTTACCAGAAAACCCAGAAATTAGCTCAACCGTTAAATTCTGGAAAGGTATCTGGAAACCATTAGCCGCTGTTGGTTTTGCCGCAACCTTCGCGGGTGCTATTTTCCATTATTTAGGTGTCGGTCCAAACCGCACAACTGAAGAAGATGAAGAAGAAGCGCTCAAAGAGATGGAAGCATCTTCTAAAACACAGACCTCTGTGAATAAGGAGGAGCAGAAATGATGAAGAAGAAAGGTGATAAAATTCTTCGCCATACCGCATCAGAGCGTATAAACCACTGGGTCGTTGTGATTGTCTTTCTGTTCACAGCAATCAGCGGATTGGGTTTCTTCTTCCCATCTCTGAACTGGTTCATGAATATTTTAGGTACACCAGAACTGTCGCGTCTGTTACACCCATTTGTGGGTAGTGCAATGGCCATTCTCTTTCTCTTTATGTTCTTCAGATACTTGAAGTATAACTTTATTGATAAAGATGACTTAGTCTGGGCTAAAAATATTCATAAAGTACTGCAAAATGAAGAAGCTGGCGATATTGGTCACTACAACCTTGGTCAGAAAGGTATTTACTGGATGTTAAGTATCAGCCTTATCTTACTGACTGTCAGTGGCATTATCATTTGGCGCCCTTATTTTGCAGAATATTTCTCGATCCCAGTGATTCGAATCGCCTTATTAGTTCACTCATTATCAGCAATCTTACTGATAATCACCGTATTTGTTCATGCTTATGCGGCGTTCTGGGTGAAAGGTTCAATTCGTAGCATGATTGAAGGCTGGGTAACTCGTGGTTGGGCTAAAAAGCATCACCCTCGTTGGTATCGTGAAATTCTCGAAGAAGAGAAAAAAGAAGCCGAAAAGCAGTCACAGAAATAATGCCCTAAAGTGTATTTCTGAACAAACGGAGGCTTGTTAGCCTCCGTTTTTTATTCAATTTACGCCCGTTTTTAAGACGTAAAAAACAATAAAATCACGCTATTATTACCCACTGTCATGGCTTCGTGTTTGCATTTGATTTATTCTGAAGCCAAACCCTGTGGGTATTCACTATAAAATTTATGATAATAGGAAGATAGAACGTTATGAGTATTCGCATCGTTCCTAAAGAGCAATTAGGTAAAGAGCAATCAGAAAAAGGAATTAGTTTTATTCCACCCGTATTATTCCCTAATCTGAAAAACCTTTATCAACGTCGTGCTGAACGTTTTCAAACACTAGCAAAAGATAATCCTTTCGCAGATTACCTTGAATTTGCGGCAGAAATTGTCAAGGCTCAAGAAAAAGCACTTCATGACAATCCATTAGTCGTCGATCTTGCCCCACTCCTTACACAGCAAGTCGGTGTAGCGCCTTTAGATAGAAAAACATTTAAACGCAGTAAACATTGGCATGCTTTATTAGCCTCGATTATTGCTGAATTACGTCCAGTTGTGCCTGAAAGTGCTACTATCACTTTAGAAAATCTCTCTAAAGCTTCTGAAACTGAATTAGAAGAAATGGCAACTGCGTTACTCAATGATGAATATTCAAAAGTCTCAGCAGATAAGTCTGTCTTTATTTGGGCAGCCTTGTCTCTTTACTGGGCACAATTAGCGGCGAATATTCCTGGTAAGGCTAAAACAGAATACGGTGAAAATCGTCAATTCTGCCCAGTTTGTAACAGTATGCCTGTGGCAAGCATGGTACAAATCGGCACAACACAAGGTTTACGCTATTTACACTGTAATTTATGTGAAACGCAGTGGCATGTTGTACGCATTAAATGCACCAACTGCGAATTAACAGGTAAATTAAATTACTGGTCTTTAGACAGCGAAAATGCGCCTGTAAAAGCAGAAAGCTGTGGTGATTGTGGAAGCTATCTGAAAATTTTATATCAAGAAAAAGATGCCAATGTGGATGCTATCGCTGACGATTTAGCGTCTATTGTTCTTGATGCAAAAATGGAAGAAGAAGGCTTTGCTCGTAGTAGCATTAATCCATTCCTGTTCCCAAATGAATAATAATTAGGTATTAGCATGACAAATGATATGCGCTCACTTTACAGCCAACTACCGTCTATTGATAAGTTACTGCACCAAGCCGACATTCAAGCCCTAGTGGCTTCTTATGGTCAGACATTTATTGCAGAGCATTTACGAAAGTTACAAGAAGAAGCGCGTATCATTATTCGTCAAGAAAATGAGTTACCACAATGGCATAACCATTGGGTGGATGAATTAAAAAATCGCATTACATTACAACGAAAATCCTCGATTAAACCTGTTTTCAATTTAACAGGTACCGTTTTACACACTAATCTAGGGCGTGCATTAATGGCAGAATCCGCCATTGAAGCAGTTAGCCAAGTTATGCGCTCACCAGCAACCTTAGAGTATTCTCTTGATGGCGCATCAAGAGGACACCGTGATCGTGCTATCGCTGATTTGTTATGTGAGTTAACGGGGGCAGAAGATGCCTGTATCGTTAATAACAACGCTGCTGCCGTTTTACTGATGCTCGCAACTGTTGCACCCAATAAAGAGGTTGTTGTTTCTCGTGGTGAATTAGTTGAGATTGGCGGTGCTTTTCGTATCCCTGATGTGATGACACAAGCAGGCTGTACACTCAAAGAAGTGGGAACAACAAACCGTACTCACCTTAAAGATTATCGTAACGCCATTAATGAGAATACTGGTTTGCTAATGAAAGTTCATACTAGCAACTATTGTATTCAAGGCTTTACCGCCGAAGTGCATGGCGATGAACTTGCCGCACTTGGTAAAGAAATGAACTTACCGACTGCTATCGATTTAGGCAGTGGCTCAATGACTAATTTAGCCGCATTAGGCTTACCTTCAGAGCCAATGCCTCAAGATTATCTACAACAAGGTATCGACCTTGTTACCTTCTCGGGTGATAAATTATTAGGTGGCCCACAAGCGGGGATAATCTTAGGTAAAAAAGTATGGATTGAGGCTATTCAACGCCATCCTTTAAAGCGTGCATTACGCGTTGATAAAATGACATTAGCTGCTTTAGGCGCCACATTACGCCTTTATCAGCAACCTGAAAAAATGGCTGTTGAAATTCCAACATTACGTTTGTTAACTCGGACACAAACAGAAATTAATGACATGGCGCAACGGTTATTGCCTCATTTTCAGGCATATTATGGGGATAATTACCATATCACGATATCCTCATGTGCTTCTCAAATAGGCAGTGGTTCGTTACCTATTGAAAGCTTACCGAGTGCAGCACTTACCTTTGAAGCCAAAAATGGAAAAGGTAGCCAGTTAGATGCGTTAGCCGCGCATTGGCGTAATTTAGAAAAGCCGATTATTGGTCGAATTACTGATGGTCGCCTGTGGCTTGATCTGCGCTGTCTTGAGGATGAAAATGCATTAATACAGGCACTTTAACTATGATTTTTGCGACGGCAGGTCACGTAGACCACGGAAAAACCACACTTATACAGGCAATTACTGGGGTAGATACTACCCATTTACCTGAAGAGAAAAAACGAGGCATGACCATTGATTTAGGTTATGCCTATTGGCGTCAAGACGATGGAACTTCAATTGGTTTTGTGGATGTTCCCGGTCATGAGAAATTCCTTTCAAATATGCTTGCTGGCGTTGGAGGGATCTCTCATGCGCTATTAATTGTGGCTTGTGACGATGGCGTTATGGCACAAACCATCGAACATATTTCTATTTTACGTCTTGCTGGCTGTCCTCAAGTTACCGTTATTCTCACCAAAGCAGATCGTGTTACCCCAGAACGAATAGAAGAAGTTCGCTCACAAACAACCGAGATGTTAGCTAATTTAGGTTGGTACGATCCTCAAATTTTTACCACCTCAGCCCCATCAGGGGAGGGAATTTCAGAGCTTCGCCACTATCTTGTTGATCTGCATCAGCAAGAACAACAACACCCTCAATGGCATAAGCGTTTTCGTTTAGCAATAGACCGTGTGTTTAGCATTAAAGGCGCGGGATTAGTTGTCACAGGAACTGCGCTTGCGGGACAAATTTCTGTTGGCGATACCTTTTGGCTAACGGGTGCAGATAAACCAGTAAGAATAAGAGCCTTACATGCACAAAATCAGCCCGTAGAACGTGCGGGTGCAGGTCATCGTATTGCAATAAACATCACAGGTGATGTCAGTAAAGAAAACGTCTCTCGTGGTGACTGGTTGCTTTCTCAAGCGCCTAATTATCAATCTTATAAAATATTAGTCAGTTTAATTGCGGATGAACCTTTAAAGCATTGGCAGCCTGTACATATTCACCACGGTACACGTCATATTACGGGTCGTGTTGCTCTTTTAAATGATGCTAATGAAACACCACAGTTAGCGGAGCTTATTCTAGATGAACCCCTTTGGCTGGTGGATAACGACAGACTTATCTTGCGTGATATCAGTGCTCAACGCACCTTAGCCGCAGCGAAAGTCTTATCTTTACACTCGCCACGTAGAGGCAAACGACAAGCTGAATTCTTAACTTGGTTACACCAACTTGATAATGCAGACAGCGTCAGTGCCAATTTAGCGTTATGTTTACCAAAAGGTGAACTCTCTCTAAGTCAGTTTTCTTGGGCTCAACAATTAACTGAAAGTGCGCTGACTCAGTTATTAGAAACCTTTGACCTAGTGAGCGTTGCTGGCGTTATTCTTTCCAAAGAGAATGCTGATAACGCAAAACAGAAATTACTCGATACACTTGAGGAATATCATCAACAACATAATGATCAAATGGGTGTGGGTCGTTCTCGTTTAAAACGGATGGCACTACCTACTTACCATGATGAATTGGTCTATTACTTAATTGATCAGTTACGTAAAGAAGGTGCTATTAGCCAAAGTCGGGGTTGGCTTCATCTTCCAACTCATGGTCTTGCTTTTTCTCCAGAACAAGATGCACTATGGCAAAATGCTAAAGTCTATTTTGAGCAATCTGAACCTTGGTGGGTACGTGATCTAGCAAATGAAATGAAAAGTGATGAGAAAGTGATCCGCTCATTATTACGTAAAGCAGCACAATTAGGTTTAATTATTCCAATTATTGCTGACCGCTACTATACACACCAATCAATAGAAAAATTTGCCTCTATCATTGTGAAATATAATGAAAGTAATGGCAGTGTCACCGCCGCGGACTTCCGTGATGAGTTATCTGTTGGGCGTAAATTAGCAGTACAAATCTTAGAGTATTTTGACCGCACTGGATTTACTCGCCGCAAAAAAGATCTTCATATTTTACGAGACAAAGGATTATTCTAAATCCAAATGTTAACTTAGGCTAAGTAAAATTATTTAGCCTATTTAAGGTTATCGCCTACAATATTTGTAAAATATCCCCTTGATTATTTATCGCTATACTCGGAAGAGATATGAAAAAAATATTAGGATGTGCTTATCTTGCACTTATTCTTATTGCCTCACTCTTTATTGTTTTTGAGAAAGCAACGTTTGTTTATACTGCACTTCTTTCCGTAGGTGCTTATTTTATTCTTTTTTCTCTTTGTTTTCTTTTATCAGCTCGTGTCTTATTTTCGGTTATTACCACCGGCACACTTTTCCTGATAACTAAGTTTATTAATCAACTCAAAGTTCATTATTACAAAGAAACATTAATGTTCTCTGATTTTGATTTGGCTTTTGATAGCTCTAATTTAGGGACATTAGGCCATTATTGGGAAGCCGGCGTTGCATTGGTTGCAATGCTAATATGGCTGATTATCAATATGTCTATTGCGTGGCATTTTTCCAAAAAATCACGCCCAGTCTTGCGTATAAGTAGCTTACTCTTAATGGTTATTGGGTTTACTACTATCCATTTCACCGTAGAAAAATGGCAAGCTGAATGGGAAGGCACACTTCCAGGAGGACGAGGTACTGTCACTAATTTAATCATGTCTGGTTACCAAACGGCTTATCACCCTCCTTATTTCAAGGAAAATGCAGATTATTTCCTTGAACAAGCGAATAAAACCTTATTGCCAGAAACGCAAACTGACATAAAACCTGATATTGTCGTTTTATTACAAGAGTCGACGGTTAATCCTCATATTTATCAATTTGATAAAGATGTTGCACTGCCTGATTTATTTATGTTTCAAAAAGATGAAAATGTCAGTGCACAAAGCCCTTTACGTGTACAAACCTTTGGTGGTGGTACTTGGCTTTCTGAATTTTCAGTATTAACAGGGTTAAATACGGATGACTTTGGTGCGCGTAAAAACTCTGTATTCTATTTTGTTGTCGATAATCTTAATGAGAGTTTATTCCGCCAACTCAAAGCAGAAGGTTATTACACGGTTTTACTCACTCCGTTTAATCGTAGTGCTTACCATGCAGGTTACGCTTATGAAAAAATGGGAATTGATGAAATCATTCAACCTCAAGAGCTTGGCTACCCTGGAATATTAGAAGAAAATCTCTGGAAAATATCGACGGTAGATATGCTAGGTTACGTTGAAGAGGTATTGAAAAAACGTACTGACAAGCCACTGTTTATATTCTCATTAACCATGTATGAACATGGTCCTTATGATGAATCACACAGAGATATGTACCAAATTACAGGTCATACAGAAAGCAGTAATGCACCGGGTAAATTTAGCCACTATATGGAAAAGATCATCACCAGTGATCCAGCAATTAAAGATTTCTCTAATTTTGTTGCACAAAGAGAAAAACCGACGATGTTCCTCTATTTTGGTGATCACCAACCCAATATTGAGCTAAAAAATTATCAATCACCTTTTAATAACCCTGCGTATATTACTCAGTTCACCTTAAGAGATAATCTATCGCAAGGTGCGCCAATAACAACGGGTGAGTTAACTGATATTAGCTTCTTAGGTGGCATGATCTTAGAGCGTGCTCGTTTGCCATTATCCCCTTTCTACAAAGCAAACATTCAAATGCGCCATTTATGTGAAGGCAAATTAAATGACTGTGAAGACGAGAAATTAGTTAACAGTTATAAAAATTATATCTACGACAAACTAAAAGTCGCTGGTGATACTGATAAATAATTTTAGTAACCTTGCATAAAAGGTGATCGGGATTATAAATCTAAAAAGATAAGTAATATCAAAAAGAAAGAGGCTAAATATTTAGCCTCTTTTTATATTTTAAGAGAATAGCGTCTCGATTATTTGCGTGTTGCTACAATCACACTGGATGCTTTCACTAACGCTAAAACATCACTGCCTTTTGCCAATTTCATCTCTTGTAAGCTTTCATTGGTGATAACCGCAGTCAGTTCTAAACCTTTCGCCGTTTCTAAATGAACAGTTGAGTTCACCGCACCCTGTACGATTTGAGTCACTTTTCCTGCAAATTGGTTACGTGCAGAGAAATTTAAACCGCAATCAGGCAGTGCTAATACAACCCACGGCGCTTTAATAATCGCAATAGCTTCGCCATCTTTTTTAATATTTAAGCTTTCACAACTTTCTTTGGTGATGATTGTAGCCAGTTTCTCACCGTGTGCTAAAGATAAAATCACTTCACTATTGACGGCACCATCAATAATATCAACAACTTTACCGACTAACTGATTGCGTGCTGAAACTTTCATTTATCCACCTCTATTGTTGATGAAAAATTATATTAATAACATTATCAAGTTATTGGGATAACTTTAGCATAAATATCATTAAATAAATTATTCTTAGATCATAGATTAAAGTTTATTTATTATTTAAATAACATAACGTTATAAACAAATAGAGATAGCGAATTACAATTAACTTATTAAAGTCGAATAAGTATAAATAATTTAGAATTTTATTTTTTTAGCACTATCGATATAAAAAATAGATAACTTAATGCCTCTCTGTATTAAAAGGAATTTAAGCTATCTATCATTCAAATTAACTAAATATACTTATTGCCCATTCTGAGCAAATGCCGCTAATAAGTGTAAAGCCGAAGAGTAATAATCTGTATCTTTACTTAAATCGACATCTTCAATAGGTGTTTTCATTGTTAAATCTCTCACTGCCATCATACCAGGAGTAAGGTTATATTCAGCGCGCTCTTGAGCATCAATACTTACCCAAGCAGGCGTCTTATAACGATCAAATTGCTGCCAATATTGCACAAAAGGTTGTAACGCTAATTCATCGTGTGCCCAAGCCAAATAGAGCGGAATACGTATTGCATCAAAGCTAAATCGTGCAGGCCATTTTTCACTAGGCTCTATCTTTCCATCTGGAAACAAACTTACCCAATCTGTTGGTAATTGATATTCACCAAACCGCATATTTCTAAGTAAAGACTGGCTATCATTAATTAACTCTTTCCAACGAACATCTTTGCTCGTGCGGTAAAAATCTTTCCATGCAGGGAAAATAAAATAGGATGGGTTAATAATAATTTCTTCTGGCGTTTTGAAGCCATTAATACCGGGTAAAAGTACAGTATAATTTTTTGTCTTAACTAAAGTATGTTCCAAAATAGCGTGTTGAATAGAATCAGAAGCTGAAAGATAACTTTCATCATTCCATTTCTCACCAGCTTTTAATAATGCCCACGCAATTAAGATATCACCATCTGTTGCATTATTAGGATCAGGAGTATGTTCACTATTTTCGGGTTCATAACGCCATTTAAATAAGCCTAAATCGCCACGATAAAGAGAAGCAGCTGTCCAGTGCCATAACTTATTAAATGTTTCATGATCATCACTCATCACAGCCATTAACATGCCATAGCCTTGACCTTCAGAGTGTGAAATATTTTTGTTAGCGCTGTCTATAACTCGCCCATCATCCTGAATATAGCGCTCTTTAAACTGTTGCCATCCTACTTGAGTATCTGCTGCCTGTATTGAGGGAGAAACCATAAGCAACAAACCTAAAAAAAAGGTAGAAAATAGATAATGACAACGAGATAAGTGCCAAAAAGACATTGCCTTTCTCTCCTGCTATTGCCGACCGCCATCTTATCTCGGTCGGCATATTGCACATTATTTCAATATAAACTCAAAAGATAGCAACTATCTTTTGTGCTTCACTTACTTCATCTTCTTCTATGACTTCTGTTCTGGGTAACAATGTTTTTTCACAAAAGTCCCGCATCCAAGAAGAAAATTCTTCTTTTAACACAGAATTATGGAGGCCATACTCAACAAAGGCTTTCATATATCCTAGCTTATTACCACAGTCATGTGATTTACCCACTAAGGTATATGCTTCAGCGACTTCTTTTTTCAATAATAAATCAATCGCATCTGTTAATTGAATTTCACCACCAACACCAGCAGGTAGACCATCTAATAATTCCCAGATAGCTTCAGAGAAAACATAACGTCCAACAACAGAAAGGTTAGAAGGTGCATCTTCAGGATTTGGTTTTTCCACAATACGACGAATAGGCGCCCAATTACCTTGAGGGCAGAAAACACCTTCACAATCTACAACACCATATTGTTGCACTTGGCTCATTGGCACAGGTTCAACCATAATTTGGCTACGTTCTGTTTTTTCAAAACGTTTTATCATTGCTGATAAATTATCATGTTGAGGATCACAATAATGTGAATTTAATAAAACATCAGGCAGTAAAACAATAAATGGATTATTGCCAATAACTGGGCGTGCACAACAAATTGCATGACCTAAACCTAAAGCATGGCCTTGGCGAATTTGGACAATCTTGACACTGTTAGGACAAATTGAACGCACTTCTTCTAATAATTTATTTTTAATACGCTGTTCCAGCATATTTTCTAATTCAAAACTGGTATCAAAGTGATCTGCAATTGAATTTTTAGAAGAGTGAGTAACTAAAATAATTTCCTCAACACCTGCCTGAGCACACTCTTCAACAATATATTGAATTAAAGGGCGATCAACAATAGGCAGCATTTCTTTAGGAATTGATTTCGTTGCAGGTAACATACGAGTACCTAATCCAGCAACAGGGATAACCGCTTTCATCATAATAAAATCCTCTAATAGATATTTATCTAAAACTAATATTTAGTATTATTTTAAATTTACTCTTATATTTCATCAGGAATGCTAGATATATTTAAAAAACAGTTACCCCCCTCTTCGTTAAAAAGAGATAACGTTATTTTTAATATATCTTTACTAAAAAAAACTTTCTATTTAAAACCTTTTATTTAAAATCCGGAATAAAACCCATATTTATTACCACCCATTTCTTTTATAGAATAAAGTGTTTCATCTGCAGATTTTAATAATTCAGATAATGTTTTTCCATCTTTAGGATATTCAGCAATACCTAAACTAATTGAAGGAGTTAACATAAAATCCGAATTAATATTGATGGGCTTTTCCATTGATTTCCAAAGTGATTCTATTATTTCTAGCAAAATCACAGAACAAGAACGTAATCCTTTAGGGAAAAGCACAGCAAACTCATCGCCACCAAGTCGCCCACAATAGACTTCATTATTTTCTAATTGTGACAACCGTTTAGATATTTCACACAATACCTTATCGCCTGCATGATGCCCGAATTGATCATTAATAGATTTGAATTTATCGCAATCTATAATACCAAGGCAAAATGAAGAAGGCTGTAAAACATTTAATCGTTCATTTTCAATTTTTTCGACAATACTTAGTCGATTAGATATTCCAGTTAATGAATCAATATAGCTTTTATTAAATAATTCATTTCTTAGCTCTACCTTATCAGTAATATCCAAGCTAATAAATACATAATGAGAAATTAAATTACTTTCATCAAATACAGGAATAATACTAATATCTTCCCATATATCTTGTTGAGTATCGTTATTTCTTTTGGCTTCTAATCGATATACTCCTTTATTATCATTATTACCATTTACACAACAATTGATTTGATTCTCGTCAATTAAGTTAAATAAGCTATATTTTTTACCTTTTATATTTTCAAAGTGAACATTATTGAATTCACAATATTTTTCATTTGCATAAATAATAATGCCATTAATATCTGTTACTAACATCATGAAAACATTATTAGTAAATTGCTTTATTAATAAGCATTTAGAATTATCATCATTAAATATCATTTCATTCATTTTTGACCTCCTATGCTCATCAATAAAGCATATATATTATTATTCGGCTGATGAGTTATGCGCATAGCGGAAAATAAAGACATCTTTTGCATCAGTAGGTTGGCGATGCACTTGCATTTTGGCATTACCACCTTGATTCGTTAACCAACCTTCATATACCCCTTCTAAAACACCCGCACTTGCAACACGCCACTGAGCATCATCTTGACTTTGCGTAAAATGAGGCCATGCACAATGAACCAGTAAAAGTTCGCTCATTGCAGGAGATATAGTGACAAACCCCCATTTAAATAGTGTTAATACGCGATTAATATGTGATTCAAGTAATTGAATATTTTCGCTTTCAGGTAAAGGATAACGTAAGGCAATATCTTTACCTATATTCCTTAATTTATTTCCAGCAGTAGAAATATCATTGTCATTTAAAATTTGAAAAAATAATAATTGAGTTAGATCTTGCCAGCCACTTTCAAAAGGTAATTGTAAGATATCACTGTCATGCTTATTCATTATTTGTCTCCTTAATTATTTAGACAGGAAGTCTGGGGTATATTTTAAGTGTAACCACATATTATCTTCAGCATAATCACCCGATGTATCATGCGATAAGCTGACACCTAACTCGGTTTCTTTGTTTAAATAATATTTCGCGTCTAAACCTAATCTATAAGTAATATTCGTTTCGTCTTGTTCTTCGTACTGAGATTTAATACGAGGATCGCTCGCATTCTGTTTATTTAATGCATTTTGCATATAACCATGCGTTGGGAAATAATCACTGCCTTTTTGTTTGTAACTTTGTATCCCTATAGCACCATTTAATGAGACTTCACCTTTTTCAAAACGACGGGTATAAGCAACAGGTAATGAAACAGACACATAATCTTGTGGACTAAAGTAACCACCGTGTCCTAATGAGAAGTAGTTTTGGTTATTTCTGAAGTTCATATAATCAACATGCACACCTGCTTTTACTTCTTGTTGATCATCTTTATAGAACTTAGCATAAGAGCCAATCCACGCTTTCACTTCATCATTACTCGCAACACTTTTACCTTCGTAGTTATAGAAACCACCACCAGCATAAGCCCCAATTTTTCCATCATCCCAAGCATATTGAACTTTAGCGCCGTTACGTGTTACACGGCCCCAACTTTCGCCTGTCATTGGATCAGTACGCCCCATATAAGAAAGTAGACTATCTTTTATGGCTCTGCGCTCTGCTGTCAGTGTTAATTGCCCATTTTGGCTAATTTGAGGTGAATATGTGATACCACCGACAACCGTTGCCGTATCTTTACCTAATGGTGTTGAGCCCACATCAAAACTGACATCCTTGTCCGATAAACGCAGTCCTAATTCAACACCAGAAGCACGTTGACTACCGGCTTCATCGGCATTAATTTTGTTTTTCTCATCATGGTTATCGCTATTTTTAGCAAAGCGTTCAGCATGTTGAAGCTGACCAGAACCAAAGCGGTTAGCTCTTTCGCCTGAAACCGAACCACTTGTCATCGAAACAGGGTTAACACTAAATTCCCAACGGAACTCTTCTCCAGGCACACTCGAAATACTGATTGGCGCTGAAATTTCAGTGATGTTAGATAACCCTTTATCACCATTACGATGACGAACAGAAACACCACCTTGTACCCAAGGTGAAACTTTTTCTTCAAGTTCACGAATAGAACGTTGAACCGATGCCATCTCTTTACGTTCATAGATAGAACCCGCAATAACAGGATTATCACTTCCTCCTAATGCGTTTAATTGACCCGCAGAGGTTTTTAATGTGCTATCACTGTTTTGCCATTGCGCACTACGCAGTAACGTTAATGCTTTGCGATTCTCACCATTTAATTGCGCAATTTGCGCAGCTTGTAATAAATAAGCGGGTTGTGAAGATGAAGGAATTTGCTGCAATAATTGTTGTGCTTTTCTTCCATCTTTTTGTGCTAATGCCACTTCGATTTGAGCTTGAATTAATTTGCTATCTTTTCCTTGCTCTTTTTCTAAATAAGAAAGAATTTTGTTTGATTGTTCAGGCATTGATTGCGCTAAATAAACACGACTTAATGCCATTAATAAATAGGGATCATTCGGTGATGTTTTTAAAGCAACCACTAACGTGTCGTAAGCTGCTTTAATTTCGCCTTTTTCACGTAGGCTATCTGCTTGCGCAACTTTAGTGGCAACTTCTAAACGTTTCTTCTCAACAATCGGTGTTTCTTGTTGTAAAGCAGGATCATTAATCAAGCTAGATGCCTGTGTATAATGACCTAACTCATTGAGAACGTTGATATGACCAGCGTAGTTACCTACTGAACCTTTAGTGCCTTTTGCAATATCACTTTCAACCAATTTCAACGCTTCATCATTTAATCCACTATTAACTAATTTTTCAGCCAATTCACCCACATCATTTGGATAATCAGCCACTTGATTAATTAATGGACGTAAAATATTACGCATTGCAACAAGGTTTCCTGCCTGACGATAATGGTCAGCTTGCGCAAGTTGACGATGAAAACGAGCACGCTGTAATAACTCTTTTTCAGCTTCAGTTTGTTGATTATGGCTACTTAGTAAGTTAAAAACTTTATCCCACTCTTTTTGCTCAACATAAAACAGCGATGCCACATAATCAGAATCTCTTGTTCTACGGTTTTGTAGCTGTGAGATAATATTTTTTGCGCCAGCACTGTCACCATCAGCGGCCATTAAGCGCGCTAAATCGAGGTAAACCCAGTTATTTTGCGGGTTTTTACGCTGAGCTTGTAAAAGCAATTGTCTTGCTTGAACACGATTACCATTTTCTAACGCTTTTTGCGCGTCACGGCGTAATTTCTCAGAAGGATCTGTATTTGCAGTAAGTTTTTGACGCAAAGAAGCTGATTGTTGAGCCAATAATTGTTCTGCTTTTGTATTCTGCCCTTCCTGAACTAATAAATAGTAATAAGCAGAAATCACTTTCTCATTATGGCTATTTTGCTGATAAAGCCCTGACAGCAATTGGTGAGCCGCGGGTAAATTACCTTGCTTACGTAATAAGTCAGCTTGTAATAAGTTGGCAGACAACCCTTTTTCACCTGAAGCACCCGTTAATGGGGCTAATTGATCGAGAGCTTGTTGAATATTCCCTTGTTTAGCGCGTTGTTGTGCACTGCGTAATTGCGCATAAAAACCCGCATCTTCCGCTTGTTGCTTCCATTTGCTGCCTTGTTCTCCACCTGATTGTGCAGCTTGGTTTAATAAACGCTGACCTGTGGTTAAATCACCTGAGCGTAATGCGATATAACCTAACCCCGCTAAGGCTTGCGCATCATTGTTATCTGCCGCTAAAGCTTGTTTGAAATAACCTTCGGCTTCTTTCAATTTACCTTTATTTAATGCGGTATAACCTGCTTGGCGAGCATTACCTTGAATAGCACCTTGGAAATGCTCTGCAACCGCTTTATCGTTCGGGTTTGCTTGCAAATAAGTCTTATATAACACTTCATCATCAGGACGAACATTCAGCCATAACAGTGCTTGACGCATACCTTTTTTGGCTGATTCATCACCCGAGATATTACCTAAAATAGTTATACCTTCACGGCGAGTCTCTTCGTTATAAGTTAGCGTTAATCCTAATGCTTTTTGCGTTTCTTTATTATCAGGCATTAATGCAGCACGTTGCTTTAATCCCGTAATAGCTTGAGGCAACATTGCGGGTACACCCGCCATGGTTTGATAATATTCTAACGCTAGTGTTTCAGGTGGCTCACTACTAACAAATAAACGTTGATACGCTTTTATTGCTTCTTCATGTTGCCCTTTTTTCGCTAACTCTCTGGCATATCCTAATTGTTGTTCACTAAATTGTGATGATCGGATATTTTTTAATCCTTCAATTCGTGGATCTTGCGGTGCAATTTGCGCAAGTTTTTCTCGCCAATATGTTGCTTGTTTTTCATTACCTTGTTGCGCAGTAAAGAATGCCATTAAATACAGCGCGTCCTGATTATTGCTTTCCATAATCAGTACTTTTTGCAGTGCTTCTACTGCACGTTCATCGTGTGCTCTACCGTGCCAATAATTAGCTTGCTCAATAAGAGAACTGACAATATTTGGATCAGTTGCTGTTGTATTTGCCTCAACTGCGGTTGCTTGTACTTGGCTTGATGCCCCTAGAATACAACCTGCATAGATGACTTTAACGATGATATTAAGTGCGTGATTTTTCATCTTATATCCCCCCTTATTTGTCTGAACGATGCTGTGATATCTGATGTAAACGACGAGTTGAACGACGTTGTAACCAGTAATAAGTCACGAAGCCCGTCAACGCACAAAAACCAACAGCTAAAAGACCCAGCAAATATACGTGTCTAGAGCTATACCAAAGGAATTGTTGTAAGAAAGGTAAGTCACCTTGCGAAAAGTGTTCACCTAAATGGAAACTTTTTACGGTGTCTTTACCACTAATAAGAGTGATGTCGCCTTTAATAGCCGCATTTATTTGGGCTAAATTTAAGTCATTGATAATGGTTTTTATCGAATCATTACCTTTAGCTGTAACCAATACGACAACTCTGTTGCTTGCCCAAGGTGAGATAAAACTCATCATGCCACGCCAATCTTTCAGTGAAGATAAGTAACTTGCAGCATCACCACTTTGAGATAAATAATCGCCAGCAATCCAACCTTTTGCCTTGTCAATCAATGATTGTGGTTTGATTTCGACGTTTTTATTTAAAAATGAGAACGTTTGTTGTGAAAAACGAGCAGGTAGAAATCCCTCACTATTTAATGAGCCAATCGCTAGCACATCGTGTTGAGAGAGATTATTTTTCTCGAGCTCTTTAGCACCTAAGAAAACCGAAGCATGAGAAACAGGTGTTCCTGTGGCATAACCTGATCTCGCCATTAAGTTCACTAAGGTATAAAGCTCTTCTATTGTTGGATTTTCAGGTAATAGCAGTGTGGTTTGTGAAAAATCCGCACGGCGACTAAATGGGAATGACGCTCCTGAAAAATAAGCCAAGTTCGGCATTCTTGAGTAGTGCCAAGTATTTTTAAATTGCAGTGTTGATTGCGGATCAATTTGGCTAATTAAGCTACTGCCATCCGTTAAAATACACGGTGAATCATCAGGCTCACGTAAATCAAAATAAAACTGTAATTGATTCTGACTATAAATTTGACGAGGATTTAAATAGAGCGTGCTATTTTGCTGTTCGCTCTCTATTCCCAGCCATTGTCTTAACATACCTAAAGGTTCTGAACGCGCCGGATACAATGCACCTAAGAATTGGTTATTCAAAGAGACAATTAATGAAGAACGACGACTATTTAGTTTATCCGAATGAGGAAAAACATATTTCAAATCTAACGGCAGTGCATCACCATCCCACCAAAAGAGATCGGGAGAGACACGAAACGAAAACTGATTTGGTGCATGGTTAATGCCTTGGCGTGAGAAATCATCACTACCATTGGCAATTTGACTTAACGAAACAGGTTTATTGGTATTTAACCAACGAGGTGCATCGTAATCCGCACTCATTGCAAGCGTTTGAGAAGGCACCACTAAGTGATCGTTTTGTGGCAATTTACCGTTGTTTAATGCCCATACAGCTTGGCGAAGAGATTTCTCATTATCACCGCTGATCAGTAATAATTTGAAAACAGGATCGACTGGGTTATCAACAATGGTTAATTGCCCACTATTTCCTGAAGGTAATGTAATACCCGCAATAGTCTGCCCTGAATAACCAACTAAAATACCATCACTTTCAGGTAACTGATTCATTAAAACCGGTAAATCAACTTGCTTAATATCATGGCTAAAACTGCCAAACCATGATGCAGCAATGGCTGCTGTTGTTACCTCTGCATGGTCAGGTTTATCTGACAATATGATAGGTAACGAGGTCGCTGTCATTCTGTCAGGATCAAAGAACGGTAGGGGCAATCGTTCCAGACTATACCCGCCATTAATCCAGCGACCTCGATAATCTAATGATGAATCTGGTGAAATAACCAAACTTAATCCTTCAGCCAGTGGAGGAATACATTGGCTTTCATCCAATGCATCACGATTGGCTAAACGAAAGCTGAGGTTATTCACATTCGTCAACATCATTTCAGGAATTTCTAAAACATATTCATGCTCTTGCCCACCTTCTTCTAAAGGTAGAAATCCCATAGGTTGACCATTTAGCATTAAGTGAAGTGTTTGATCAGATTGAATTAATCCTTGAGACGCTTTCACTTTCATCGTTAATGTGGCGTTATCAATAAATAAATCGTTCGCCATATTAAAAGTCACACCAGAAAGTAATTTTCTTCCTGATAGCACGATAGGCGATGGACTTCCCATTTGTGCCAAAGTTAATTGCTCTTCAATATTACGCGCTTCAGACAATACGCCATCTTCAAGTTGGATCGGGTTATTCGCATTTTGTTGCACTGGCGAATGTGTATAAGCAGTCGGATCAGGTAAAAGCTCCCCTCCTAGCTCTAACATTCCGGTATCTGCTTGAGAAAGATTAATACTTACGATCGCTATCGCCGTCAGGCTTAGCATTAATGTCAGTTTCTTTTTCATGCTTAGTCATCCCCGTTAATAGATTGCACAGAGAGTGAAGCTTTTGCTTTCGTTCTTATTGCTGGCGCTTTCACTTTTTGGCGACGACCAAAGAACAGTTCGAAAATACAACGTGTAATACCGGCCAATTCTTTAAATGGCTTGTCTTTATAATCTGCTTGATGGATCCATGCATCAGCACGACCAAAGACAATGCGCACCAATTTACGGCGAAGATTTAAATCAATAGGTAAGAATTCAAGACGTAGTTGATTGCTTTCTAAACTCACCATATCAACAGGAACGGTAACTTCATCTCGTTGTACATTCAGGGTGATTGAAGTGACATTACGTTGGCGAAGTTCAGACATTTTATTTACAGCAATGCGAACGCCACCCATTGAAATATCTTCTGTGGTAGTTGTTAATTCAGCGCCATCATCAAAATGTAACGTAATCGGTAAAGATGCATTGACTCGAGTATTTTTACGAATTTGTCGCGTCTCTTTACCTACTGCGATAGAGGCAAGAATGATAAATAAACTGTATGTCGCCCAAGCAAGGTTTAAAACAATAACCAGCGGGTCAATACCTTGAAAGTCATTTAATAGGTAACGGACAACAACCCATGAAATCCCGGTGATAAGAAGAAGTGCAGTGATAATTAATGGACGTACAGTGAGGTAATCCATATAGCTTTTATCAAGCAAATCACCTTTATCTGTTACGTTAAATTTACCTAATTTTGGTGAAACTAAGCTCAGTAAAGTAGGGAGTACCAAACTAAATGCCATGACGGTTTCATAAATTTCACCCCAAAAAGAGTAACGGTATTTACCGATATTTTTCGAGTTTACATAAACCGACATGATTAAGTGTGGTAATGCATAGGCAAATATCATGCTGGCGGATGAAGCGATAATATTAAGGTTAAATAACATAAACAGTAACGGCGCAGTCAAGAAGATGATACGAGGCAAACCGTACTGAAAGTGGAGCATGGCATTGAGATAACATAAACGCTGAGGGAATGTTAAACCACGACCCAACATTGGATTATCAACACGGAATATCTGTGTCATTCCTCTAGCCCAACGAATACGCTGGTTAACGTGTAATGCTAAACGTTCTGTTGCAAGACCTGCGGCTAAAGGAATATCAATAAATGCAGAGTTCCAACCTAAGCGTTGTAATTTAAGCGCAGTGTGTGCATCTTCGGTTACCGTTTCAACAGCAATACCACCAATTTCTTCAAGAGCACTACGACGCATAACAGCACATGAACCACAGAAGAATGTCGCATTCCAGTTATCATTACCACGTTGAACAGGGCCATAGAAAAGTGCGCCTTCATGCGGTGCATCTTTAGCCGCACTTAAATTTCGTTCAAATGGGTCAGGCGAGTAGAAATAGTGTGGTGTTTGGATCAACGCTAATTTTGGATCTTCAAGGAAGCTTCCTACTGTTGCTTGCAAGAAAATACGCGTGGAAATATGGTCACAGTCAAAAACGCAGATTAGCTCACCGTCTGTTAATCCCATCGCATGATTTAAGTTACCTGCTTTAGCGTGATCATGAACTTCACGTTCAATGTAAGTTACACCAACATCACCAGCGAATTGTTTAAATTCTTCACGACTACCATCATCCAATATATAAACTTTCATTTTATCTTGTGGATAATCGATAGCTTGTGCAGCAAGGACCGTATCGCGTACAACATCCAAGCTTTCGTTATATGTTGGAATATAAATATCAACAGTAGGCCATTGAGAAATATCTTTAGGTAAAGGTGCTATTTTTCTATTTAATGGCCATGACGTTTGGAAATAACCTAGGACTAATATTATCCAAGAATAAATTTCAGCCATAAATAAACCACTACCTAAAACAGCCTCGATAGTTGTATTAAAATTTAAGGTATTTGTTGCACGCCAGTAGAGATAACGCGTTGACATCAACAATGAAATAAAAACCATTGTTAATAATCGTTTTTTTGATTTTTTAAAACCGATAACAAATAACAGCAATATATTGATAAGACCGAATATATATTGTTGTTCGGCGCTCATTGGCATAACAATGAGTGAAAACATTGTTATCAATAAAAAAGCCGTAATTAATGTTTTAAATATTTTATTCATAAACCCATACCTTTGTCATCGCCATAGATCTTTTCTTAAGACAAAGGCACCCTATCGACATTAATAAATATCGAAAAGAAATAAACCTATCTTAAAAAATAAAATAACAATGGCTAAAGATTGACACCAGTCAATATTATTTATTTACACAAAGAGTTTTGCTTATTCAGCTTAGATAGAGGAAATAAATGACAATATATCTTTTAGTGATATATTTTCATGAGCATGAACTCTATCAGTTTCTTTGCTATCAAATATTTTATTATCTGCTAACAAATTTTGCTTACTCTTAATTAAATTGTCTTTCTTTGCTTTAACAACTAAAGCATCCTGGTGATAAGAAGGGATAGACGATGAAGTAACAGGCTGTTTTGGTTCGTTTTTCACTATAAGTGAAGTTTCAGAAAACGTATTATTACTTAAATTACTAATTTTATTATTATCTTCTTTATTTATAACTACTGGTTCTATTTTATTATCAACATCTTGTATTGTAGAGGAAGAAAACTCTTGAAAAGCAAAGGCATCTTCCTGAAACTTATCTTTTAGGTTACTAATATCATCATACATAGTGTGGCCCCTTTAATAACAGTACTCTAAACCTTGTTCAATAATTTGATGCTCATCCAAAATAAGGAGGAGAGAACCTTATAGATAATTTTCACAATAAGTTAAAAATATATCTTTATAAATTCATATTTAAACTCTCATTAAATCATCAATTAATGAACATCAACTATGTAGGGTAAAATAATCTTATAAATACTAATTTATTTAATTACAAATAAACATCATCCAATTAGGAGTAATGATTATTTAAATTAAATTGTATAATTATTTTAATGAAAAAGACAACATCAAAAAAAGTGTAAAAAGTAAAACGCCACTCATTTTCACTTTATAAAAATGGGTACTTTTACTTAATTCCATATTTATTATTACTATCAAAAATAGCGTCTTTTTTACCTAAAAAAACAGGTTTAAAAACCAGATAATAACTAGAGTTAATTAATAACAATTTGTATAAATTTTATAAATATAAAATTCTAAAATAATTATTTATTGATATTATTTCTTCTAAAAAGCAAAGAGCCCATCAAGATCAATTTTAATAAACCCTCTTTTTTCTATTCCAAAAAAGACTAAAAAAATAATAACTAAAAATGGAAAGGATTATTTATTCATATTGATCATCATCAAAATAGGTTCCTTTTTTACACCTAAAAAGTGTGTTTATTGCTTTTTATCATATTACGATCGTTCTATTTTATTAATAAAAAAATAAAACACATCAGTATTGGTTAAGTTTTAGAAAAAAACATTAAAATAAAAGACAAAAGTAGATAATCAATCTATGATTAGTTTTATTATTTACTTATAGTAAATACCGCTAAGAATAACCTGTGTTCCAGAATAATTAACTTAAGTAATATTTTATCTATAAAATGATATTGTTAATTTAGCTTAACAAATACACAAGCGTGATTTAGTTCAAATAATAAATGTAACAATGAAAACAAGTATCTCAATTAAGCTAAGTTATTAAATTAATTACGTAATAGCTATTTTATTAGTTATAAATACCAATAATTAGTATAAATACCAATAAATGTGCTTTTTTATATTAAAAATACTTAATTAACTACACCTTTATACTAAGTAAGTAGTATCGTTTTAAGATTATCTTTTTGTGTGATTATATAAATAAAGAAACTCTTTAGTTCGATTTTTTTAAGAGTAATCCTAGTAATCTAAGCTCTATTTTTTTTATCATTCAGTAAAAACAAATCTAATTAAGATTAATTTAATAAGAATAATTTGAAAATAGCGGAATCGCTTCACCTATAAGCAGAATAGCAAAAAGGCTCTCTATCCTTCTTTACTTCTATGCTATCTTTATTAAGTGAATTAGGAGTATTCAACATAACGGAAAAAAAGATGGATTTAGAACAATTAAAAAAAGAATTTCGTGCAGGAAAGAAAATAAAGTACATCTACTTTTGGGGACACAAAAGTAAAGGTAATGACATCGCAAAAAGTTGTTTTAGCCAATGGTATCCAGCACCTTTTATATTAGATGATGTGCGTTATGCCAGCGCTGAGCACTATATGATGGCTGAAAAAGCAAAGCTATTTAATGATATAGAAGTCAGAAAGCGCATTATTACTGCATCTAACCCAGGCTCTGCAAAAGCATTAGGCAGAGAAGTCAAAGGATTTGACCAAGGTATTTGGGAACAACACCGTATGGATATTGTTATTCGTGCCAATATCGCTAAGTTTTCCCAAAATGAAGAACTCGGTAAATTTCTGATTTCAACAGGCAATCGTGTGCTTGTTGAGGCAAGCCCCGTTGATAAAATATGGGGAGTCGGTTTAAGTGAGCAAGACAATGAGATTAACAATCCTCTTCTTTGGAATGGATTAAATTTATTAGGCTTTGCTCTAATGAAAGTACGTAGTGTTTTGATTGAAAGTAGTAATCAATAGATAAAGAAAACTCAACTGTCACCAATCACTGTTCTTCTTTAACCTAGTGTATATAAGCAGTAGAGATAACTTAAGTATTGACTGAAATAGAAATGGCCACGTAACGACACCCTTGTCGTTGCTATAAATAATATTTACAGAATAATTAAGAGACTGATATGTATTATGGTTTTGATATGGGCGGCACAAAAATTGAGCTTGCCGTTTTTGATAAAGATCTGACTCAAGTATGGCAAAAACGTGTTCCTACACCTAAAAATGATTATCAGGCGTTATTGAATGTTTTTAAGGAACTGACCTTAGAAGCTGACATTGAATTAGGGTGTAAAGGAAAAGTAGGCGTTGGTGTTCCTGGTATTGTGAATGCAAAAGAAGGAACGGTATTTACCACTAATGTTCCAGCCGCTAAATACAAGCCAATGGTTCATGATCTTGCACATATACTCAATAGACCGGTTAAAGTTGAAAATGATGCTAACTGCTTTGCCTTATCGGAAGCATGGGATCCCGAATTTCGTCATCATCCTTCTGTACTTGGACTTATTTTAGGTACAGGTGTTGGTGGCGGTTTTGTTATTGATGGCAAAGTATTATCTGGCAAGAATGGGATTGCTGGTGAAATCGGTCATATGAATCTGAATGTGGATGCAGATAACGTGATTGGCGAAACAATGCCAAAAATTATCTGCGGTTGTGGTAAAAAAGCGTGTTTTGAAACTTATTTATCTGGTCGTGGTTTTGAACGTATGTATAAGGCATTCAATCATACTCCCAGAAGAGCCGTTGATATTGTTGAGCAATACTATGCTGGAGATAAGAAAACAGAAGAGCACGTTGATCGTTATATGAAAGTGTTAGCGATTTATCTAAGTAATATTCTTACTGTACTTGATCCACATTTAATTGTTATTGGTGGTGGATTATCGCAATTTAATGCACTGTATGACCAATTACCTGAATATCTCTCACACTGTGTCTATGGAAATGCTCAAATTCCAGCAATAGAAAAAGCACGTCATGGTGATGCAGGTGGCGCTCGCGGAGCTGCTTGCCTTAATTTATTAGACTAATAAATAAAAAAGAGCCTTTCTTCTTTTTATTAGAGGCTCTTCTATTTATAGCGTTTTATCAACGTCATTACATTATTAAGGCTACGTTATGGATAAGGTTTGGTTTAAAAAAAGGCTCACCTTTCTTGGTGGGTTAACTATCATATTAGTCTTACTTCAACTTATTAACTCACTATTACCCATATCTCTTTTTCAATGGGGTATTGTTCCAAGAACGGGTGAAGGTTTAATTGGTATTTTTATCGCACCTTTCATTCATGGATCTTGGTCCCATCTATTTAGTAATCTACTCCCGCTTCTTATTCTTAGCTTTTTATCCATGACACAATCTCTACGAGAATATGTACTATCCAGTATATTTATTATTATCGTAAGTGGTTTATTAGTTTGGATTTTTGGACGAAATGCTATTCACGTTGGTGCAAGTGGATGGATTTTTGGGTTATGGTCTTTACTTATTGCTCACGCTTTTACTCGACATAAAATTATCGATATTGTAATTGCACTCTTTGTTCTATTCTATTATGGATCAATGGCCTATGGCTTAATTCCGGGACAATTAGGTGTATCAACAGAATCACATATTTCAGGTGTCGTTGCAGGGTTGCTTTACGCATGGTGTGCAAGAAAACTAATACGCCGTAAAAGCCAAGTAGTAGAAGTGGCTAAATAGCCACTTCTGTATAAAGCGGTTACTTGTGACCAATTGGCAGTATTGTTCTGCCATACATCTCATTTAATACTTCAGCCATTGCAAGATAAAAAGCACTGGCACCACAAATAATACCTTCAAAACCTGCAATTTTTAAAATCAGTGCATTACCTGTGATATTTCCTATTGCCAGTAATGCAAATAAAATAGTCAGACTTAAAAAGACAAACTGGAGTGCTCTATTGGCTTTTAACGTGCCAATAAACATGAAAAAGGTAAAAATTCCCCATAACGCTAAAAACACACCCAAAAAGAGAGGTGTTGTGGGTTCACTTAAGCCCATCACGGGTAATAACCAAATACCTACTAATGTTACCCAAAAGAAGCCGTAAGAGGTAAATGCAGTGGCTCCAAAAGTATTGCCTTTTTTGAACTCAAAAATTCCAGCAATAACTTGTGCGATCCCACCATAAAAAATTCCCATACTCATAATAACTGAGACTACTGGGAAAAAACCGGCATTATGTATGTTCAACAAAATCGTTGTCATACCAAAACCCATTAAACCTAATGGACCCGGATTGGCAATGCGTTCGTTAGTCATAAAACCTAAAACCTCTAAAAATAACAGGGGAAAATTAAAAAAAATTTGAAGGCGCTGGATGATAAGAGGTAATACATCTAAAAACAATGATCCTACAAGGTATATTTTTGAATAACGGTCTACACTGATCCAAAGGGGAAATAACCAGAGGATTTAACTTAAAGAAAAGAAGTATTTAGTGATAGATGCTTATATTGAAAAAAACAACACTATAAAATATAACTCTAGTTTTAAAATAGTAATATCAATCATTTGATGTATTAATATCTAGATTTACCTTTATATGCTGTTTTATACATGAAGTTGCAATAAAATAAGTACTATACTTAGTTATATTTTAAACAGAAAGCGAGCTTGATATGAAAAAAATTCTTGTATTATTAATTGGTAGTACGTTGGCCTTTGCATCTCAAGCCAATACAACATCTCATAATGGTGGTTTTGTTTCTCCTCAAGGCACTATTCAATCAAGTGCAGATCAAGGAGGATTTAAAGGTCCTTCAATTAGCGAAACCTCCGTTGCAAAAGCAAAAGATCTTTCTGATGACACTTGGGTTATTTTAACGGGTAAAATTACCAAAAAAATTGGTGATGAGCTGTACGTTTTTGAAGACAGCACAGGCGGTATCAATGTAGATATCGACAATAAAAGATGGCGTGGACAAACAGTTACACCAGATAATACCGTCAGAATTGAAGGTAAAGTTGATAAAGAATGGACAAGCACTGAGATCGACGTAAAACAAATTACTATTATCAAATAATCGCCATCAAATAATTTGTTTTTAAATTAAAAATACACCTATTTATTTCAAAGCCAATACATTGAAAATATTGGCTTTTTTATTTTTATATTCTCTATATTTTATTTTCATCAATAAAATTGGATCCCTTATACAAATTTCTCCGCTTTAACCTCAAGTTAAGTTTAGGTTTATAGTTATTCCAAGTTAAAGCACAAACACTCTTCGCAAGAGGTGATTTAACTTATGAGATACCCTCATAGTCGTTTACATCCTAACTACTCTACGTTTACCCTGTTTTCTCCATTTTAAGCCTGCTATGCAGGCTTTTTTTCTTCTTATATCAAGTCATATTCTCGAAAAACATCAAAAAAGGATAAGCAAAGTATTATTTATATCTTTGTTTTCTATAAATATTTTTTTACAAAACTCTACGCGTTTATACCTTAATTAAATTGACCTTCCAGTAGGGGTAAAGATTATTGTTTCATCTATCAATTTAGTGAAAGGAATAAACAATGAAAAAATTATTACTGCCTTCTATTATTGCAATCTCCGCTTTTACAAGCACGGCTTATGCATCTAATCATAATGTTATTGAGGTTTATAAAACTGACAGTTGTGGATGCTGTACGTTATGGGCTGATGGCGTAAAAGAAGCAGGCTTCAATGTTAAAGTGAATATTGTTTCAGAGACAGAGTTAATGCAGAAATATCAACAAGCCGATGTACCCAATAATTTATTAAGTTGCCACTTTGCGACTTACCAAGGTAAAGATTTAGTAGGACATATCCCCGTTGATAGTTTAAAAAATATCGACTTAGTAGATAAATCTAAATCAGGTATTGCCGTTGCAGGTATGCCAGCGGGAAGTTTAGGTATGTATGCAGGTGATTACAAAGAGCCTTACCAAGTGATTGCCTTTGATAAATCAGGCAACCAATCCCTGTTTAAGTCTTACAACTAGTTTTGTTCTTACTGTAGTGTTGTTTTAATAGCAATATATCTCTCCGATTGTGTTATTTTCCTCTGCCTGTTATCGATTTGCGGGCAGAGTTTTATTTTCTAGGCATAAAAAAACCAGCCTGCTTTTTACAGCATGACTGGTTCTTTTAGAATAAAGTTAACTTTGACTTTATTTATTCAACTGTAACCGATTTTGCTAAGTTACGAGGTTGGTCTACATCTGTGCCTTTAATTAAGGCAACATGATAAGACAACAACTGTAATGGTACAGTATAGAAAATAGGTGCGATAAGCTCTTCAACATGAGGTAAAGAAATTAACTTCATCGTTTCGTTTTCTTCAAAGCCTGCATCTTGATCCGCAAATACATACAGTAAGCCACCACGCGCACGTACTTCTTCAATATTAGATTTTAATTTCTCTAATAACTCATTGTTTGGCGCAATGATGATAACAGGCATATCCGCATCAATTAATGCTAATGGACCATGTTTTAATTCACCAGCAGCATAAGCTTCAGCATGAATATAAGAGATCTCTTTTAGCTTTAATGCACCTTCTACCGCAATCGGGTATTGGTCGCCACGACCTAAGAATAAAGCATGGCTTTTTTCTGAGAAGTCTTCAGCTAACGCTTCAATCACTTTATCTTTCGATAGCATGCTTTCAATACGGCTTGGTAATGCATGTAATGCTGTTGAAACGTCTTGCTCTAATGTCGCGACACCTTTAATTCGTCCCATATATGCCACCAGCATTAATAGAACGGTTAACTGTGTGGTAAATGCTTTGGTTGATGCAACACCAATTTCAGCACCCGCTTTAGTCATTAAAACAAATTCAGACTCACGAACCAAAGAAGAGCCTGCAACGTTACAAATAGCTAAAGAAGATAAATAACCTAACTCTTTAGATAACCGCAATGCAGCTAATGTATCTGCTGTTTCACCTGATTGAGATAATGTAATCAGTAAACTGTTACGGCGAGTTGCTGGTTTACGGTAGCGATATTCTGATGCAATTTCGACATCACAAGGAATACCCGCTAAAGACTCAAACCAATAACGTGAAACCATACCTGCGTTATAAGAAGTACCACAAGCTACAATTTGAATATGTTCAACTTTAGATAAGATATCTTCAGCTTTAGATCCTAGTTCACTTAGATCAATCGTTTCTGATTTTAAACGACCTTCAAGCGTGTTTTTAATCGCCAGAGGCTGTTCATAGATCTCTTTTTGCATGTAGTGACGGTAAACACCTTTATCACCCGCATCGTATTGAACATTTGATTCAATCGTATCACGAACAACTTCTTCGCCATTCACATCAAAAATATGAACATGACGACGAGTGACCTCGACAATATCCCCTTCTTCAAGATAGATAAAGCGGCGGGTAACGGGTAATAGAGCCAACTGGTCAGAAGCAAGGAAGTTTTCACCCACGCCAAGACCTACCACCAGCGGGCTACCAGAGCGAGCAGCGACTAATAACTCAGGTGTACGGCTATCCATAATAACGGTACCGTAAGCACCACGTAATTGAGGAATAACACGTTGTACAACTTCACGTAATGTACCACCTTGGCGCTGTTCCCAGTTAACAAGGTGAGCAATCACTTCAGTGTCAGTTTGAGAAGCAAACTGATACCCTTTTTTAATTAATTCTGCTTTCAGTTCTTGGTAGTTTTCGATAATGCCATTATGTACAACTGCAATCGTACCTGATACATGAGGATGTGCATTATCTTCACAAGGTTCACCATGTGTTGCCCAACGAGTATGAGCAATACCTGTACCACCAATCACTTGTGTTTTTTCTGCTTCTTCCGCCAGCATTTGTACTTTGCCAGCTTCACGCAGACGTGTCATTTTACAGTCATTATCCACAACCGCTAAACCCGCAGAGTCATAACCGCGGTATTCTAAACGACGTAAACCTTCAATTAAGATTTCAGCGATATCGCGTTGTGCAACTGCACCTACTATTCCACACATTGTGTTATTCCTAAAACTGTGCGTTTATTCGCACTTGGATGTCTTATACCTGATTGGTTTGTTCCCCAAGCCATTGTAGAAAGCGGGGATATTTTTTGTTTTTAGAATAATAGCGTACAAGAAAAGGGCGCTAATGAAATATACGCCCTTTTCTTAAAATTATTGTTTTTTCTTCACTGGACGTTTCCATCCACTAATATGAGTTTGCTTAACTCGACTGATCACTAATTCATTTTCATTCACGTTTTTAGTGAGTGTTGTTCCTGCACCAATTGTTGCACCATTAGCAACCGTAACTGGCGCTACTAATTGGGTATCTGAACCAATAAAGACGTCATCACCAATAACTGTTTTGAATTTATTCGCACCATCGTAGTTACAAGTAATAGTACCCGCGCCGATATTAACATTAGCGCCTACTTCAGTGTCGCCTAAGTAAGTCAGATGACCCGCTTTAGAGCCAACACCTAAGCTTGCTTTTTTCATCTCAACAAAGTTACCAACGTGAGCTTTATCCGCTAATTCACTACCCGGACGAAGGCGTGCAAATGGCCCAACAGTACACTCTTGAGCTAAGTTTGCATCCTCGATCACCGTATAGGGGCTGATAATAGAATTATCACCAATCACACAGTTTTTCAGGACACACCCTGTACCGATTTCAACGTTGTTACCTAAAGTGACATTACCTTCAATAATCACGTTAGTGTCAATGACGACGTCTTTACCGTGAGTTAACGTACCACGTAAATCAAAACGAGCAGGATCAAGCAACATGACGCCTTCTAATAATAAGCGTTCAGCCTGTTCTGTTTGGTAAATACGTTCTAATGTAGCCAGTTGTAAACGGTTATTCACGCCTTCCATTTCACTATGACGACGAGGATGAGCCGTTTCAATTTTACGACCTTCTTTATACGCTAACGCGATAATGTCAGTAATGTAATACTCTTTTTGTGCATTATTATTATTGAGCTTACCTAACCAACGTTTTAAATCACCACCATTAGCGACCAAAATACCCGTGTTGATTTCAGTAATTTTGAGTTGTTCTTCAGACGCATCTTTTTGTTCGATAATGCCCGTCACTTCGCCATTTTCACGAACAATACGACCATAGCCAGTTGGGTTATCTAAAATAACTGTTAATAAACCAATACCGCCTTCTGGTTTGACTTCAATTAAACGTTCTAACGTTTCTTTAGTGATAAGTGGAACATCACCGTAAAGCATCAGGATATCTTCATCATCAGCAAAGAAAGGCGCAGCTTGTTGCATTGCGTGACCTGTTCCTAGTTGCTCTGCTTGTAGTACCCAATTAACAGGTTGTGAACCTAATTTTTCTTTCATTAGTTCACCACCATGCCCATAGACAAGGTGTGTTTGTTGAGCGCCTAATGACTTGGCAGTATCAATCACATGTTGAACCATGGATTTACCTGCAAGTTTATGAAGAACTTTAGGTAACTGTGAATACATGCGGGTGCCTTTTCCCGCAGCAAGAATAACAACGCTTTTAGCTGAATTAGACATAATTAACCCGATAACTCCCGTAAAGAATGGCAAGTAAACCTGTTTATGCCAAATAATACTACATATTTCGTCACACAAAATATTTCATGACGCAAAAAAGCCAGTTAGCGAAGAACCAACTGGCTTTTTTATTCATAGACTGCCTATTTACATCAACGTCGAGTCAATTCGATTACACGTAGTTTTGCAATCGCTTTGGCTAATTCTGCTGATGCTTGAGCATAATCAACATCACCATGAGAGGATTGAATGTGTTCTTCAGCTTTACGCTTAGATTCCAACGCTTTCGCTTCATCCAAATCACGACCACGGATAGCTGTATCTGCCAGTACAATGACGCCTGTCGGTTGAACTTCGAGAATACCACCAGAAAGGTAGATAACCTCTTCTTCACCCGATGTTTTTACGACACGTACCATGCCCGGTTTTATGGCAGTTAATAACGGGGTATGCTGCGGATAAATACCGAGCTCACCTTCGCTACCAGTTACCTGAATTCGTTTGACTTCGCCGTCATATAACTGCTTTTCAGCGCTGACAACTTTCAGGTAGAACGATGTATCAGCCATATCAACCTCCCGTCAGCCGTATTAAAGCTTCTTAGCTTTTTCTACTGCTTCTTCGATAGTACCAACCATGTAGAACGCCTGCTCTGGCAGGTGGTCATAATCACCGTTCAGAATACCTTTAAAGCCACGGATAGTGTCTTTCAGGGAAACGAACTTACCTGGTGATCCGGTAAATACTTCAGCAACGAAGAATGGCTGAGACAGGAAGCGCTGGATCTTACGCGCACGCGCAACAACCAGTTTATCTTCTTCTGACAGTTCATCCATACCTAAAATAGCGATGATGTCTTTCAGTTCCTGATAACGTTGCAGGATAGACTGAACACCACGAGCCACATCATAGTGCTCTTGGCCAACTACCAGTGGGTCTAATTGACGACTGGTAGAATCCAGTGGGTCAACCGCAGGGTAGATACCTAATGAAGCAATTTGACGGCTCAATACAACTGTCGCATCTAAGTGAGCAAACGTTGTTGCTGGTGATGGGTCAGTTAAGTCATCCGCAGGTACGTATACAGCTTGTACAGAGGTGATTGAACCTGTTTTGGTTGAAGTGATACGTTCTTGCAGAACACCCATCTCTTCAGCCAATGTTGGTTGGTAACCTACCGCTGATGGCATACGACCTAACAGTGCTGATACTTCAGTACCGGCTAAGGTGTAACGATAGATGTTATCTACGAATAACAGTACGTCACGACCTTCGTCACGGAATTTCTCAGCCATAGTCAGACCAGTCAGTGCAACACGCAGGCGGTTTCCTGGTGGCTCATTCATCTGACCATAAACTAACGATACTTTGTCAAGAACGTTAGAATCTGTCATTTCATGATAGAAGTCGTTACCCTCACGAGTACGTTCACCAACACCAGCAAATACAGAGTAACCTGAGTGCTCGATCGCGATATTACGGATCAATTCCATCATGTTAACTGTTTTACCAACACCCGCACCACCGAACAGACCTACTTTACCACCTTTAGCGAACGGACAGATTAAGTCCATTACTTTGATACCGGTTTCAAGCAGTTCTTGTGAGTTTGATAACTCTTCGTAGGTTGGCGCTTCACGGTGGATAGACCAACGTTCTTCAGTTGCAATATCACCTTTCATATCGATAGGTGTACCCAGAACGTTCATGATACGTCCCAGTGTTGCTTTACCTACTGGTACTTCAATTGGGTGGCCTAAGTTTTCAACTTTTAAGCCACGGCTTAAACCGTCTGATGTACCCATTGCGATACAACGAACGATACCACCGCCTAACTGTTGCTGAACTTCTAGCACCAGTTTTTCTTTACCATTCATAACCTCAAGAGCGTCGTATACTTTAGGGACGCTATCCTGAGGGAACTCGGCGTCCACTACGGCGCCGATTACCTGGACAATCTTTCCAGTAGCCATCTTGAATCCTCTACGTAATTCGTAAACCTAGCTGTTATACCGCGGCTGCACCAGACACAATTTCTGTAAGTTCCTGAGTAATGCTTGCTTGGCGTGCTTTGTTGTACACCAATTGCAGTTCTTTAATCAGGTTACCACCGTTATCTGTAGCGGCTTTCATCGCGACCATTCGGGCGGCCTGCTCACTCGCTAAGTTCTCTACGACGCTCTGGTAAACTTGCGATTCGATATAACGACGCAGTAAAGTATCCAGTAACGCCTTAGGATCAGGTTCGTACAGATAATCCCAAGATTTTTCTTTCAGCTCTTCATCATCACCTGGTGGTAATGGTAAAACCTGAAGAATTTTAGGCTCTTGAGCCATGGTATTGATGAACTTATTTGCCACCACATACAGTTTATCTAAACGACCTTCGTCATAAGCCTGCAACATGATATTGACTGGACCGATAAGGTCTGACAGTTTTGGATCATCACCCATACCAGTTACTTGACCAACAACATTCCCACCTACTGAGCCAAAGAATGAAGCGGCTTTAGAACCGATTAGTGCTAAATCTACCTGCACACCTTTTTCAGACCACTCTTTCATGTCTGCCAGCAGTTTTTTGAACAAGTTAATGTTCAAACCACCACACAAACCACGGTCGGTCGAAACAACCAGGTACCCGACACGTTTAACTTCACGCTCTTCGAGGTATGGATGTTTGTATTCCAGATTCCCTAACGCAAGGTGACCAATCACACTGCGCATGGTTTCTGCATAAGGACGGCTGGCTGCCATGCGTTCCTGCGTTTTACGCATTTTCGACGCGGCGACCATCTCCATCGCTTTAGTGATCTTCTGTGTGTTTTGCACACTGGCGATCTTCGAACGTATCTCTTTTGCGCCGGCCATTTCTGCTTCTCCTCATGAACCAGACGGCCTAATGTTTAACTATTAGGCCGAATAGTTATTACCAGGACTGAGTCGCTTTGAAGTTTTCTAGCACGCCTTTCAGCTTCGCTTCGATTTCTTCGTTATAAGTACCAGTCTGGTTGATTTCTTTCAATAAATCAGCATGTTCACGAGAGGCATAAGCTAATAAAGCCGCTTCAAATGGCACAACTTTTGAAATTTCAACATCTTCCAGATAACCACGTTCTGCTGCAAACAGTGATAAAGACTGTTGTGCGACAGACATTGGTTCGTACTGTTTCTGTTTCAGCAATTCAGTCACTTTCTGACCGTGGTTTAATTGTTTACGGGTAGCATCGTCCAGATCGGAAGCGAACTGTGAGAATGCTGCCAGCTCACGATACTGCGCAAGAGCAGTACGGATACCACCAGAAAGTTTCTTCATGATCTTAGTCTGAGCTGCACCACCAACACGAGATACGGAGATCCCTGGGTTAACAGCTGGACGGATACCTGCGTTAAACAGGTTAGATTCTAAGAAGATCTGACCATCGGTAATAGAGATTACGTTCGTAGGAACGAATGCAGAAACGTCCCCTGCTTGCGTTTCGATAATTGGTAACGCAGTCAGAGAGCCGGTTTTACCTTTAACTTCACCATTAGTGAATGCTTCTACGTACTCAGCATTAACGCGAGCAGCACGCTCAAGTAAACGGGAGTGCAGATAGAAAACGTCACCAGGGTATGCTTCACGTCCAGGTGGACGACGAAGTAACAGTGAAATTTGACGGTATGCGACAGCCTGTTTAGACAGGTCATCATAAATAATCAGGGCATCTTCACCACGGTCACGGAAGTATTCACCCATTGCGCAACCTGAATAAGGAGCTAGGTATTGCAGCGCTGCTGATTCTGATGCAGAAGCAACAACAACAATGGTGTTTTCTAACGCGCCATGTTCTTCTAATTTACGAACAACGTTCGAAATAGTAGAGGCTTTCTGACCGATAGCGACATAGATACATTTAATGCCAGAGTCGCGTTGGTTGATGATCGCATCGACAGCCAGAGCAGTTTTACCTGTTTGACGGTCACCGATGATCAATTCACGCTGACCACGACCAATTGGGATCATGGCATCGACGGATTTGTAACCTGTTTGTACAGGCTGATCAACTGATTGACGGTCGATAACACCAGGAGCAATCATCTCAACAGGTGAGAATCCATCATGCTCTACTGCACCTTTACCATCAATCGGCTCACCCAGTGTGTTTACCACACGGCCAAGCAGACCACGCCCAACAGGTACTTCCAGAATACGACCTGTACATTTAACTTTCATGCCTTCTGCTAAGTCAGCATAAGGACCCATCACAACCGCACCAACAGAGTCGCGCTCTAAGTTCAGTGCGATAGCGAAACGGTTACCCGGCAGTGCGATCATCTCACCCTGCATAACTTCGGCTAAACCGTGGATACGAATGATACCGTCACTAACGGATACAATCGTACCTTCATTGTGAGCTTCACTCACTACATTGAACTGAGCAATGCGCTGCTTGATCAGTTCGCTGATTTCAGTGGAATTCAGTTGCATATGCTCCAGTCCCCTTAAGACTGCAAGACGTCTGTTAATCGCTCTAAACGGCCACGAATACTGCCATCGATGACGAGGTCACCGGCGCGTATAATCATGCCTGCGATAACAGACTTATCAATTTTGCAATTCAGCTTCACTTTGCGTGATAGACGTTTTTCCATCGCTGCAGAAATGTTAGCTAGCTGCTGTTTAGTTAGCTCAATGGCAGAAGTTACTTCAACGTCAACCGTTGACTCTAGTACTGCGCGCAATTGAATAAATTGGCTCAATACTTCAGGCAACGTTGATAAACGGCCATTATCAGCCATAACACGAATTAAATTCTGAGCATGACCATCTAATTGTTCGCCACAAAGGTCGACAAAGATGTCAGCCAGTTTTTCTGATGCTAAAGAACCAGAAAGTAATTCGGTTACCTGCTCATTGCGTGCTACTTCAGCGGTGAACGCCAGCATAACCTGCCATTTATCGACAGCCTGGTTTTCCACAGCAAAGTCAAAAGCTGCTTTGGCGTAGGGGCGAGCTACCGTTGCTATTTCAGACATGCCCCTCCCTCCTTACAGTTCAGCGACCAGTTTATCAACGATGTCGCTATTAGCAGCTTCATCCACGGAACGTTCAATAATTTTCTCGGCACCTGCAATAGCCAGCATTGCGACTTGTTTACGAAGTTCTTCACGAGCACGTTTACGCTCTGCATCCAGTTCGGATTGAGCTTGTGCAACGATCTTACTACGTTCTTGCTCTGCTTCTGCTTTAGCATCTTCAATCATTTGAGTGCGTTGTTTATTCGCTGATTCAATGATTGCTTGAGCTTCTGCTTTTGCTTTTGCTAGCTGATCGCCTGCATCGGCTTTCGCTAAATCTAAGTCCTTTTTAGCACGTTCTGCAGATGATAAACCGTCAGCAATTTCTTTTTGACGTTTTTCAATGGCCGCCATAATTGGTGGCCATACGAATTTCATACAGAACAAAACAAACAGGACAAATGCGATGGCCTGGCCGAGGATTGTTGCATTTAAATTCACAGCACAATACCTCTTTCTTGGTTATTAACTAACTTGATGCTTTTACTGCTCATTGCCATCATTAGGCAACAGCAAACATCACGTAAAGGCCCAGACCCACAGCAATCATTGGGATGGCGTCAACCAGACCCATAACGATAAAGAACTGTGTACGCAGAAGAGGGATCAGATCAGGCTGACGAGCAGCACCTTCTAAAAATTTGCCTCCGAGGATTCCGATACCGATTGCAGCACCGATTGCAGCTAAACCCATCATAATAGCGGCAGCCATGTACAGCAGATCCATACTCAGGTTTTCCATGACAGTCTCCAGTTTGTTTCAGTTATTTCTTCAAAGAGTTAATAATTAATGTTCTTCAGATGCCATCGACAGATAGACAATCGTTAGAACCATGAAAATAAATGCTTGTAACGTAATAATCAGTATGTGGAATATCGCCCAAGGAAGGCTTAATAACCACTGTGACCACCACGGTAACAGACCAGCAATAAGAATAAAGATCAGTTCACCTGCATACATGTTACCAAACAGTCGAAGACCGAGGGAAACAGGTTTTGATAGCAGGCTTACCCCTTCTAAGATTAAGTTGACAGGAATAAAAATTGGGTGATTAAAAGGCTGTAAAGTCAGCTCTTTTGTAAACCCTTTTATGCCTTTCATCTTAATGCTATAGAAAAGGATCAGGATAAATACACCAATTGCCATCGATAGAGTAATACTCACGTCCGCAGTCGGAACGATGCGTAACGCAGGTAACCCTAAGATGTGTTCACCGATATAAGGGATGAAGTCGATTGGTAATAAATCCAGGGCATTCATTAACAGCACCCAAACGAACACAGTCAATGCCAAAGGTGCAATGACCTTGCTCTTTCCGTGATACATATCACGGACGCTGCTATCAACGAAACCAATGATCATTTCTACTGCAGTCTGGAATTTTCCCGGTACGCCACTGGTTGCTCTTACTGCTACTTTTCTAAACAGCCATAGGAATAGTGCTCCCATCAGTACTGAAAAGAAAAGTGAGTCAATATTTAACACCCAGAATGATGGCGCATTTTCAGCATGGGGATTGACCAACTCGAAAGTACGCAGGTCCAACTGAAGGTTATTCAGGTGGTGACCTATGTAGTCTCTAGTGGTTAATGCTTCTCCTGATGCAGACATGATGCCAATTACCCTTTTGTTGTTAAAAACGCTAACCGTTAATGACGGCTGGTGCAACGACCTGCATAACAAGCACCGCTAAGTAGGTCATGACCAGTGGTGCAAATGCCGCTTTAAACACTCCTAAAGCAACAATCAGCAAGGCTATTGATAATATAACCTTCAACCCTTCACTGAAAGCAAAAAGCCAGTTTATGCGAACTGGAGCTTCTTCTTCGTTGACTTTTTGTAAGCGCATTAACAAAAGAAAAGCAATATTGGGTAACCAACATGCCAACCCGCCTAAAAAAGCCGAAAAACTCCAGTCTGTACTCTTTAAGTAGAAACCCGCACTGAGAATAACAAAAGTCATAAACTGCAAAAATAACAGTTTCAGTGCAACTTTCCCGCTGTAGAGGGAGACAGACATGACGTTTGTATTCTCCAGACTAGCTATCGTAAAAGGTATTACTGAATGATGTATCAAACTGTCTTTGCTATAAAGTGTCAAGTGACAAAAACGAGCAAATTATACGGGGCGTGGCAATGAATTCAATCAATAAGTAGCGAAAAAGTGAAGATTAATTTAAATTTCTTACCAAGGTTCCATTTATGAAAAATGATTAAGAACAAAAAGAGTAAAAATAATAGAGCTGAATAAAATAAATAGCGTGATATACATCACAAATATAAAAGTATAAATAAAGCTTATTTCATAAAATATATAACAGAGTTAACAAATAACTTCCCTTTTATGAACAATTTAGTGGCAATTGAAAAATAATTAATCGATTTTTAATTAAATAAATTCAATATTTTTATAATGCACAGAATTATTAATTTATTTTGGAAATAAAAAGAGAAAAACGCAGGCAACAAAGGGAATTAAAGCAAAAGATAATATATTGTTAAATTGTTGTTCTATTAAAGTGAATTTTAATACTTCGTATAATTCCCCCTAAAGCAAATGGCGATAACATTGTAAATGTTATCGCCAGAGCACAAAAAATGAAAAAAGGATCAGTGAAACACTAAATATTTGATTAAATAATCACCAAATGTCTTTGTTCATTCAATTCAGGTATGGATAAGCTAATCACTTTTTCAGGCATTTTTAATCCATTATCAGCAAGTTCATCCAACTCTTCTTGATGAATTTGTCCTTTCAGTGCATAGAAACGACCGTGTTCTTCAGTCACTAAATGAGAGCACCAAGAGAGCATATCGTTCATAGAGGCAAATGCTCGGCTGATAACACCATCAAAAGGCTTCTCTGTTTGGTACTCTTCAACACGGTATTGAACTGGCTCGATATTATTAAGTCCTAGCTCGTGCTGAACTTGTTTCATAAAGCGAACCCGCTTGCCTAAGCTATCCAATAATACAAAGTGGTGATCGGGACGCATTATCGCTAAAGGGATACCCGGTAAACCAGGCCCTGTACCCACATCAATAAATCTTTCACCTTCAAGATATTGACTAACAACAATGCTATCCAAAATATGACGGATAAGCATTTGTTGTGGATCTCTCACTGATGTGAGGTTGTATGCTTTATTCCATTTATCAAGCATAGCAACATAGCCAGTGAGTTTTTCAGCTTGAATATCTGTAAGCTCAATATTGGCTTGCTTAGCCAGCTTTTTTAGCCGATTAAGTAAGTCACTCATGATGCGCTCCTGCGTAATAGGCCTTGTTTTTTCAACCAAACTAATAAAATGGAAATAGCCGCAGGTGTAACACCTGAGATCCGCGATGCTTGTCCGATCGATGTGGGTTTGTGATCGTTAAGTTTCGCAATAACTTCGTTAGATAATCCGCTAACTTGCTTATAGTCCAGATCTATCGGTAGCGCTGCATTTTCATTGCGCAGTTGTTTTTCGATCTCTTCTTGCTGGCGACTAATATAACCTTCGTACTTAACTTGGATCTCAACTTGTTCAGCAGCTTGTGGTTTTGAATCATCAATACCTGGTGCAAAACGAGGGATTTTTTTCAAAATGTCATACGTCATTTCAGGGCGACGTAATAAATCTTCACCATTAGCTTCTTTAGATAGTGGTGTATTAAGTAACTCGTTAATTTCAGAAATATTATCTGCTTTAGGATGAACCCAGATATCTCTTAAACGTTGGCGCTCTTTTTCAACTAACTCAACTTTTTCGCTAAATTGTGCCCAACGGTTATCATCAACCATGCCTAATTCACGTCCAATTTCCGTCAGACGTAAATCTGCATTATCTTCACGTAACATCAAGCGATATTCTGCACGAGAGGTAAACATACGGTACGGTTCTTTTGTGCCTAGTGTGCAAAGATCGTCAACTAATACACCAATGTATGCTTGATCACGACGTGGGAACCAACCTTCTTGATCGAAGGCGTAACGTGCCGCATTAAGCCCAGCAAGCATACCTTGAGCCGCCGCTTCTTCATAACCGGTTGTACCGTTAATTTGCCCAGCAAAGAATAACCCATTGATAAATTTGCTTTCTAGAGTTTGTTTTAGATCTCTAGGATCGAAGAAGTCATATTCAATTGCATAACCAGGTCTAATGATCTTCGCGTTTTCCATACCTTTCATGGAATTTACGATTTGCATTTGAACATCAAAAGGTAAGCTTGTTGAAATACCATTTGGGTAAATTTCGTTACTTGTTAAACCTTCAGGCTCTAAAAAGATCTGATGTGAATTACGATCAGCAAATCTCATCACCTTATCTTCAATAGATGGGCAATAACGAGGACCTATTCCTTCGATGACACCAGCGTACATTGGGCTACGATCGAGGTTATTACGAATAACATCGTGCGTTTTTTCGTTTGTGTATGTGATATGGCAAGGCATTTGTTCAGGATGCTGATCCACATTACCTAAAAACGAGAAAACAGGCATTGGAGTATCACCCAACTGAACGGCTAATTGGCTAAAATCAATAGTTCTAGCATCAATACGAGGTGGTGTGCCTGTTTTTAAACGACCTACACGTAAAGGTAGTTCGCGTAGTCTGTGTGATAACGAAACTGATGGTGGATCACCTGCACGACCCCCACTGTAATTTTCTAAACCAATATGGATTTTTCCATCAAGGAAAGTACCTACGGTTAGAACAACAGACTTAGCACGGAATTTTAAGCCCATGCGAGTAACAGCACCTGTTACTTGGTCATTTTCAACAATGAGATCTTCAACTGGTTGTTGGAAGATCATTAAATTAGGTTGATTTTCAAGAGTAGTACGAACAGCTTGGCGATAAAGAACACGGTCAGCTTGTGCTCTTGTTGCTCTTACAGCTGGTCCCTTACTTGCGTTAAGGGTTCTGAATTGGATCCCTGCATGGTCAATAGCGGTTGCCATTAATCCACCCATGGCATCGATCTCTTTTACCAGATGCCCTTTACCAATCCCACCAATAGCTGGGTTACAAGACATTTGGCCCAAAGTATCAATATTGTGGGTCAGTAATAGGGTTTGACGCCCCATACGAGCTGCAGCCATAGCGGCTTCTGTACCGGCGTGACCACCACCGATGACAATGACGTCAAAGTGTTCTGGATAAAACATGTGTGAACCTTAAATGTTACGAATGCTGAATGTGTTGCATTGGGAAAACGAATTCTACTCAACTTTTTGACAGATACAAGCGAGCAGATCCGCAGGTAATTATTTAAAGATCTTTTTATTTAAAGATCTCTTTATTAGATCTTTTATTAAGGAAGTGATCCTCTGTGGATAAGTGGATTTTCTATTTAAAGATCATAAAAGTGTAAAGGATCATATACTGTGAATGATCCGTGATCTATCTGCTGATAAGCTGGGATCAAAATGACGACTTATGCACAGGTCATTTCTTGATATAGCCTTATACAATGGATAACTACGGGTTAACCCCTGCTTTTAAGCAGAGTTATCCACATTCGTTTGCTGTTTTTTTGTGCAATTTAAAGTAAATTTTTCCAAGAAGCTATCCATTCTTCAGCTGGATCTTCCGGAATGTCGTACTTTTGAATATCAATTTCGAGACGATCGCCAAGGCGAGTCGCCCCTTTTTCCACCAATTTTTGATCCAATGTTCTGATCGCACCGCAGAAAGTGTCATATTCACTACTTCCTATGCCGATCGCACCAAAGGTGACATTACTAAGATCAACGGAGTCAGCCGATATTTCATTAGCAAAAGGCTGTAGGTTGTCAGGAAGATCACCAGCACCATGCGTTGATGTGACCACCAGCCAGATCCCTTCATTTGGAAGATCATTAAGAGAAGGCCCATGGTGCAGATCCGTCTCAAACCCTTCATCAGATAAGATCTCTGCAAGGTGTTCTGCAACATATTCAGCACTACCCATGGTACTGCCACTAATAAGAGTGACTTTTTTCATTAATGATCTCCTTATGTTTAAGACGCGCTATTGTACGCTGTGAATCACTTGGGATCTACCTGTGGATAATGTGGTTATAAAAAAAAATAAGAATTTACCCTTATGGCTTGATCGTCCTTATTATCGGGTTTTGTAGTGAGATCAGAGTTTCTGTTGATTGAATTTCATCGATTGTCTGAATTTTGTTGATAAGTACGTCTTGTAAGGCTTCTATACTTTTACACATAACCTTCGTAAAAATACTGTATTGCCCTGTTGTATAGTACACTTCTACAACTTCATCTAACTTATCTAATTTATCTAATGCAGTGTGATAGTCTTTTGCACTCTTAAGAATAATGCCAATAAAGCAGCAGACATCAAAACCGAGTTGCTTTTCACTAATATCAACTCGCGTTCCCGTAATAATTCCTGCCTGCTTCATTTTCTCTACTCGAACATGAATTGTGCCAGGGCTTACTTCGAATTTTTTGGCTAATTCAGCGTAAGGTGTTCTCGCATTCGCCATTAATGCGTGAAGTATGTCACGATCGAGATTATCGATCTGATAAATATTGTCCATAAACCCCCTCTGTTTTTAACGATAATACATTTTTATAGCGTTATTTTTAACGATTTAAAACAAGCAAGGCTATTTTTAATGAAGTATATTGAATTTAGTACCTGTTTTGTTGCTTAATCTATATCAACGAAACACGACATCACCACTAGGAATATAAAAATGGAAAAATCATTCATCCAGACTCAACAGCAAATTAGCTTTGTTAAATCTTATTTTTCACGACTGCTGGAAAAAGAATTAGGACTGATTGAAGTTCAAGGACCGATCTTAAGTCGCCTTGGTGATGGAACTCAAGATAACTTATCTGGTCATGAGAAGGCAGTACAAGTTAAAGTCAAATCTTTACCAGATTCTACTTTTGAGGTTGTCCATTCATTAGCTAAATGGAAACGTAAAACATTAGCTCGTTTTGGATTTAGTTCTGGTCAAGGTCTTTATACTCATATGAAAGCTTTGCGACCAGACGAAGATCGCTTAACTCAGATCCACTCTGTTTATGTTGATCAGTGGGATTGGGAAAAAGTGATGGAAGATAAAGAGCGTACAGTTCCTTATCTTAAGCAGACAGTGGGTAAAATTTATCAGGCAATAAAAGAAACTGAAAAAGCCGTCAGCGAAGAGTTTGGTCTGGTACCGTTCCTGCCAGATCAAATTCAATTTATCCACACTGAAGAGTTACTGCGTCGTTATCCTGACCTTGATGCTAAAGGTCGTGAAAAAGCGATTACAAAAGAATATGGTGCTGTTTTCTTAATTGGTATTGGTGGCAAATTATCAAGTGGCGAAGCTCATGATGTAAGAGCGCCAGACTACGATGACTGGACAACACCAAACGAAGATGGATTTGAAGGTTTAAACGGTGACATTCTTGTTTGGAACCCTGTTCTACAAGATGCGTTTGAATTGTCATCAATGGGTATCCGTGTCGACCCTGAAACATTAATGCGTCAGTTAACATTAACAGACGATACTAAGCGTCTTGAGCTGGATTGGCACAAAGCATTAATGCATGGTGATATGCCACAAACTATCGGTGGCGGTATTGGCCAATCTCGTTTAGTGATGCTACTGCTACAAAAAGAGCACATTGGACAAGTACAATGCGGTGTATGGGAAAAAGATACCCGTTTAGCTTTCGCCGATATGCTGTAATTATTGGCGCCAGCGTCGAAGTAAACGACTTTTTAATCCAGTATCAAAACGCCATATATGGTCAAAGATTTTCATGATACTGGGTTTACCGTAATTGGATAGGGTAACCGCATGGAAGCGATTGTGCTGTTGCTGTTGGATTTTTTTGATTTTGTTGATTAGGTTTTCGGGTAACCTTTGGGCGACAAAGTCAGAAATAACAACAGCATCAGCATCTTTCCATGCTGGGTTATTTAGTTTTTCTGCGACATTATCTAAACAAGCACTTAAGTCGGTACCCCCTCTAAATGACTGATTCAAAAACTTGATAAGATCTTGCAGACCATTAGACGATGACAATTGGTAATGTACTGTTTCTGTTGAAAATAACATCACATGACATGAACGATTATCAGCTAGTGCTATTTTCATCAATGCAAGCCCAAAAGCTTTAGCACACTGTTCGTTAAATCCCCCCATCGAACCGGATGTATCAATACATACAATAAAAGGTCCTCTTGGTCTTTCTTCATCATGATGATGAGTTACTGGACGCAATACAGTACGCTCTTGCCAATTATCTCCTTGTAATCGATAGGTATTGAGTTGTTTTTCCACCAGCTTTCGATAAAACTCATATTCGATTTCATTAATACCTAACAAGGCGAGCTCTGTAGGGAGTAAGCGTAAGATATCATCACTGAGCCCTATACCATTGACTTGCTCTGGTGTTGTATCTGGTGCTTTCTCAACAATAGTGACTGGCTCAAAAATCACACTCTCTTCAGGAAGTGATTTCGCTGTTTTGCTACGACCTAGCAAACTTGCGAGTTTATGTAATTCAGGTTGTTGATCGAGAAAGTCGCTATAACGTTGAATAATTTTCTCATCGAAAGGCGTTTTTGTTAAAACACCTTTACTCATATCCCATAAACGCCCTGCTGCACGCTCATTTTCTGAGAATGTATTACTTAAGCTTCCACTTAGTGCCAAACGTTCCTGAAGCTCAGCAAGGAGTTGCTCTTGTTCTTGGTCAAATAGGGCTTTGTGTAATGCAGTGACTTGGAAAATTAAACTTATCCGCCAGTGTTGAATAAACAAAGCTTGTTGAGCGGGTGAAAAAGGCTTATTGGTTTTAATCAGTTGTGATGCTTCGTCAGTAAAAGAGGAGTCTAGCTTGTTTAATTCAGCCAGTATTTTCTCTACTTGCTGATTAAACATCGCATTACCAAATGACTGCGTTTGTTGATAAAGTGCAAACTCATCAGCAATCATTGTCGGGACTAATGTCTCTTTTACTCTTTGCTGTAAGCTTTTTTTCCATTGATGGATATCTTTCAATAAGGCTTTTTTGAGTCTTGGATGCTTTTCAAAAAATACCGCTAATTGAGGAGATGCAAGTACAGCAATAATAACTTCCTCAATAAGCTGTCCTTCATTTATGGCTAAAAGCATATCTAATGTTGAAAGTGTCAGCATAATATCATTACTTTATTTGGCTTTTTAATTGCGACAATTTGTCATTAATCTGAACAAAACTTTGTTCTATGGAAATAAGCCAATCATTATCAATAAATAAATTTGGTTGATGATGATTAAATTTTTCCTGCTCACCATAAATTTCTTGAGTCAGATCTTTTAACTTATCTTTCCACTCTTTGTTATCTTCAATAGGAACAGCGGGTGCTGTCTCTTTTTGTTGATAAAGAGATGTTGTTCGACGACTCACATCCAAAATTTCTAATACGCCATCTTGGCGTATTTGTGCATTAATTGATTGTGGGAAACCAATACCATTTAAACGTGCTAATAACTCATCCCCTTTTGCCAAAAAGTTTTCTAATGCTTTTTGTTCAATAGTAATAAAGTTAACCTGAATACTATGGATATGAAGAGGGATGTGTAAAAACAGGGTGAATTTATCAGCCTGCATTTTATCTGATAGGCTAAAATGTGCGTTTCGTCCAAACATTCCACTTTGTTTTTCAAAACGAAAAGCCTGTTGATCTTGCTTACTTCTTGTCGATTGCATCCACTCAGCCCATAAACTTTCTATTTTTCTAATCAACTCTAGCTGGTGGTAGGCTTGTTCTGTTAAAAGGTTTTGTAATAACTTATCTAATAATGCAAATGATGCTTGGTCATGCCATAGGCAATCTTTTAATAAAATAAGATCTAATGGTGAAATAGCACTACGACCATTAAAAAAGGCACTGGCTTGTAAAAGGCGTACCGCTTTTTTCCAACGTCTATCTGAAACATAAGGTGCAGCATCACTTTTATCTAAAGACTCACGAAGTTGATAAATTAAATCAAATAAATGGTCATCTAAAGTGACCTTTTCTAATTCTGATTGCCAACGTGAAAACTCTTCTGCGGTAATTTGGATATGTTCTGGAATATGAAAAGAGCCTACTTCTTTATTAATAAGTAATGCGCGAAAGTTTTTCTTATCCTGAACTTTTGTTAACCAAATACGAATAAGCATTCGGTCATATAGCGCTTCAAGACTACTGTCTGAATCAGGTAACTCATTAGAGGCGGATACTAACAAACGCATTGGAATAGCAACTTCAGCTTCTCCATTTCTAAATTTACGCTCATTAATCGCGGTTAATAACGTATTAAGAATAGCGGGTCCTGCTTTCCATATTTCATCAAGAAAGACAACTTCAGCATCAGGTAAATATCCTTCAACCAAACGCTGATATTTACCTTCATCTTTTAAGGCTTGAATGGATAAAGGACCAAAAATTTCTTCGGGTGTTGAAAAACGCGTCATTAGGTATTCAAATGCTTTAGCCTCTTTAAAAGCTTCTTTCATTCTTCTGGCTATTAAGCTCTTGGCAATACCTGGAGGGCCAAGTAAGAAAACACTCTCACCACTCAGTGCAGCAAGTAGACAAAGACGGATAGCTGACTGTCGCTCATAAAGCCCAGTTTCAAGATATTGGCTAAGTTGTGAAATCCGCTCTGCAAGTTGCATAAACACTCCTAATAATGGGTACTTATTTTCGTCATCATCCTGAAAATATCAGAAAAGGATTGCTGACATATAGTCAAACATTCTATTAGCACACAAATTGTTTATAACAAAAATCGATTCAGCTTCCTACTGCTTATTTTTGGTTCTTTTTTGTTTTACTAGCGAAACGTTTCGATGGTGATCACGTTTTTTCATTAATGTTGCTGAGATGATCGGTTTAAAATATTGAATGTCATTTATGCAATACATCTAGAATTTATTACTGAGAGTAAGGAAAAATCATGGAAGCGAAGAAACTTGTGATTTTAGGTAGTGTTAATGCAGATCATATTCTTAATGTTGCCCATTTTCCGCTTCCTGGTGAAACCATTTCAGGTAACCAATTTCAAATGGTATTTGGCGGTAAAGGTGCTAATCAGGCGGTTGCTGCTGGGCGTTGTGGTGCTGATATTTCGTTTCTTGCTTGTTTAGGGAATGACGATATTGGTAAAAAAGCTAAAGCTCAATTAATAACAGATAATATTGATACCAATAGTATTGAGTTAATTGATGATGTCGCAACGGGTGTTGCGCTGATTTTCGTTAATCAACAAGGTGAAAATGTTATTGGTATTCATGCTGGTGCTAATGGGCGATTAGATACAAATTATGTTCAGCGCCATGGAAATATTATAAAAGAAGCAGATGCTCTGTTAATGCAATTAGAATCACCACTTGATTCTGTATTGAAAGCGGCTGAAATCGCTAAACAAGAAAATGTGCAAGTAATACTAAACCCCGCACCTGCTCAAGCATTACCTGATGAGCTGTTATCACTTGTCGATATTATTACTCCAAACGAAACAGAGACTGAATATCTGACTGGAATTAAAGTGATAGATGATGAAAGTGCTCAGCAAGCAGCGGATGTTCTGCATCATAAAGGTATTAAAACGGTTCTTATTACATTAGGAAGCCGCGGAGTTTGGGTAAGTGAGAAAAATAGTAAAGGTTGTATTGTCCCTGCATTTAAAGTGAAAGCTGTTGATACTATCGCAGCAGGCGATACATTTAATGGCGCGCTAATTACTGCTTTATTAGAAGGGCAATCTATGATGCCTGCGATTAAATTTGCTCATGCGGCAGCTGCCATTGCTGTTACTCGAGCAGGCGCTCAACCATCAGTACCATGGCGTCATGAGGTAGATACTTTTTTAGCTTCATCTTTATAATGTATTTTTCTATCTTATATAAAGAAAAAGAGAGCCTAGGCTCTCTTTTTTAGTTTGAATAACGTTATCAGGTTTTTTTCTTTTTATTAGTTAGATTATCGCCATCATGTTTATCAAGGAGTAAAAATACAAAGGAAGAAAGTAATGTAATGATACCAACAGTAATAAAAGTATAATGAAAGTTATCAACCGTAGTGCCCACATTCTCTGTATCAAAATATCCTAAAATAGATGCACTTACTGCAATACCAAAACTAATTGCCAATTGTTGGGTGACAGCCAAAACACTATTTCCTGAGCTAGCATTGTTGTCTGTTAAATCGGCCAATGAAATTGTATTCATTGATGTAAATTGTATGGACATGACCACACCTAATAAAAAGAGTGGAATGACAAGATAGTAAATAGACATATCAGGGGATTGAAGTGAAAACTGAGCGATCATCAAACCAATGATAATGGTGATAGTAAAGAGTGTTCGGCGATAGCTAAATTTCACTAAGATCTTTGTGACAAATGATTTTGCTAAAATAGAACCTAATGCCATAGGCGCCATCATCATCCCAGAAATAATAGCAGGATAACCAAACCCAACCTGTAACATAAGTGGCATTAAGAAAGGAATACAGCCAGTTCCCAATCTTGTTGCAATATTTCCCGCAATACCGACAGAGAAAGTTCGTGTTTTAAATATATTGAGAGGGATAAGTGGTTGCTGGTGGCGTCTTGCATGATTGACGTATAACCCTAGTAAAGAAAATCCACCTAAAATAATGGCAATAGGAATATATCGAGAGATATTTTTATCACCAAAAAGATCAAGGCTGACAGAAAGCATAACTAAGCCAAAACCAAAGAAAATAAAGCCAAGTAAATCAAATTTACGTTTTGGCATAGTGAAGTTAGGCATATGTTTTATGGCATAGAAAATACCTAATAGGCCAATAGGAATATTTATAATAAATATCCAATGCCAAGAGGCATAAGTAACCAATACCCCACCTAAAAGAGGCCCTGCTATGGGGCCGACTAATCCCGGCATTGTGACAAAATTGAGAATGGGGAGTAATTCGCTGCGCGGATAAGCTCTTAGTAAAGTAAGACGTGCAACCGGCATCATCATTGCGCCACCTATACCTTGTATAATCCGTGAAATAACAAGAAAAGTAAGGTTAGGAGAAAGTGCACATAATAAAGAGCCACCTGAAAATAAAGAAACCGCAATAATAAAAATTTTACGCGTTCCAAATCTATCAGCTAGCCATCCACTGACGGGGATTAATAATGCAACAGTTAAGGTATAGCTGATAACAGCCGATTGCATGGCGAGAGGAGAATGATTAAGGCTTTTTGCTATGTCTGGTAATGCCGTATTAAGAATGGTTGCATCGAGAGCCTGCATAAAAAAAGCCATTGCAGCAATCCAAGGCAACCCAGACATATTTTTGGCGGATTTCAACATGAAGCATATACCGTCTTTGTTCTATATTTTGATTATCGCTTCATTATAAACAGAAAACCTACAAAATTTGTATTAAAACTATTCAATCACTCGTTAATAAGATTAAACAGAGATCTCGCGCTTTATTTCCATCCTTATCAATAATTGCCTGAACAATTTGATTATGTGTTTCCGGCTGAACGGTTTCATTACCCACAATAAGATCGAAATACTTTTTATAAGCAGAAAGAAATAATGAGCCGAATGAGGCAAAGAATGGATTGCCACTTGCTTGATAAATGAGATAGTGAAATTGAGTGTCGATATCTAGCCAATGTTGTCTATCGAAATTCTCATCAAGCAACTGCATTTCTCTACCAAATAAAGCAAGAGACTGTTTTTGGCTTTCGGTTGCATTAAATGCAGCTAAATAACATGCCTGAGGTTCTATTGCTAAACGAACGTGATGGAAATAATGGCTGACCTTATTAAATTCACCGCTGTCTATCCACCAATTAAGAAGATCATTATCTAATAGATTCCAATTTTGCATTGGAGTAACACGAGTACCTATTCTTGGCCGAGGTAAAAGCATACCTTTTGCAGCGAGCATTTTGATTGCTTCACGGATAACTGTTCTGCTGACGGAGAGTAATTCTGCTAGTTCTATTTCTCCAGGTAGTAAAGACTCAGGTTCATAATGTCCCGAAAGGATTTGTTTACCTAGTTTTTCAGCAACTATATAAGAAAGATTTTTTTGAGAAGCTGAACGTTGCTCGTTAAATTGCATAATAAAGATTACCTATACCATAATTTATCTTCTATCTTACGTGAGTCAGCTGGATAAAGCTGTTCGGATTTTACTCTATCAGCATAAAAATAGAGCGTTTTTCTTTGTTTTGTTGAAAAAAAAAG
>NZ_JAEHQE010000009.1:0-117880 GCF_016238545.1 Proteus sp. PR00208 | reverse complement strand
ATTTTGGAGTGATATAGGTATGGTTTGTAATATAAATTTTAAGATAAAACTATTAGTTATTATATTATTTTCATCTACTTCTTCCTATGCCAATAATACCACGTTATTAGGTGGAAATAGTAAAGCAGATGGTAATGAATCGACCGCGGTTGGATATAATACATGGGCACATTCAGACCAATCAACCGCAATTGGTGCTAACGCGGGAGCAGAAGGTAAAAATGCAACGGCAATAGGCCATAAAAGTACAGCAATAGGAGATAATGCGATGTCATTGGGAAGTGGTGCAATGGCAATCGGTGACGGTTCTCTTTCTATTGGCTCTCAAGCTTATAGTGAAAATAAAGATTCAATTAGTATAGGGAAAGGGGCAATAAATAATGCTGAAAATGGGGTTATTTTAGGTAGTGGCAGTCGCCTTTCTGATAATGCAGATAATTCAGTTATTATTGGTAGCAAATCTTCAGGATCAGCAAGTAATGCAATTATATTAGGCGATAACAGTAGTAATAATCGCAATAATACATTATCAATCGGTAGTGATAAAAATCAGCGACAAATTATTAATGTCGCAGCAGGTACAGAAGATAACGATGCTGTTAATGTTTCTCAATTAAGAAAAGAAAAAGATAATATTCTTATTGAGGCAGATAAGCGTATTAATGACAATAACCAGAATATTTATAATAGAATTGAGCAAGAAAAAGATCGCATTCTTAAAGAGACAAATAATCAAATAAATGATAATAATAAAATAATAAAAGGCGATATTGCTAAAGCAAATGAGGAGGTGCTAAAAAGAAGTGAAACAAAAGCAAATGAATTAGCCAATAGTGCGGAGAAGAAAGCAAATCAATATACTGATAGTAAAATAGAAAAACATCAAGAGAATACGATTAATTATATCAATGAAGCAAAAAACGAATTTCATATCTATAGTGAAAATAAATATGCTGAAATAAAATCAGGCGTTGAAGATTATACTAATAATCGAGTGGATGAAATGAAAGGTAATATTGAGAAAAACACCAATGATAAAATTACCAAATCTGAAAATAATATTAAAGAATATACCAATAATAGAATTGTTGAAGTTGAGAATAGTGGTAAAGGATACACTGATTTTAAAGTCAATGAACATCATGAAAAAACAGTAGAACATATCAAGAATACCCGAGATGAAATAACATCATTGACAGAAGGGCGAGTTATAAAATCTGAAAAAAATGCCAATAATTATACTGATATAGAAATCAGTAAAATTTCCACAGGTATTGAGGGTGCAATAAATAGAAATAACGAAAAAATTACAAAAGAGCGTGAAAAATATATTACTCAAAAAGGAAATGAATATATCAATATCACCAATACTGTTATCAATGAAAGAGATGAGTCCCTAAGAGAATACATTGATTCGTCAAAAAAAGACTCTATTTCTATTGCGAATGAATATACCAACAATAAGATTAAGAATATCTTTATTGATAATGATGTCGCGCTCAATAATATGGATAACAAAATAGATAAAGCTGACAAAAGGGCAAGTGCAGGTATTGCCTCTGTTGCGGCAATGGCCAATATTCCTTATGTGACTAATCATACTTTTAGTTTAGGTGTGGGAGTGGGTAATTATCGCGATGCTAATGCCCTTGCAACAGGTGCTCAGTATCAAATAACAGAAAGTGCCATTATTCGTGTCTCTGCTTCATGGAATACAGAAGATCGCGGTGTTGTCGGCGGAGGTGTTTCTTATGGTTGGTAAAGCACTTTTATATTGTGCTCAATAGAATGAAAAAATAGAGATAAGGCTGTTTCTTTTTTATCTATCTGCTGGCTTTTATGGCTTGGATTTGAATAATAAAGGTAACAGCCTTTGTTTTCTATAATGAGCAAATTATGATCTTTCTTCATTCGGGTGGTGGCGCTTTTGAAAAACAAACAAGAGTTAATCAGGCCGCAACAGAAAAAGCACAAGAGATTGCTAAAAGTAAGATAAAACAAGTGGTGCAACTTAGATCACTTGCAGACTTTCCTGTTGATATTGAACAGATTGGGGTGATATTACTGATTGAGCCCACTATTGAGTTAGCGCTTGAAGTGGGGCGACAGTATTCACAATCTACGGATATTGTTATTGCTGAAAGTGCAACTGTAGGAAGGAAACTGACTATTTGTCAGATTGAGTTTGCAGTAACAAAAATCTGTGTTCTCTGATTTTTGAACTTAATCAGTTATCCACATTAACTGTGGATAACTCTTGTCTTACATGTTAGTAATCTTATTATCTATTGATTTTGTTGGATATTTTATGTTGATTGAAAAATATCCATTTAAATTAATGTTCTTACTCTTTGTTATTATTCAAAATAATAAATCACATTATAAAATAATGCAGTTTTTAATTAAGAGAGATAAAAAGTATGATAAATCTCTCTATAAGATGCTATTTATCGAATAATGGCGTTGGTTTACCGTCATGATCAACCGCAACGAAATTAAACTGACCATGGATCACTTCTTCACGGCCTTCTGCGTACATATCTTCAAGAAAAATAGAAACATTTACCGTCAAACTTGTACGTCCAACACGAATAACTTCACCCACTAATTCAATAATCGTACCCGATGGAATAGGGTGATTAAAATTTATTTTTTCAGTTGAAACCGTCACTAGGCGTTTACGGCTAAAGCGAGTGGCGGTAATAAATGAAACTTCGTCCATCCAAGCTAATGCAGTGCCACCAAAGAGTGTTGAGTGATGATTAGTCGTGGTGGGGAATATGACTTTAGATACACGGGTGACTGAATTTTTAATTTTATCTTGTAGCTCAGGAGATAAGTCAGAGATGGACATAACAATAAAGCCTTCTTCTTTTATACTATAGGGGAGAAATTCCCCACAGTATAAAATAGAGTAAATTGAAAGCAAAGTAGATGAATGGCTGATTATGCCGTCTGTAATTAAAAGGTTATTTCGCCAGTTAAAAAGAGTGCAGCATCTCCTGTTAGTAAAACGCGATTATCTTTTAATTCACAGTCGATATTTCCACCTCGTTTTGAAACTTGTCTTGCTTGTAACTGTGTTTTATTGAGTTTATTACCCCAAATTGGGGCTAATACACAATGCGATGTGCCTGTAACAGGATCTTCATTCACGCCTTTTACGGGCGCAAAGAAGCGAGAAATAAAGTCAAAAGGAGCATGACCTTTAGCTGTGATAATAACGCCAGGTAAAGGCAACTGTGCGATTTGAGTGAAATCCGGTTGGTAGTTAATGACAGTTTCTGGATCAGATAAAAAGCAAACATAACGATCACGCGCTTGCCAAACTTCATCTATTTGTAATGCTAATTTTTCTTCAAGCGCTGATTTTATATCGTTATTTAATGTCGCGGGTATAGCTGGAAAATTAAGTGTAAAGAGAGATCCTTGGCAAGAAATAGTGAGCTCACCTGAAAGAGATTGGAATTTAAAGAGCTTATTAGGAGACTGTTTTATCGTTTTCAGTACAAAAGCTGTGGCCAATGTTGCGTGTCCACAAAGAGGAACTTCAATTTTAGGTGTAAACCAACGAATATGATCACCAACTAAAAAAGCGGTTTCAGGTAAATTAATCTCACTAGCAAGTGTAATTAAGGTGTCATCAGGCAACCACTCTTCTAACAAAACGACAGCTGCGGGATTTCCTGAAAAAGGCAGAGAGGAAAAAGCATTAACATAATAAATAGGAAGAACTGTCATCGTATTACCTTAGTGATAAACTACCAATAAATAGAAGGTAATGAGATTAAGTGTTTTAAATATTGGGTGCAATACTTAAAAACAGCGTTACAAATTGTAGGATATAAAAGCAAAAAGCCATGTCTAAGTAATTAGACATGGCTTTAATAATTAACGCATTAGATTAAGCTTGTGCTTTCTCTTTGCTATCTGCACTTTGTAAAAGTTTACGAACTGGAATAATCAGTGCAGCAAGAACAACAGCACAAATAACCAGAGCGATAGAAACATGAGAGAAGAAATCAGGCATTACATCCAGTTTGTCTGGACGGATATTTCCACCCATTAAACCTGCTGCCAAATTACCTAATGCACTTGCACAGAACCATAATCCCATCACCTGACCACGCATTTTAGCAGGCGCTAAAATAGTCATAGTGGCAAGACCAATTGGGCTTAAGCATAATTCACCTAATGTCAGTAATAAGATACTGCCAATTAACCAAAGAGGTGAAACGCCTTGTCCTGTTGCAATAACGCTTTCAGATGCAAACATCATGACGGTAAAGCCACCCGCTGCAAATAAAATACCAATCACAAACTTAGTCATACTGCTTAAATTCATATTCTTACGTGCCATCATTGGCCATAACCAGCTAAATACAGGTGCAAGAATAATAATAAACAGGGCGTTAACAGACTGGAACCAAACTGCTGGGATCTCGAAACCCATAAAGTTTAAGTCAGTATAGTCGTTGGCAAATAAGTTAAATGATGTTGGTTTTTGTTCGAATGCAGACCAGAAAAGGGCTGCTGAAACTAATAAGAGGAAACAAACAAATAAGCGAGAACGGTCACTACTACTTAATCCAGCAAATAGGAATAAATAGATAAAATAAGCGATAACACTACCTGAAATTACATAGACCATAAAGTTAGCCACAACAACTGGGTTAAAAGGAATAACACCAGAAATAATAAGGCCAACAATTGCTATAAGAACGACAGATAACGCTAAGATCCATTGACCGACATTACGACGAACGACGGTTGGGCGATCCCAACTTGAATCTAAACCGACTTCGCTATCAAAGCGACGCATGGTCGGTACTGCGTAAAAGCGGAAAATCAGTAACGCAACAAGCATACCAATCCCACCGATACCAAAGCCCCAATGCCAGCCATAATCACGCACTAAGAAACCCGTGATGAGTGGTGCAATAAATGAGCCCATATTGATACCCATATAAAATAAGGAGAATCCACCATCACGGCGAGTATCATCCCTTTTATATAAGGTTCCTACCATCACAGTTACGCAGGTTTTAAATAGCCCTGTACCCAATACAATCAGTAATAAACCGATAAAGAACAGATCTTGTGACCAAAACGCTGAAAGTGCGATGGATAGGTGCCCTAATGCAATAAAGATAGAGCCATACCATACAGCTAGGCGCTGACCTAACCAGTTATCAGCCAGCCAACCTCCTGGTAGCGATGTTAAATAAACACCGCCTGCGAAAATACCCACAATAGCAGATGCCTGCTCTCTGGGGATTTCCATGCCACCCTCATAAACGGTTGCCGCCATAAATAGAATTAATAATGGGCGAATACCATAGAAAGAAAAGCGTTCCCACATTTCGGTGAAGAAAAGGGAGCTTAATGGATATGGGTGGCCAAAGAAAGTTCGGCTAGATTTTGAGTGAGTAGATTGCATCTTAAATTCCCAAAAAAACCTCTACAGGTCGTTTGCAAGTAAAAAGAACAAAATATCAGCTAGTGGTGAAACAAAATTATTTCATTCTGTTATCAATACCCACTGCATTTAATTAATATATTTTTAACATACTTTTGTCAGAATTTAGTGACTAAAAGTATATTTAATACTTTATAAACCATTTTTTGGTGCAAAAGTCGATAAAAATCTCATTTTGCAATAGTTAACCTTGCAATTTTTTGAAAAAAGAGGACAAGAAAATTTTATAGGTCTTAACAAGTAGGGGGTGAGAATGTTCTTAATAAACAATAAATTACAAAAAATAGAATAAAAAAAATAACAATTAAGCCTTTAAATGTAAAAGTGTAATTTTTTGAAGAAAAAAAACTATTAACTAATCTAATTTGTAGATTTTTTGACTACTTTTCTTGTGGTGTTCTAAAGCTTAACCAAGAATAAATTAGATTAAAAAAGACAACGGCTGCGGTGAAATAAAAAACAGCTCTAAATCCATAGCTTGCAGCGACAAAAGCCCCCATTAACGGTCCCGTAACATTTCCAACATCTCTTAGTGCTTGGTTATAGCTGAAAATTCGACCCGCAATAGCAGGGGTAATGTTATAGAGAATAAGCGTTTGTACCGCAGGTAACATGGCTGCGTTGACCGCACCAAGTAAAAAACGTAGCGCGCCAAGTTCCCAATAACTACTGACCAGTGCCATTGGAATTAACATAAAAATAGAGAGTCCGAGGGTAAAAAGAAGGACTTTATCAGGACCAATTCGGTCACCTAATTTACCAAAACGAGGTGCGCTAATAAGTGCAGCAATACCAGGTACAGAGGCGACAACACCACTGATAAAGGCAAGGTTGCTAACTGAACCTGTTAATTCACGAATATAAAGTGTCAAAATAGGCGTAACGGAGCCTGTTGCTACTTGAATGATCATCGTAGTGAAAAATAGGCATACAACGAGTCTTTTATTTTTAAGTGATGAGAATACCTGTTTGGTGGTCAGTGCGTCTTTTTTAGAAACAGGTGTAAAGTTTTCACTGACAAAAAAGAGGGTGACTAAAAAGCAAATAAATAAAACGGCAGAAGTAATAAAGAAGACAGGACGTAAACCATAGAGATCGGCAAGCATACCGCCAATTAAAGGACCTATTAATGCGCCACTTACTGCACCTGTTGAAAGTGTTCCTAATGCCCAGCCGCTTTTTTTAACTGGAACCTGAGTGGCAATTAACGCATTTGCATTCGGAACAAAGCCACCTAATACACCCAGCAAGGCTCGCAATACTAATAATTGCCATATATTTTGAGCAAACCCAATTAATACCATCACAATTGCCATACCAAGGGCAGAACGTAACAGCATTAATTTTCGACCTTTTCTATCTGATAATTTCCCCCAAAAAGGTGCTGCAATGGCAGAAAAAAGGAAAGTAATACTAAATGCAACACCTGTCCAAAGATTAAGCTCTTCGTGATCGGTTATACCCAGTTCTTCTACATATAAAGGAAGAAAGGGCATGATCAAACTAAAACCAGCGCCAGTTAAAAAACAGCCAAACCAGACAATATAGAGATTACGTTTCCAAGAGTTATTTCGGGGCTTGAGATCCATGTTACTCCTTTAGCCGAGAACGAGAGAGTAAACCAAGAAAATAGGCTGACAATAACCGTAGCGATGTTGGGCGTGGCAACAACGAGTCGGTTTTCTTATTTTATGATGAATAAGAATATAGCCATGATACAGAATAAGTGCGATAGGTCTTGCTCTTATAATGTGTTTTGCAGGAGTTTACAGCTTATGCTGTTATTGATTTTATTATTGTTATTTCAGTGTATTGCAATATAACAAAGTGGCTGTTTTATTTCAAAACAGCCACTTTGTCGTTAGTGTACTTTCTTTATTTCGTTATATAAGGAAGCGTCACCTTCTGGGCGAGTTTTAAAGCGACGATGTAACCACATATATTGGTCTGGCGCGCGTAAAATCTCTTGTTCAACGACTTTATTCATCGCTCTCGCGGTATTTTCCTCATTATCAGTAGGAAAATCAGCAACAGGTGGCGATATAATTAATTCATAACCCTTGCCTTCAGGTAAGCGTTTTGGGGTAAATGGAATTAATGCGGGCTTGCTCGTTTTTGCCAGAATATAAGTTCCCGTTGTTGTTGCCGCTTTATCAACTGCAAACAAAGGCACAAAAACACTTTTACGAGGACCATAATCATGGTCAGGTGCATACCAAATAATTTCACCTGCTTTTAAACTACGGATCATGCCTTTGACATCTTTTCTGTCAATCATAAATTTATTAGAACGTAATCGACCCCATGTTTGTAGCCAGTCCATAACGGGATTATCGTTAGGGCGATAAACACCAACGCCAGGATTACAAATACCAAAAATCCTAGCACCAAGCTCTAGTGTCAGAAAATGGATCCCAATAAGTAAGATCCCTTGTCCTGAGTCTTTAACCTTTTTGATATTTTCAAGCCCACTGACTTTAAACCAACGTTTGACACGCCACTCTGGCCAAAACCACGCCATACCCGTTTCGAATAATCCCATACCAACAGATTCAAAATTTTTATTAACTAAGGCTTCTCGTTCACTTTTTGGCATCTGTGGAAAACAGAGTTCAAGATTACGTTCCGCTATTTGGACACGTTTTTTTAAAAAAACTTTCGAAAAACGGCCTAGGCGCGTACCTAGCCAATAAATGACAGGATAAGGAAGGAGAACCAGAATATAGAGTAATCCGATCCCGAACCAAGTCAGCCAATATTTAGGATGCAAAAATGATTTTTTAAATGGAGGTGACTTTATCATAAGCCTATCTATTTACTATTTTTCCAATGAATATCTTATATTGTGACACTTTTTAGCGCAGATAAGAAATTTTGTCATAAATTAGGTGAAATTATTTCGATACCTTGTAATGCCGTCACCAATTCGGCAATATTTTTAGCTGCCATTTTGTCCATCACTTTTGCTCGATGAACTTCGACAGTTCTTATTGAAACACAAGCAACTTCCGCAATTTCTCGGTTCATTAATCCTTGAATAACATAATAGGCAATGTCTTTTTCTCTTGGGGTTAATGAAGCATAACGGCGACGAATATCATGTGCGGTAAAACGCGTATTGGTTTCAAGAAATGCTGCATCTAAAGCAGATAACAACGCATTGCTATCAACGGGTTTTTGTAGAAAGTCGATAGCTCCTTTTTTGATCTCTTCAACTGCCATGGGGATATCGCCATGACCAGTTAAAAAAATCACAGAAAGGGTGCTGTGCTTATCAATTAAATGCTGGTGGACTTGCCTGCCATCGGGTTTTGGCATTCTCATATCTAACAATACAACACCTTGCTGATAGAGATTGACATTGTTGATAAAGAACTCACTATCATTCCAGACATGGGCTGAATAACCTAAGCTTTCTAATAAAAACTGACAAGCATCAGTGACAGCAAGATCATCATCAACAAGATGAATTGTTGGCATTTTTTCTCCGTTATTTATTTTTGTTAGGGAAAATAAGTGTGATTTTTATTCCAACTTTATTTTGTTCATTCTTTTGGTTTTCAATATGAATATCAGCACCTTGAGAAAGCAATAAACGTTGGCAAATCACCAAACCTAACCCAAGTCCTTCCGTTTTTGTTGTTTGGAATGGGGAAAAGGGCTGTTCAAGTTGGCTGTGGCTCATTCCACCTGCATCATCTTCAATGACTATAAGTAACCTATCAGGAGCCTTATGGGTGCTAATTTTTAGTTCGTTAGCGCCAGCTTGGAGACTGTTGGTGATTAAATTCGATAAAATTTGCTCTAATAATGTTTCGGGTAAACACAGGGTATCATGTTCATCAATATGGGTGATCAGTGAAACCTGTGGGTATTTGTCTTCTACGCGTAAAAGCTTCCAAATATGTTGGATACACTCTGCAATACTTTGATGAGAAAGCAAAATGGTATCAGTATTAGGTGTTTGTTTTCCAACCCATAAGCGTAGATTTCTAATGATATCAGCGCCGCGTTGCGCCTGCTTATCTATTTGTTGCAATGCAGGTAGCAATGGGTGCGATTCATTCTCTCTTTTGAGGCGAATAACGCTCCCTTGCGCATAGCTTTTAATAGCAGAAAGTGGCTGATTAAGCTCATGAGCAAATCCTGATGCCATTTCTCCCAATATATTTAAGCGTTGAGCGTGTTCTAACTCTTCCTTTTGCTGTCTTAATCGATTGTGAGCGTGTTCCAGTTGGCGACTACGACGCCTAACTAAATAGCTGATCCAGACTTGGTTTAGGATGAGAAAAAGGATAGCCGCCAATGAAAGACCAATAATAAATTGGTGCTGAATAGCCCAACTTTGCGCATCTTGCCAAAGCTGTCTTTGGCGAGGATGTTGGTTGACTTCCCTTAATAGCTTTTCAACTTGTGTATGTGAAGCAGGGGCTCCCCATTTCATCGGTTTACTATCATCGGTGAGTAAAACGCGAGTGACTTTATCAACAAGTTCATCAGGTACGGTATCTAGTGCTGCGAATGACCAATTAGGGTAGAGCGGTGTACTGGTTAAACATGGCGTATTGGTTTGATAGGAAATCAAGGGGCGGTAATCACTTTTACGAATAAGCCCTTCGCTATCCATATTTTCCAGTAAACAGACGGGAATAATTGCCGCATTAATATCCTCATCTCGTAATAGATAAAGTAAAGCATCCGCCGGAAAACCCGTGAAACGCAATGTGAAATCTTTATCAGGATCAATTCCGTCTTCTCGTAGCGCTTTGTAACCTAAAAGATAGCCGCCAAAGGCATCAGGGGCAATGGCGCCAACGCGTTTTCCGATTAATTCATGTGCAGAAGTAATCGGGCTATCGTTACGGACGAGAATTAGGCTACCAATGACATTTCGTGTCGTGTTATCAGGCTCATAGCCAGAACGTAAAGAGAGCAACCAGCGTAATGGAAATGCATTATCTAATTGAATAAATTGCGCAGGATTTGTGAGTAAGAAATCAACACTTTTCTTCGCAACTGCTAATTTCATCTCCTCCAGATTTAATGGCATTAACACAAAGTTTTCTGACGGAAATTGTTCATTTAATGTATCAACAAGTGGATGCCAGTGTCTTTGAGTGGACGCATCACCACGTAGTGCTAAAACACCGATTGTCCACTCTTTTGCTGTGGCTTGTAGAGGAAGTACAAAAAAGAGCAGCAATAACCCGATACTTACTGCGTTTCTTATCCCAATTGTCTGTTTTATCGTCATAAATATCTAATGTTAAATATTGTCTTGGATCAAGTTCGCACTTGGTATGTGGTAAACCACAATAGGTGTTATCTTCAGTAATTTTTACAATGCACTTATAACAAAACACATACTTTTTAATTTCTATTTCCTTCACTCATAGTGAGATTGTGTTATTGAGTGATGCTGGAGACAAATATGGATCTTGGAAAACGAAAATTTTTACAACAATTAGGGGTCCTTACTGCGGGTGCTTCACTGGTTCCTTTAGCTGAAGCCGGCATTAAATTATCACCTGAGCGTCGTGAGGGCTCGGAAGATAAACGCTACGGTATGCTGATTGATTTACGCCGTTGTGTAGGATGCCAGTCCTGTACTGTGAGCTGCAACATCGAAAATCAGACGCCTCAAGGACAATTTAGGACGACAGTAAACCAATATCAGGTTGCTATCAAGGGGCAAGAAGGGATAACCAACGTCTTACTGCCTAGATTGTGTAACCATTGTGATGAACCACCTTGTGTGCCAGTTTGTCCTGTTCAAGCGACTTTCCAACGTAAAGACGGCATTGTCGTCGTTGATAATGAACGTTGTGTTGGTTGTGCTTATTGTGTTCAAGCATGTCCTTATGACGCACGTTTTATTAATCACTCAACACAAACAGCAGATAAATGCACTTTCTGTGCACATCGCCTCGAAGTTGGATTATTGCCTGCGTGCGTTGAATCTTGTGTTGGTGGTGCTCGTATTATCGGCGATATGAAAGATCCTAATAGCACTATCAGCAAAATGCTACGTACACATGAAAAAGAGCTTAAAGTATTAAAACCAGAAAGCGGTACATTGCCACAAGTTTTCTATCTCGGCCTCGATGATGCATTTGTACAACCGTTAGCAGGTCAAGGACAACCCGCATTATGGCAGCAGGAGGTTCACTCATGATCCCGCAAATTTCTCAAATTCAAGAAGTCATCGCGATCCCTCAAGAATATTTTTGGTTACCTTGGGCTGTGCAATATTTCTTTTTTATCGGTATTGCTTGTAGTGCAACGCTTTATGCGTGCTGGCAGTGCTGGAAAGGCGGTGCAGGTAATCAACGTTTAGAAGCGGTTGCTGTCTTTATTGCAGTAACAGCTGGCATTACAGCACCTCTTGCTTTAACGGCAGATTTACACCAAACAGCACGCGTGTGGCACTTCTATGCTTATCCAACACCGTGGTCTTGGATGGCATGGGGATCACTATTACTGCCATTGTTCTCAGTATTTAGCATGCTTTACTTTGCTGCGATGGTCGTTCGTTTAGTCTGGAAGCGTGAATACAAATTAACTCGTTGGGTAGCATTAGCTTGCTCATTAACTGCGATTGGTTTGTTGTTATATACAGGTCGCGAAGCTTCTATCTTAAAAGCAAGACCTGTGTTGTATACCTACTGGTTACCAATACTGTTGTTCTTTAGTGCAATGCAAGTACTACCGACATTACTCGCATTAGGCACACGTCGTGAACCTGTACATCAGCGTGAATTAGCGATGTGGTTTGTGAGTTCACTGATGTTATTAGCAGTATGTACGGGCTTTTGGGTTGCAGGCGATACGATTTCAGGTCAGGCAATTAGAGAACAATTAGTAATGGGAAGCCTTGGCTGGTGGAGTGCCATGGGCGTTATCGTACTATGGGGTATCTCTGTTGCGATGGGACTTTTGATGGCAAAACAAGTACGTTCGGTTGCGTTTATTACCATCATGGCATTTGTATCAATGGGACTTGCGTGGGTATTACGCTGGTTGATGTTGATGGGTGCTCAATACATTCCAAAATATAACATAATTACAAACCCTTATGAGTTTACGCTAGGTAATGATGGATTGATGGCAATTGTTGGTACATTTGGATTGTGGATAGCGTTAACTATTTTATTTAGAGAAAGTATTCGTTGGGTTGTCAGGAGAGTGCAGCATGGCTAAGTTTACAAGACGTCAATGGCTTAAAGGTGGGTTAGTTATCGGTGGTATTGCCGCATTTGCTGCCAGCTACCGTGATGTTGCTAAACGTGCCATAGATGGTTTAGTTGATGGCACATCAGGTAAAGTGACACTTGATAGGATCAATGGAAACTCGTTATTACCTGAAGGTAAAGTTGTAAAAGACGCAAAATGGCAAGCGAATACAGATCAATCTGTTTGTATGACGCAATGCTTTGGTTGCTGGACACAATGCGGCGTTCGTGCCCGTGTTGATAGAGCCAATAATAAAGTTTTACGTATTGCAGGTAATCCTTATCACCCACTTTCTCATGATCATCATTTTGGCTATAACATGCCAATTAAAGAAGCATTTGAAAAAATGGGTGGTGAAAGTGGTTTAGAAAACCGCTCTACGGCGTGTGCTCGTGGTGCAACCATGATGGAAAGCCTTGATAGCCCAACACGTATTCTTGAGCCGATGAAACGCGTGGGTAAACGCGGTGAAGGTAAATGGAAACGCATTAGTTTTGAGCAGTTGATCCAAGAAATTGTTGAAGGTGGCGATCTCTTTGGTGAAGGCCATGTTGATGGCTTACGCGCCATTCGTGATTTAGAGACTTTAATCGATCCAAAGCAACCGGCTTTAGGCCCTAAAGCTAATCAATTATTAATGACAAATGCGGGTGATGATGGTCGAGATACGTTTATTCGTCGCTTTGCTCAAAACTCATTTGGTAGTAAAAACTTTGGTGCTCATGGCTCTTATTGTGGATTGGCGTACCGTGCTGGCTCTGGTGCGTTAATGAACGATTTAGATAAAAACGCCCACGTTAAGCCTGACTGGGATTACGTTGAATTTGCACTATTTTTAGGAACATCACCAGCACAATCAGGTAACCCATTTAAGCGTCAAGGTCGTCAGTTAGCTAACGCACGAATTCGTGATTCGTTTAACTATGTGGTTGTTGCCCCTGCTTTACCTTTAACAACAACATTAGCTAACGATCATGGGCATTGGGTTCCAGTTCAACCGGGAACGGATGCCGCTTTAGTTATGGGGATGATCCGCTGGATCATTGAAAACAATCGCTACAATGCAGAATATCTGTCAGTACCAAGCGAAGTTTCAATGAAAAATATGGGTGAGAAGAGCTGGACGAATGCGACTCACCTTGTGATCAGTGATGAAAAACATCCTTTGTCAGGACAAATGCTGACAACTGCACATTTTAATGATGTTGCAGAAGGGGAAGAGCAAACCTTGGTTTTATCACTTGAAGGTGAATTAGTTCCATCGACCCAAGTTAATAAAGCACAATTGTTTGCTACGCATACTGTGACATTAAAAACGGGTGCTACCGTTACGGTTAAATCAAGTTTCCAATTACTTGATGAAGCGGCTAAACGTATGACACTGGCAGAATATAGTGAGCGTTGTAAAGTACCAGAAACAACAATCGCTGCATTAGGTCGTGAATTTACCGCTTATGGACGAAAAGCGGCGGTTATCTCTCATGGCGGTATGATGGGCGGTAATGGTTTCTATACTGCATGGAGCGTGATTATGCTGAATGCGCTAATAGGTAACTTAAACCTTAAAGGTGGAGTATCTGTTGGTGGCGGTAAGTTTAATGGTGCAACCGATGGGCCATGTTACAAAATGGATAGCTTTAAAGGTAAAGTTAAACCAAAAGGCATGGTGTTATCACGCAGCAAAGCCGCCTATGAGAAATCTGATGAATACCGTGAGCGTATAGAGAAAGGGGGATCCCCATATCCAGCAAAAGCACCTTGGTATCCGTTTGCTGCTGGACAATTAACTGAGCAGCTAGGCTCTGCATTAGCAGGTTATCCTTATTCATTAAAAGCATGGATAACGAATATGACCAACCCTATTTATGGGATTGCGGGTATTCGCCAAGTGATGGAAGAGCGCTTGAAAGATCCGAAGCACCTACCTTTGATTATTGGTATTGATGCTTTTATGAATGAAACAACAGCGCTGGCAGACTATATTGTTCCTGATACACATAACTTTGAGAGTTGGGGATTTAGTGCGCCTTGGTCTGGTGTTCAAACTAAAGCAAGTACAGCACGCTGGCCGATTGTTGAACCTCGTGTTGCAAAAACAGCTGATGGTCAGCCAATTTCAATGGAAGCATTCTGTATTGCTGTTGCAAAAGCCTTAGATTTGCCAGGCTTTGGTGAGAAAGCAATCGAAGATATGGAGGGTAACTTCTATCCAATCAATAGTGCAGAAGATTACTATTTACGCGTTGCCGCTAATATGGCGTTTATGGGGGAAAAACCTGTTGCCCCTGCAACCAATGAAGATATTTTATTAAGTGGTGTAGACCGTATTTTACCTGCGATAACATCAACATTAAAAAATGAAGAAGTTCTTCAAGTTGCCTATATCTATACACGAGGCGGTCGTTTTGCCCCTTATGACAAAGCGTGGAATGGTGAAGAAACTGGACCTCAGTGGAAAAAACCATTACAAATCTGGAATGAAGAAGTGGCTAAAAACCATCATGCAATAACAGGTGAACGTTATAGTGGTTGCCCGACTTATTATCCACCACGTTTATCGGATGGTAGTGATATTCATCAGCATTATCCTGAAGAGCAGTGGCCATTAAAATTAATGTCCTTTAAGTCTCATGTGGTGAGTAGTTCAACAGGCATGATCCAGCGTTTAAGAATGGTAAAACCGAGTAACTTAGTCGCAATTAATCCTCAAGATGGTAAAAAATGGGGGGTTAATCATGGTGATAAAGTTCGCATTGTTACACCCGGTGGACAAGTGGAAGCTGAGATTAGTTTACTTGATGGCGTAATGCCGGGCGTTTTAGCGATTGAACATGGATATGGGCATCAAGAGTTAGGCTCTCGTCAGCATTATTTAGATGAACAACCATTACCGATGGATAAAGGCATTGGCAACGGTATCAACCTTAATGATTTGGGGTTTGCTGATCCAACACGTCAAATCACTAATACATGGTTAGATTGGGTATCTGGTGCATCTGTGCGTCAAGGTTTACCAGCTAAGATTGAGCGCATAGCTTAATTATCGATTTGGTATTTTAAATAATCACTTCACTCTTTATTAAAAGAAGAGTGAAGTGATTGCATAACAAATCAGTTTTACTTTATCTTTTATAAGATAGAGCTATATCAGTTTAATTATTTTAATATCATATGTATCCTACATACATAATATTATAATAAATTTAAGGTGATCAACACGCATATTAGCCACCTCATTTACAGGGAGTAATAATAGGAATTGGATTCCTTTTTTCTTCTGTTTGTTTTTTTTGATTGAAATGTATTAGGATTATTTCTCATATATGTATTTTAAAATATTATATATGAAAAATAATTCAATTCGATTTTTCACATTAATTTTTTCGGTAATATGCCTTTTGTGTGAATATACTGTACTACTACTAATGGATAGTTTTTTAGCAATTTGATGATTAGGTATTTCATTCATCCAATAATTAATAATTTTTTGTTCTTGTGAACTAAAAATAGAACATAATGAATGTTTATAGGTCGGAAAGTAAACTTGGCATCGAGAAGTGAACAAAGATGTCTTTTCAAGCACCCAAGGAAGTATCTTCTTCGGAAGGATAAAACAGTTATTTGTCAATGCGATAGGTCTTTCTTTGTCTGGGTAGTTAGCATCAATATAAAGATAAAGCCGACAGCTTCTTGTTGAAATAAAAAAAAGTTGCAAATGCGGGCAATGTGCTACTTCTCGACAATATCTTGTGAGATCAATAAATATAATATCTGGCATTGAGTGATTAATATAACTATTGGCTTCTTGTATAGATGATATGTCAATTATTTCATGTCTTAGATTTCTCTTCGAAAAATAATGTTTTATACCATTACGAGTAAAAAAACATTCATCAATAATTAATACTTTCACAAATAACTTCCTTGTTTGTAGCTGTTTTAATTTATTAAAATAAAGATAACCTTATTTTATGTCAATTCGGCTTATATATTATTTTTCTGAAGATATATCGAATAAAAAGGTTATGATTATTTTTTCATTAAATGAAAGTTGATTTATTAATATGGGCAATTATTTGCATGCAGTAAGAGCTGGTTTATATATTGATATAAATAATATGTGATAGAGGACTGTAGGGAGATAAAATGAGAACAGGAGTACCAAGTACTCCTGTTTTACGTTCGCTAACTTTTCTAGATCTTTTTATTAATGTTTGGTGTTGTCTGAAACAGAATCTTCAGATGATTCAATTTTATCAATGCCAGCTTGAAGAATATGAATCAACTGCTTAGCTATGTCTGTTGTGAGCCAAAGTGTCTTATCTACAACTGCATTTTCTGGATGATGTTCGTTTTCAGGAAGATAATGTAAACGCAACATCATGGCATCGTAGATGTCAACGGTACTGATGTCCCAGCCTACAACAGGATGTGTCTGAATAACTTCATTTTTTCTACTCATAATACCTCCTAATCATACAACCGGTTTTGACTAAGAGAGAAGCTCCCACACAAAGTGGTTACTTTTCAGTATACGAGATTTATCGTGATTAAAAAGATAAATTTTGGTTATAACAAAAAAATGTGTACTGGCTCTGATAAAAGAGTAATGCACCATTAACAGTCGAACAAATGTTATATGGTGCATTTTAGATAAATATCAAGGGGGAGAATTAATCGACAGTGATATCCCAATGAATATTTTCATTCGCTAAGAAAGGAATAAGCGCTTCATTACCACAAAGGATTTGTGCTGGAGCCTCAACAGTTTTTTCAGTTAATGTGATTGTTCCTTCATTAACGGGTAAACCATAAAAACGCGGACCATTTAGAGAACAGAAGGCTTCAAGGTGTTGTAATGCATTGAGTTCTTTAAATACGGTTGCGTAGGCTGCCAGTGCGGTTGGTGCATTAAATACCCCAGCACAACCACAAGATGATTCTTTGCGGTGCTGTAAGTGAGGTGCTGAATCTGTACCTAAGAAAAAGCGAGAGTTTCCTGATGCAACTGCTTCTCTTAGTGCTTCTTGATGAACGTTGCGTTTAAGAATAGGCAAGCAATATAGGTGAGGTTTAACACCACCAACTAACATATGATTGCGGTTAAACATCAAATGTTGCGGAGTAATGGTAGCACCGAGAAATTCATTTCCTTCTAATACATACTGAGCGGCTTCTTTAGTTGTAATATGTTCAAAAACAATTTTTAGCTCAGGAAATTGCTTGCGTACAGGAGACATAACGCTATCGATGAAACGTGCTTCTCTATCAAAAATATCAATGCTTGAGGCGGTTACTTCGCCGTGGATCAGCAATGGCATTCCGATTTTTTCCATCACACTTAAGATTGGATAAATCTTTGTGATATCGGATACACCATGACTTGAGTTAGTTGTTGCATTCGCAGGATAAAGTTTACAAGCAGTAAAAACACCTTGTAAGAAACCTTGCTCTACTTCTGAAGGCAATGTGCTATCTGTTAAATAGCAAGTCATTAACGGTTCGAAGTTATCGCTGGCAGGAATAGCCGCTTTGATGCGATCACGGTAAGTGCGAGCCGCTTCAATCGTTGTAACAGGTGGAACAAGGTTTGGCATCACAATAGCTCTGCCAAAATAGCGACTGGTATAAGGAACAACGGTTTTTAGCATGTCATCATCACGAAAGTGAACATGCCAATCATCAGGACGGCGAATAGTGAGGGTGATAGGTTGTGCAGTGGTCATATACCGGCTCCGTGTGTCTTAGGAAAATCGAAAGATCAAGGATTGGATTGGACTAGATAGTCAAGCCGGAAACGAATGCTAATACGAAAACGATTAAATAGCTACCATTTAATCGTATTTTTTTATTATGTTTTTGAAATTATGTAAGGTGAAACAGAGAATAAAATCAAGAAGTTACGAGGGTGACACAAAAAGAAATGGCTCCTCCAACTGGACTCGAACCAGTGACATACGGATTAACAGTCCGCCGTTCTACCGACTGAACTATGGAGGAACATCATTAAGTGGCGTGTATCATATAGTGGGTGATTTGATATGTCAAAGGACAATCGACGATATTTGTTTAAGTGCATAGATAAACAACATATTGTGTGTTTCTAAAACAGATAATCTAATAATGAGGTGGTGAACTCGTTTAAATGGCTATTTTTTTCACACTGAAGACTAAAAATAAAGATAAAAAATAAAGAGATAACGTATTTGAGACCATGTTGGGCTCTGAAAAATAAAATAGATAGAAAAATGAGAAAGGTATTGATAATAGAGAAGGTGGAAAGCAAAAAGCCCGCACTGTAATAGCGCGGGCTTTTCTAAATTTGGCTCCTCCAACTGGACTTGAACCAGTGACATACGGATTAACAGTCCGCCGTTCTACCGACTGAACTATGGAGGAAGCGAGTTCTCGTGAGAACGAGACGGATAATAGCGAGGGTGATGAACTTTGTAAAGTAAAAAAAGTGAAATAATAGTTTAAGTGGCTAAAAAATAACTAATTTATAGTTTTTAAATCAAATAAGGTGGTTTTACGTTTAAAAAACAGTCAGTAGAGCTATGTTGATTGAAATAGTTTTATAAAAAGGTGTTTTTTATTGATGATTTTGAGTTAACACAGAACAGAAATAACAGATGCATAAGATGAATATGTAGAGGATACAAAGGAAATAAATAAGAAATAGAGGAATAAAAATAACTGATGAGTAGAAAGCAAAAAGCCCACACTGTAATAGCGTGGGCTTTTCTAAATTTGGCTCCTCCAACTGGACTTGAACCAGTGACATACGGATTAACAGTCCGCCGTTCTACCGACTGAACTATGGAGGAAGCGAGTTCTCGTGAGAACGAGGCGAATAATAGCTATCCTCGCTCACCTTGTAAAGTAAAAAAATGAAAAAAATAACCGTTTGCTCAAGAGTGCATCAGATTGTTTCTTTTTTGACAAAAATGTATAAAAAATAAATGGTTATCAATAGAAATAATATTCGAAATTACATTTCTACTCGCTGAAATGTGTCTTACATTGGAAAGAAAAGATAAAGCGTTTTTTTAAAAGAAAGTTTTTCATACTGTTTAGTTATACAATCTGACGAATTCAAAGACTAATTGAAGATCCCGAGACGATGGATACTACGAATTTATCAGTACCGATGGTATTAGAGTTTGAGCAATTTAAAAAAACACTTCTTCTATATACAAAAGATAAAGAAGGGGGATGGGATACCTCTGTTTCTGGTTTAGCGTTATGTCGGTATACTTCTATTACAGAGTCTGAAGGCTGGATGTATGAACCCAGTTTGGCTATTGCTGCACAAGGTGCAAAGCAAATAACGATAGGGCTAGAGACAAACTGTTATCGTCCTATGAATATGCTTTTAACATCATCAGATATACCTACTTTTGCTAAAGTCTGTGAAGCGTCAAAAGAAACACCTTTTTTAGCAATGTTACTAAAATTAGACCTCGCTCTATTACCTGAGCTGCTGGCTGAAAATAAGTTTGAATTACTACAAGAAAATAACGAAATCAGCGCTCAACAAATTGTTCAAGCAACCGCGCCAATCTTACAAGCAGTAACAAGGCTTATAAAACTAATAGATACACCAGAAGATGCACCTTTTATTGCTCCTTTGATCCAAAAAGAGATCCTTTATTACTTATTAAGATCGAATGATGGTGCGCGTCAGCAACTATTAGCATCACAACATCCTCAGTGTCGGCAAATTAGTCATGCGCTTGATTGGATTAAACAACATTATCACGAAACAATTCGGATTGAAGATCTTACAACGTTAGTGGGTATGAGCACCTCATCATTTCATTTTCACTTTAAAAAACGAACTGGCATGACGCCGTTGCAGTATCAAAAGTGGTTGCGGCTGAATGAAGCAAGAAGGATCATGCTGATTGAAATGAGTGATGTTTCTAAAGCAGCATTTATCGTCGGTTATGAAAGCCCCTCACAATTTAGCCGTGAATATCATCGATTATTTGGTTTATCGCCCTTAAAAGATATTCAACGATTAAAAGAATCAGAAACTGAAACGGTATCTTTGGATTATTAGGCAAGAATAATGGAGGAATGAGTTAAAGCAGTGATGAGTAATTGCGTTACAGTTTGCTTATTAAATATGTGTATACAAGGAGTTTAGAAGTGACTAACGTTTTTATTATTAATGCTGCAAAAGAGTTTGATGGTTCTGAAGGGAAACTCAACGATCATTTAACGCAAGTCGCCACAGATTTGTTGTCTTCACATCAGATAAATGTGCAATCAACACGCATTGATGATGGTTATGATACTAACGAAGAAGTTGATAAATACTTATGGGCTGATGTCATTATTTATCAAATGCCAGCATGGTGGATGGAAGGCCCTTGGATCTTAAAAAAATACATTGATGATGTATTTAGTGCTGGGTACGGCAAAATGTATATTGATGATGGTCGTACACGAAAAGATCCTTCGAAAAAATATGGTTCAGGTGGATTATTACAAGGCAAAAAGTATCTTCTTTCTGTAACTTGGAATGCGCCTTTTGAATCTTTTGAAGAACAAGAACAGTTCTTTGAAGGAAAAGGAATTGATGCTGTCTATTTTCCATTCCATAAAGCGAACCAATTTTTAGGTATGGAAGGATTAAAAACCTTCGGAATGTTTGATGTGGTGAAACAACCGCAAATTGAGCAAGATGTTGAAGCGTATAAAAAACACCTAAAACACGAAATTGTTGGAATAGCAGGTTAGGTCTTTATCGTACTAGATATAAATTAGCTATTTATTAATCAAGCAAGATAACGATACAGATTGGATTTAGGTAGCTGATTTAGATGATAAGAATGTAGAAAGCAAAAAGCCCGCACTGTAATAGCGCGGGCTTTTCTAAATTTGGCTCCTCCAACTGGACTTGAACCAGTGACATACGGATTAACAGTCCGCCGTTCTACCGACTGAACTATGGAGGAAGCGAGTTCTCGTGAGAACGAGGCGCATAATAACGATGATATATCAGAGTGTCAACGTTAAAAGTGGATTAAATATCTGTTTGGTTGGTTTATCAACAAAGTGGCTAAATAATAGAAGTTATTCTCCGTGTTTTTGTGTGTAACACGGAGAATCAATTAAGTTTGAGGGGATAATTGTGATGCTGAAATTGATTGTTGTACGGGATCAAATGCCATCAGGTACACATCGTAAAAATGAATTTCTTGTTTTTTATTAATAATCTCGCGAATATCTTCTTTTATTTGTTTAGATATTGCAGGGTGCTGGTGAATTTCATTTATGGCTTCATCAGAGAGTTTTTCAAAGGTATACCATTCACCGTTATAGCAAACTCTCAAATCGAGAACACCAATATCTTCAAATTTATAGATAGGTTTTATATCAAATAACAAGATACCTGCCATAACTAAGAACATGACAGTAAAGAGAACGAGCGAGATAACACCAAAGTAAGGTGAATAAATTAATAACGCAGCGAGCAATATATAAGAGAGAACCATGCTGATACATAACCAGATATGGTTTTTTAAAAACTGACTATTAAAATGTGGTTTCCCGTCTCTTTTTTCTGCTGTATTGATCCGGTCTAAATCACGCTCTAAGATTTCTTTTAATACATTCATTGTAAACACCTTCAGAGATGAATGTTGCAAACTTGTTTCTTATTACTAGATTATCACGGGGACAAGATAAGCGGGTAGAACAGTTTTTTTAAATTCTGGTATTAACTGTTATTGTTAGACCATTAAGAATATTCTTAGTCATTGTTAATAATAGAGATAAAATATCAAATAAATTTTATGCACAGTGATAAAAATAGAGGAAGAATTGTATTTTTAATGTGCAATTCGCATTTTTTTAATCTTTAGACGCATAAAACTATTGCTATTAAACTTGTCTCATGCGTTAATGAGTAAGGCCTCAATACAGACCTGATTTATGATTGACATTCTAAGTTAATGAGTTTTAAACAGCATCGCTTTTTGACCGTTTTCTTCATGTGTGCCCATAAGTTATAGGTAGTTCAGGCCAGTAGATGCCGAGAAGGCAACGTTTTATTGATATATAGGAAAGTCACATGTCTGACAAAATGAAAGGTCAAGTTAAGTGGTTCAACGAGTCTAAAGGCTTTGGTTTTATTACTCCAGCAGACGGAAGCAAAGACGTATTCGTTCACTTTTCTGCCATTCAAGGTAACGGTTTCAAAACTCTGGCTGAAGGTCAGAACGTAGAATTCACAATTGAAAACGGTGCAAAAGGTCCAGCAGCTGCTAACGTAACAGCTCTGTAATTTAAAGCCTTTTAAAAATTTTCTTCAAGCCTGTCACCTTATGGTGGCAGGCTTTTTCTTTATGGGTAAAATAAAGAAAAAGAGAATGATAATATTTATCAGGAGAGAAAATGCAGGTTAATGATAACGTTGTTGTGAAAACTGATGGTATTGACGATCGTGAAGGAACTATCCTACTTATCGAAGAATTTAATGAAGGCATAATGTATTTAGTATCACTCCCTGAATATCCAAAAGGAATTTGGTTTTTTAATGAAAAAGAGGGCGGTGAAGGAACATTTGTTAGACCAATACAGCAAAAGTGACTGACGTTTAGGTACGGTTCATTTACATTTTCAAATCAGCTACTTATACTTTTGCCAAATTTTAGTTAGGAGAAAACATAGTGGAGACAGAAAGTTGTAGGTTAATGATAACTCCATTAACTGAGAATAATTTTATTCAAAATAATAGGTAAGCTGTTTTCTTCACTAAAACTGCTTACCATTTTGGTGGGCAGTGCATTGTAATATTCCTTTCTTATATATTCCTATTATGTACTTACCCAAATAATTTCCCTTATGTCGCTAACATAAGAAGGGTAACTTCATGTGCTACATTTTTTTCTCTTTATTTCCTCCACCTAAGGCGATGAATTAATTTCAACACTCTGAACTATCAGAGCAAAATTTTCATATCGATTTTAATCATCATGTAGAGGAAATAAACATGACGATGACGCCTTATATTTTAAATCTCGTGATTGCAATGTGTCTTGGTGCTTTGATTGGTGCCGAACGTCAATGGCGACAAAGAATGGCTGGTTTAAGAACAAATGCTTTAGTTGCAACCGGTGCCGCTGTTTTTATTTTAAGTTCAATAGAAACTTCGCCAGATAGTCCCGGTCGGATCGCAGCTCAAGTTGTTTCAGGTATTGGATTTCTTGGTGCTGGTGTGATCATGCGTGAAGGAATGAATATACGTGGACTTAATACTGCCGCAACGCTTTGGTGTTCAGCAGGAATTGGCGTGTTATGTGGTTTAGGTTTATATCAATTGGCAACTATAGCAACACTTCTTATTCTTTGTGCGAATATCTTACTACGAGAAGCAGCTCAGCGGATAAACGCTCAGCCACAACATCAAGCAATAGATATAGAACAACGCTACTCAATACGAATTATTTGTCATGAAGAAGATGAAGTTTTGGTTAGAACACTCATTTTACAAGCAATAAATGGATTACATGTTCGATTACAGTCTTTAAGCAGTGCTGATACATTGATGCCTAGTCAGCTAGAAGTGTGTGCTGAATTGCTGGCAACACCTGTCGAGCAAAAAGAGATAGAAGCGATTGTTTGCAGAGTAAGTTTAGAAAAGAGTGTCAGCGCAATTAATTGGAAGATAGCGGCAGAGCATCCTGCTTGATGGATCTTTTCAAGATAATATCTTTCTACTTGAGGCGCCCTATATTAAATATAGGGCGCTTTTTTTGTCGTATAAAGACGAGATAGATATCAAATTACAAAGTTATTTCAAAAGGGAATATGAATATTGATAAAAGTTATAAAGAATATAACTTTGTAACTTGTAAGTAATAGAACTGTCATATTTCAAGCTGTTGTGTCGTCGATTATGTTTATTCATACCAGTCACATATTTTTGTTTGTTCTTAGTAAACCATTCACTTTTGCCTATCTAAACCTCAAGTTATTAAGAGCCTTAGCATAATACTTAATTCAAAAACTCATTTCTCTGATGAGAATAATGAGATCTTAGTCATGAGTTACGTATTATTACTGATATATAGAAATAAAGTATTTTGTTTATGTAATTATTATTTTTGTAACTATTACTTTATGGAATAAAAAATAGAAAAATGTGCTCAAAAAAACTAATTAAAATACGTAATAGGGTGGAATATATTCATTTTCGTTTTAATAAAAACAAACATTTTTACCTAAATTGATTAATGTACAATTATTTGTATTGTGGTTAACCCGTATATAATGAGTTATGAATGAAAAATGTTGAACAGAGTTTGGATGTATTTGACGTTATTTCTCATCTTTATTAATCGCCCTTTTTAGACTGATTTGATTTATCTCTGTTTATTTTGTTTTTAATAAACAGGAAAAACTAAAATCAAGTAAGCGATTGCTCCCCATAGTTTGCTTATTAAATGAGGTACTTAGGAGTATTGTAGGACAAAAAATCGTTATTAAGGGGCTTAGTGCAGTATAGAATTTTGGGAAAAAAGCGGTGTTTTCCATTGATTATATTGGATTTTTTTTTAATACCTAAATTATACTCTCAAATTATTTCAATGTATTTGGCGAAAATTTTATCAATATTTTCTATTGTATTTAATTTAAGTGTGACTTTTTGAGTAATATTTTTAATTTAATCAAATTAGACTTTCAAAAAATGAGGAAGAATTCAGGAAAATGGTGAGTTTAGACCGCTACAGTAAAGCTGATGAATTGCTGTGGTATGTTGTTTGTAATCACTAATCAATTATGAATGAAAACCTTTTGAAAAATTGTAGGATTTTTTGTAAAAGTCATGTAGAAAAATTGATACCAATAAGTAATCTTATAATAAGAGTAGAAAAACCACACCACTCTTTCCATCCAATAAAATAATAATTTCAAAATTATATTGTTTATAAATTTGTCAAGGACGTAAATCTTACTTATTACAGAAGGAGAATTATCTTAGTATGAAATAGATGTGTCATTAGTATTCGCTGTAAAAATATATATAAAAGATAATTGTGGTACTGACCTTTTTCGATTTACCAAAAAAGATAAAAACAACGATAAGAGGTACATTAATTTAAAAAATTGCTGGTATAAAAGGGTGAACAATCATTTCATGTTTACTTACTAAAAACGATGTAACTCATTTCAATAGAACTGAAAGCAATGCATAAAGTATTTGCATTCACCGCATGAATGATCTCAATTATTACTTTTGAAAAATACGGTTACAATATTTTCAAAACCTTTTTTTCCAAAAATTTAGAACAGTTTAGGTGTATAGAATACTAAGGTCTGTTATTGGTTTTTAAGACTAATCTAATAAATGAGATATAAGTCTTGATTATTTAGATACACCAATATTTTTATTAGGTTTTGATCGAGAGGAAAAGTCTTTTTAAACGCAAAATTACTCATAAAAAAGGTAATAAAATGAGTAAAATTAGTGGTTAGAATAGAAGAATATTTAGAGATATATTTTAGCGCTTTAAGTAAAGATATACCGATATATAAATCTTTATACTCTCCTAAGCCCATCAACATCAACTTTTGTTAAGTAATGGTGTTGTTACTAAGTCAGCACTTTTGGCTCTGTAATGTCTTGATACTTGTGCTAGCTAGGTTAAAAAAAAGAGGCTAACCACATAATAAGAGGAAACGTGAAACAATGCTCATCATTGGTAAGAGTAAAACTAATTACTGATAGGGACTATTTTGGGGCTAAAAGGTAACATTTGATATTTTTTAGTTCGCACTAATGCTAATAGAATAGTCAATGAGATGTTATTTTGATCATATTTGTTTTTCTGTCTTTACATTGAAAAAGTTGATGTGTACAAGTGTTAACTTCAGGTTGTCATATTTGTCATTACAGCCGTTTATTGTGTTGAGATAATGCTGATAACAGGAAAAACAGAATTTATATTTTGCCTTATTATTTTATGAATTAATCACTTTATATTGGAGATCTTGGGATCTTTTTTTATGAAATCGAAATTTATATTTCATAAAATGTCTTTTTTTATAAAAAAAGATGTGTATTTATATAAGATATAAATTATAAATCTGCTTTTTTATTTATATTTTTTACTGGATATTATGTTTTTAATTAATCGTCGATTATTTTATTAATATATATCTATATAAAGAGAAAAATAAGCGGATTTTAATTTGATTTTTTATACTAATAAATTGTGACTTTATTTTATAAAAAAATGATTGTTTTTTTTAATTTAACTTAAGTTAAATGCTATATTATTTTTATATTCCATTTTGAATCGATAATTAAATAACAGTCTTTTTATTTAATTAAATAAAAAGTATTCTTTTGTTTTTATATTAAAATTGTGGCAATTTTAAATTTATATTGTTCATAAAATATACTGTGATTCATAAGTAAAACTTACTTATATGTGGATATTATTTCTTTGTGACTAATTTACAGCCAATAAAACTCTTATTAAGAGTTCTGTAATTTAAGTGTTAAATAGCGCTTAATAATCATTAATTAAATTTTATTATTACAGTTGAAACTTTAATAATGTGGAAATAAATATTCAATGATTTAAGGGTGAAGATGCATAACTAAGAATTTAATTTTATATGACTTATCGTTCTGCTTAATAAATACATCAAGTTATCACATTGATTTTAAAGGATAATTTTTATCGTGAAATAATAAAAAAATTTAGGATAACTATAAATAATTAGAATGGGTTGTTTTTCAAACAAATTGTAAATAAAAAGTGATCATTTCTGAAGGTTTACGTAAATGATGAAAAAAATAATATCTATAGAAATATTTATTAAATTTGGGGGGCTTGTTTAGATAAAGATGAGGAGGAGATATATCAATATATGTTACTGTGATCAAAAAAATCTACAATTTAGGATTTGTCAAATTTTTATGCTGTATTTTTAGATTTATAAGTTTAATAGATCGTATAAAATAAAAAATTATCATTAATATTTTAATTTGGGTAGATTAGCTTATTAATTTACACCATGTTTTATTACTTTTATCACTTGAATAGTTAATGAACTAATTCCATAATAATGATTATCTTTTTGTGATGTGACTCACAGAGTATTTAAATTAGACTACTTTATCCGTTGAATAACTTAATCGTTAAGGAGTAAAGTTGTTGCGTTAGGATTATTCTTAACGAGCTATATTGGCGAGCATTTAAAGTTTACTTTTAATTTAAATGTTTTTTTCGCTACTTTTGAAAATGACCGTAACTAAGTAATACAAGGTAGTGTTACTACGTGTCATGTTCATAAAATGGGGCCTGGAAATTTAATATTACATTTATATTAATTTCCTCGGGATCTTTCATTAGAGAGATCCTCTTTGTTCAATATAATCGGACGGGATGTAAAGAGATGAGTACGGTTGAATTGCTTAAGCATATTTATGACATAAATTTATCGTATTTGCTTTTAGCGCAAAGGTTAATTAACCAAGAAAAGGCTTCCGCAATGTTTCGGCTTGGGATTAGTGACGCGATGGCGGATGCGCTGGCAGAGCTTACATTGCCTCAATTGGTTAAGTTGGCTGAAACAAACCAACTAATCTGTAATTTCCGGTTTGAAGACAGCGAAACAATAGAACAACTCACTAAAGAATCTAGAGTGGATGATTTACAACAAATTCATACTGGTATTCTTCTTTCTTCTAACTTGTTTCGTCAGTTATCGGAACAAGATACTACTGCGACAAAGAAGCGGGCATAACAATGAGTGAGAAAAGTATCGTCCGAGAAGCGAAAGATATTCGCTTAGCAATGGAATTAATCACCTTGGGTGCCCGCTTGCAAATGCTTGAAAGTGAAACTCAATTAAGTCGGGGGCGTTTAATTAAATTATACAAAGAATTAAGAGGGAGCCCCCCTCCAAAAGGAATGCTACCATTTTCAACGGATTGGTTTATGACATGGGAACAAAATATCCATTCCTCAATGTTTTATAACGCTTATCGCTTTTTATTAAAAAATGGCGGTTGTGTTGGTGTTGAGGCTGTTGTTAAAGCTTATCGTTTATACTTAGAACAATGTCCGCCTGTTAAAGATCAAGAACCTATTTTAGCACTAACAAGAGCATGGACATTAGTACGCTTTGTTGAAAGTGGCATGTTGCAACTTTCTGTTTGTACCAAATGTAATGGTTCATTTATTACACACGCACACCAACCAGCTAGCAATTATGTTTGTAGTCTTTGCCAGCCACCTTCTCGCGCAATAAAAAAACGTAAACTTTCCGCCAATCCTGCCGATATTAACTTACAACTGTTGGATGGTCTTGAACAGTTTGCAATGTGATTCGAGATTGAAAGTTAAATATCAGGTTATAGAGTTTAGTTATCTATAACCTGAGCCGTTTCCTCTCCCCCTCCTATCTCTTGCTGCTATGTTCGCCATTCTCTCTATAACGAAATTAGCTAAAGGGATATCGCGTGTTAGTACTCTTAGGATATATCGTGGTGATTTGTGCTGTCCTCGGAGGGTATACCCTCGTCGGAGGTAGTTTAGGCGCATTATATCAACCAGCCGAGTTTTTAATCATCTTTGGTGCCGGCATCGGTGCTTTTATTGTAGGTAATAATGGTAGAGCAATTGTATCAACAATGAAGATCCTACCAAAATTACTTCGTAGCACAAATTACAATAAAGCGATGTACATGGATTTAATGGCACTGATGTTTCGTTTATTGTCAAAAGCGCGTCAAAACGGGATGTTGGCATTAGAGAGAGATATCGAAAACCCACAGCAAAGTGATATTTTTTCTCAGTATCCCCGCATTATGAAAGATGCTTATATGCTTAGCTTTATTACGGACTATATGCGCCTGATGGTGACAGGGAATATGAACCCTTATGAGATTGAATCTCTGATGGATGAAGAGATCGCAACCTTTGAAGAGGAAAGTGAAGTACCCGCTTTAGGTTTGTCAACTATGGGTGACTCATTACCAGCATTTGGTATCGTTGCCGCCGTTATGGGGGTTGTAAATGCGTTAGGTGCTGCGGATAGGCCTGCTGGTGAAATGGGGGCTTTAATTGGACACGCAATGGTTGGTACTTTCTTAGGTATTTTATTAGCTTATGGTTTTATTTCACCATTAGCTTCTCGAATTAGACAACGCTCTAGTCAACAAATGAAAATGATGGAGTGTATCAAAACAACATTGTTATCTAGCATGAATGGATATGCGCCACAGATAGCAGTTGAATTTGGACGTAAAACCCTCTTTCTGGCAGACAGACCTTCTTTTGTTGAATTGGAAGAACATGTACGTCAGGTACGGACACCGATGCAGGCAAATCCTGATGCAATGAAAGAAGAGTAATCATGAAGAGTAATTCACAAATCATTCGAGTTAAAAAGCGAGGGAGAAAACAACATAACGCTCATGGTGGTGCATGGAAGATAGCTTATGCTGACTTTATGACTGCAATGATGGCTTTCTTTCTGGTGATGTGGTTACTTTCAATCGCTAGCCCTCAAGAATTAACTCGTGTAGCCGAATATTTTCGTACGCCATTAAAAGTTGCTATTGAGAAAGGGCGATTTAGTGGGGATGCAACCAATCCTATTCCTGGAGGAGGGCGTGATCCTGTCTATAACGAAGGTGATATTTTGCCAAAAGGCCAGGAAGATAAACAGCTCAATGAAAAGCAACAATTCCGTCGTTTAAAAGACAGTTTAGAGCAAGTCATTTTAAATGATCCTCGGTTAAAAGATCTGAAGCCTCATTTATTAATAGACATGATGGATGAAGGGTTACGAATTCAGATTATAGATAAAGAAAGCCGACCTATGTTTAGAGTCGGTAGTGCCACCGTTGAACCTTATATGAAGGATATTTTGACGGCAATAGCACCTATTTTAAATGACACGCCATACAAAATCAGTTTATCAGGTCATACCGATGATATTCCTTATGCAAGTGGCGCTTTAAAATATAGTAACTGGGAACTATCAACAGATCGTGCGAATGCCTCTCGTCGAGAATTAATTGGTGCAGGATTGAGTGAATGGAAAGTGTTGCGTGTTGTAGGTATGGCATCAACAGTTCATTTAGTTAAAGAGGATGGTTTTGCACCTGCTAACCGACGGATCAGTATTTTGGTCTTAACGAAGCAAGCAGAACAAAAAATTGTACAAGAAAATGAGCGGGTTGCACCGACAGTAACAGAGACTTCAGAAATTGAACCTCTACTTTCAGGGCAAGAAACCCCACAAGAAAAAGCAGGAAACACACAGACGGGTTCGTCTGTGTATTCTGCATCTGAGCTTCCCGAATCAAAAAAGGAAAATGTTGAAACAGGAGTTTCTGGGGAAAGTTTGCCATCACAATCGACAAATATTACTACAAAGCAGGGAACAGCACCCTAATTTGTTAGTAATCGCGTAAAGGTGAATGAGTAACGATGGATATTACTGAGTTTTATCAAACATTTTTTGATGAAGCAGATGAGTTGTTAGCTGATATGGAACAGCATTTACTGTTACTTGATCCTGCAAATCCAGATCAAGAACAGATGAATGCGATTTTCCGTAGTGCACACTCCATAAAAGGAGGAGCTGCAACATTTGGCTTCGTTAAACTTCAACAGACCACTCATGTGCTTGAAAACTTGCTCGATAGTGCAAGACGTCATGAGATGGCGCTCACCGACGACATTATTAACCTGTTTCTGGAAGCGAAAGATATTATGCAACAGCAATTGGATGCACATAAAAACTCACAAGAACCTGATGAGGAAACATTTAACTATATTTGTGAGAAGTTGCGTCAGCTGGCTCTCGATGTAAAAGAAGAACAATCCGCTCCTCACGTTGAGGCTGTTGCTGGATCTGAAGCTTCAGACTCACAGGCCACAATGACTGAAACTCCTGTTTTGTCATCTGACGCTGAAAATGTGCAAAGTGAAGCCGTAGAAACCATGGTCGAAGTCGCATCGACGATGGCGGCTGATGGACATTATTATCATCATATTATTTTGTCTGATCTTAAAGAGACAGATATTGATTTAATGCTTGATGAATTAAAACATCTTGGTGAAGTTAGCCAAGTTGAAAAACAGCATCATGGTCTTGAAGCAATATTGAAAACCACTGCAACAGAAGAAGATATCAGCGCTGTACTTTGTTTTGTGATTGAACCTGAACAAATCTCGTTTAAAAAAGTGGCTGTTGCAGAAAAAAACACAGTTACAGAAGAAAGTACAACATCTGTTGATGATGCTCATGTTGAAATCCAAGTTGAGCAACCAGCGCCTGTACAAAAAACCGTTGCTGAAAAAGTGACGCCATCGGCAGAACCTGCTAAAGCACCAGCAGCATCGGCAGCACCAACGAAAAGACCTGTTGCCGCTGCTGCACCGAAAACAGAATCAAGCAGTATTCGTGTTGCCGTTGAAAAAGTTGACCAATTAATCAACTTAGTGGGTGAGCTGGTTATCACTCAGTCAATGTTGGCACAGCACAGTGGTAGTCTTGATCCAGCAATATATAGTGATTTACTAAGTTGTATTGCTCAGCTACAGCGTAATTCTCGTGATTTACAAGAATCTGTTATGTCAATTCGTATGATGCCGATGGAGTATGTTTTCAGTCGCTTCCCTCGAGTTGTGCGTGATGTTGCAGGTAAAATGAATAAGAAAGTTGAGCTAAACATGATTGGTAGCTCAACAGAACTTGATAAAAGCTTAATTGAAAAAATTATCGATCCTTTAACTCACTTAGTGCGTAACAGTCTTGATCACGGTATTGAAATGCCCGCTGATCGTGTTGCGGCGGGTAAACCGGAAGCGGGGCAATTAACCCTGTCTGCGGAACATCAAGGCGGTAATATTTGTATTGAAGTGACTGATGATGGTGCTGGATTAAACCGCGAACGTATTTTGAAAAAAGCGATTTCCTCTGGGCTTGCTGTTTCTGAAAATATGAGCAATGAAGAAATTGCTATGCTGATTTTTGCACCCGGTTTCTCTACCGCAGAAGTAGTAACAGATGTTTCTGGTCGCGGTGTGGGTATGGATGTTGTAAAACGAAATATCCAAGAGATGGGTGGTCAAATTCAAATCAGTTTTGAAGTGGGTAAAGGAACGCGCATTCGTATTTTACTTCCACTGACATTAGCAATTTTAGATGGTATGTCCGTCAAAGTTCATGACGAAGTCTTTATTTTACCATTAGGAACGGTAGTCAGTTCTTTACAACCGGAAGAAGACGATATTTATCCATTGGCTGGCGATGAGAAATTATTGCAGGTCAGAGGGGAATATTTACCACTGATTGAACTGCATCGTACTTTTAATATTGAAGGCGCTCAAACTGATATTACCCAAGCAATTGCGGTTATTGTTCAGAGTGCCGGACGTCGTTATGCTTTATTGGTAGATCAATTAGTTGGCCAGCATCAAGTTGTTGTTAAAAATATAGAAAGCAATTACCGAAAAGTTCCTGGTATATCTGCTGCAACAATTATGGGCGACGGTAGTGTGGCTTTAATTCTTGATGTACCAGAATTGCAACGTTTAAGTCATACACAAATGACGAATAAGAAAAAGAATACAACTGCAAGCGCAGTCATTTAATAGTGAGGATAAAATAAGATTATGGCTTCGGAACATTTCGAGAAATTATCCGGTGAAACTGTTGGACAAGGATTTCTAATTTTTACGCTGGGCGATGAAGAATATGGAATTGATATTTTAAAGGTTCAAGAAATTCGCGGATATGACCAAGTTACACGTATTGCTAATTCACCTAGCTTTATTAAAGGCGTAACTAATTTACGGGGCGTTATTGTTCCGATAGTTGATCTGCGTATTAAATTTTCACAAGAAAGTGTAACTTATAATGACAATACTGTTGTTATTGTGGTTAACTTATTAAATCGAATTGTAGGAATTGTTGTTGATGGCGTTTCTGATGTTCTTACGCTAAAACCAGAGCAGATCTGCCCCGCGCCAGAGTTTGCGGTCACAATGTCTACTGAGTATTTAACAGGTTTAGGTACTTTAGATGAAAGAATGCTTATTCTTGTGGATATTGAAAAATTACTCAATAGTGAAGAAATGGAATTAGTCGATAGCGCAACAATTCAAGCTAAATAAGTTTTGTTTTTTTTAAAAATAATCTAAATACTGTTCCGGTAATTTTGCCGGAATAGCTATTTCTATCTTTTTTTATTTTATTAGCGAGTGCTAAAGCATTAAATTAACTTTAAGTAAAATTAAAAGATAAAAAAGAACTAATAATTTTAGTTAAGTTCTATTTTATTATTTATCAACTTATAAGTAGCTATCACCTAGCTATAATATTTTTCTACTGACGGAAATAACTTTAAAGTTTTTTATACTTATAATTTTAATTAAAAACAGTATTACCACCGCTTTCTAATGGAGCAAAAATGCGACTAAGGCGAAATGAATCCTATAAAGTTTCTCTTAAGTCTGCCGATAACTTGCTCATTACCATTTATTATAAAAAGGGAAACTATGTTTAGCCGAATGAAAATAGTGACTGGATTATTATCCATTCTTCTGTTGTTTGGTGTTTTGCAGTTTGTATCTGGGGGTGTTTTTTACTCAAATATTGTTGAGACAAGAAATGACCTGAATAAAACACTAACAATACAGGATCAACGTGAGCGTCTAGATGAAAGCTGGGCTAACTTACTACAAGCGCGTAATAATATTAATCGTGCAGCGATTAGTTTTTTATTACAAGATAAAAATCTTAATGTAGATGATTCTCTGTCTGTTGACTATTTGACGGGGCTTGCTCGTAAAAATATGTCTCGTGCAGACGAGAAATTTAAAGAATTTGAAAAGAATATTACCGCTTATCAAGTTCACTCAGAAGATGATGTTCGTAGCTTAAAAGGGCGTTTTATCGAATATTTCTCTGCATTAAACCAACTAGAAATTTTACTTCAAGATAGAAACTTAAAAGACTTTTTTGAGCAACCAACCACGGGTTATCAAGACGCTTTTTATAAAGAATATCTTGCATATGTCATGCGCAATGAAAAATTTAACGAAGAGTTAAATGTGGCACTAGAAGCCTCTCATCAACGTACTGTCATTACTATGGTTGTGTTAGCTATTATCGTTATCTCGGCATTAATTCTATGCTGGTTTGCATTACGTAATGCCTTAATTAGACCATTAAATTCACTTCTATTAAGTATTAAAACCTTCTCTGAAGGTGATTTACGTCCAAATATCGAAGTGAATGGTCGCAATGAAATGAGCTTGTTAGCAAATGGTTTAAAACATATGCAACAAGAGCTTATTCAAACTGTTCGTGGTGTCTATCAAAGTACGGAAAACATTTATAACAGTACAAGTGAAATTGCTGCTGGAAATAATGACTTATCTGCTCGTACAGAAGAGCAAGTGGCTTCGTTAGAAGAAACTGCTGCAAGTATGGAACAGTTAACGGCGACCGTGAAACAGAACGCGGACAATGCTCGCCAAGCAAGTAACCTTGCTAATGACGCCTCAGATATTGCCCGCCAAGGCGGAAAAGTTGTTGCTAATGTGGTGCAAACGATGCACGACATAGCCGGAAGTTCTCAGAAAATCACCGATATCACAGCTGTTATCGATGGCATTGCATTCCAGACCAATATTTTGGCACTGAATGCAGCTGTTGAAGCTGCAAGAGCCGGTGAGCATGGTCGCGGATTTGCGGTAGTTGCCGGTGAAGTTCGTAACCTTGCACAGAGAAGTGCAGAAGCTGCTAAAGAAATAAAAACACTGATTGAAGATTCTGTAAATCGTACTGAAACGGGTTCTGTACTCGTTGAAAGTGCGGGTGAGACGATGACGCGTATCGTGGATTCAGTAACGCGTGTTACTGACATCATGGGCGAAATCGCTTCTGCATCAGATGAGCAAAGCCGAGGTATTTCACAAGTTGGCCTTGCGGTTTCTGAAATGGATCGTGTCACTCAGCAAAACGCCTCTTTAGTAGAACAATCTGCAGCCGCTGCTGCTGGTCTTGAAGATCAAGCAGTTGCATTAACCCGCTTAGTTTCAATCTTCAAATTACCGGGTCAGGAAGAAAAAACGCTAGAAAGAAAGGAATCGGATGCAACCCCTGTAGTTAAAGCCGCTGCTCCACTTATAAAACCAGGAACCTCAGAAAAGAAAAAGAGCAGCAGTGTTGAAGATCCCGCTAACTGGGAAACTTTCTAACAACAACAAGTGGCTGACAAGCGGTGGCTTTTAACCACCGCTTTAAACGAGGTGAAGGCATGTTTAGGTTTCGCAAATTAAAGATATCCACCAGTCTCTATTTATTACTGATGATGTTTTGCGTTATGCAGGTGATTTCTAGTGGTATTTCGCTAGGGATCGTTCATTTGAATAACGAACAACTCACCAAAGTAGATATAGATACATCTAAGCGAGATGAATTAGGATTAAGTTGGGCATCTTTAATACAAACACGTAATGCGATTAATCGTGTAGCTATTGCAGTGAAAACTGAACAGTCAACGGATTATATTCAATCTATTGAATCAATTGCACTTTCACGTTTGGAAACGGCGAATACTCATTTTCAAAATTTCCTTGCTGAGATAAATAAAGAGGCAATCCCAACAGAAGAAAAAGAAATCGTTGAAGCTGTAAAAAACGATTATCACGTTTTATATGGTGCATTAACTGAATTACATAGCATGTTAAAAAACAATAACTTCCAAGGTTTTTTAGATCAACCAACGGAACGTTATCAAACAGCGATGGAAAATTCATTTAATACCTATATGAATTATGTTCAGAGCGAAATTACTGAATCTATAGAGCAGGGACATCGCTCTTATACTATTGCTATCTTGATGTTTATCGGTGCAATAGCGATGGTTATTGTTGTATCACTCGCCGCTCATCGCTGGCTAAGTTTTAATATCATTAAGCCTTTCGCAAGTTTAAGCCGTTATTTTAATGATGTTGCTACCGGTAAATTAAATCGTGAAATTCTTGTCTTCACCGATGATGAAATAGGGGATGTGTTTAGACGACTACGAGATATGCGTGGTGAGCTCGCGCGTTCTATTCGTATCGTTCGAGACAACAGCCATGCTATGTATTCTGGTATTCAAGAAATTTCCAAAGGAAATACGGATTTATCCTCAAGAACTGAACAACAAGCTGCTTCGTTAGAAGAAACTGCGGCAAGCATGGAAGAGTTAACAGCAACGGTAAAACAAAATGCTGATAACGCCCTGCAAGCGAGCAAGCTCGCAGAGTCTGCTTCTGAAACAGCCATTCGTGGTGGCCAAATCACGAATAGTGTTGTTGAAACCATGGATGCGATTACACAAAGTTCTCAAAAGATAGGGGCTATTATCAGTGTGATTGATGGTATTGCGTTCCAAACCAATATATTAGCACTTAACGCGGCGGTTGAAGCTGCTCGCGCGGGTGAACAAGGACGTGGATTCTCTGTTGTTGCTGGAGAAGTTCGTAACCTTGCTCAACGTAGTGCTGATGCTGCAAAAGAAATTAAATTGTTGATTGATGAATCTGTTTTACGTGTCTCTCAAGGTTCTCAACTCGTTAATAATGCAGGGCAGACAATGGAGGAACTCGTCACATCAGTAAATAAAGTCACTGAGTTAATGGCAGAAATCGCCTCAGCTTCTGATGAACAAAGCCGAGGTATTCACCAAGTCGCTGATGCAGTCAGTCAGATGGATCAGGTGACACAGCAAAACGCTGCTTTGGTGGAGCAATCAGCATCTGCTGCCGCAGCATTAGAAGATCAGGCTAATAACCTTGTTAATGCTGTATCGGCATTCGAGTTGCCTGACACGGATGAGGATAATAACTCTTCATCCCTAGAAGGTAATGGGTTGAAAAAAGCAGATAAAAAATCATTTTTTAAAAAGACCCATTAAAAAACAATGAAACGTAATGTTACTGAAGTCTTATCAGATATCGCTGCTCAACCGTTGGATATTTTTACCCAACGGTTTATGTTGTCCGATGATCAGTTCCAATCTATATGCCAATTGATTTATCAAAAGGCAGGTATTGTGCTGACTAACAACAAAAGGGAGATGGTTTATAACCGTCTCACTAGGAGGTTACGTGAATTACGGATGAATAACTTTGGTGACTATCTTGCGTTTCTTAAAAGTGATGTACGCAACCCTGAATGGCAAGAGTTTGTAAATGCATTAACAACCAATCTCACCGCATTTTTCAGGGAAGCGCATCATTTTCCTATTTTGGCAAAACATGCCAGAAAAAGAGCAGGAGGCGTCTACCGAGTATGGTGTGCAGCTGCATCTACTGGAGAAGAACCTTATTCAATTGCGATGACTTTACGCGATGTTTTTGGAAATAACCCTTATAAAACCAAAATTATTGCCAGCGATATCGATACTAATGTGTTGGATAAAGCACGAAAAGGTGTTTACCGACAGGAAGAGCTTAAAACATTAAATAATGAATATTTGAAAAAATATTTTCTCAAAGGTGTCGGCGATTTTGAAGGATACGTGAAAATTAGACAGCAAATTAGCGAGATGGTCTCTTTTCAGTATTTGAATTTACTCGATAAGCAATGGGATTTAGAAGGCAGTTTTGATGCGATTTTTTGTCGTAATGTCATGATCTATTTTGACAAAGCGACACAACAAACCTTACTTAACCGCTTTACCTCATTACTTAAGCCAGACGGAATGCTGTTTGTTGGACATTCTGAAAATGTAAGCCAGCTTAGCAAGGATTTCTACTTGCATGGGCATACCGTTTACGGGCTGACACCAGCAAGGAGAGGTTATGAATAAAATAACGGTACTCTGTGTTGATGATTCGGCGCTAATGCGTCAAATCATGCGAGAAATCATCAACAGTCATAGCGATATGGAAGTTGTTGATTGTGCACCAGATCCTATAGTGGCTCGTGACTTAATAAAAAAGTACAACCCACAGGTATTAACGTTAGACGTTGAAATGCCACGCATGGATGGTATTGATTTCTTGGAAAAACTGATGCGATTAAGACCAATGCCTGTCGTTATGGTCTCATCATTAACAGCAAAAGGCTCAGAAGTGACGTTAAAAGCGTTAGAACTGGGCGCAGTTGATTTTGTGACTAAACCACAGCTTGGTTTGCGTGAAGGTATGATGGCTTATAGTGAACTGATTGCCGAGAAAATTCGTGCTGCTGCACAGGCACGAATTAATCGCCGAGAAGTACAAGCACCGCCTTCTAAATCATTGTCATTTACACCGATGATTTCGAGTGAAAAGTTGATTGCAGTAGGCGCATCAACTGGTGGCACAGAGGCTATTCGTAATTTTCTAGAACCATTACCTATTACCAGCCCTGCGATATTAATTACGCAACATATGCCCGCAGGGTTTACACACTCATTTGCAGAACGATTAAATCGTTTATGCCAAATTAGTGTAAAAGAAGCAGAAGATGGCGAACGTGTATTACCTGGGCATGCTTATATTGCGCCAGGTGATTATCACATGGAGCTTCGTCGTAATGGTGCTAACTACCAGATCCACATTAATAAAGAGCCTGCGGTCAATCGTCATCGTCCTTCCGTCGATGTGCTATTTAGGTCTGTCGCAAAATATGCGGGACGTAATGCCATCGGTGTGATTTTAACCGGAATGGGAAGTGATGGTGCTGCTGGTTTATTAGAGATGCGTCGCGCTGGTAGTTATACCTTTGCACAAGATGAAGCGAGTTGTGTCGTCTTTGGTATGCCTCGTGCTGCGGTTGAATTAGGCGCAGTAGACGAGGTGAAAAGCATAAGCGCAATGAGTAAAGCTGTTCTGATGAAAATCAGTAGCACACAATCATTGCGTATCTGATTAAGTTCAGTTTAAAAAGCAACACAGTAATTTGCCGATATATTTTGAAGGAGTTTTCAATGGCAAGTAAGGATCTGAAATTTTTAGTGGTTGATGATTTTTCAACAATGCGCCGCATAGTTCGTAATTTGCTAAAGGAATTAGGATTTACGAATGTAGAAGAAGCAGAAGATGGTGCTGACGCGTTAGCTAAATTACGCAATTCGGCAATCGATTTTGTGATCACAGACTGGAACATGCCAAACATGGATGGTCTAGAGCTTCTTAAAAATATTCGTAGTGATGCGGGACTTGCAGCAACACCAGTACTCATGGTGACCGCTGAAGCTAAAAAAGAAAATATCATTGCAGCAGCGCAAGCTGGTGCAAGTGGATATGTTGTTAAACCTTTTACAGCAGCAATTCTTGAAGAAAAACTAAATAAAATTTTTGAAAAACTGGGCATCTAAGGAGTCGCAATGAGTGGGAATCCAATTATGCCGAAAGATAATATTGAAATGACATCTGATATTATCAGCCGGATCGGACAATTGACGCGGATGTTACGCGACAGTTTGCGAGAATTAGGATTGGATAAAGCAATAGCCGAAGCAGCAGAAGCCATCCCTGACGCTAGGGAACGACTGGACTATGTTGCTCAAATGACCGCTCAGGCAGCTGAGCGTACATTGAACTGTGTCGAAGCTGCGCAGCCTAAACAGGATGCGTTAAGTGCCGATGCGACTAAGCTTACTGAACGTTGGGACCAATGGTTTGAACAGCCAGAAGAGCTGAAAGATGTACGCTCTCTTGTAACAGATACCCGCAATTATTTGCGGGATATCCCTGAGAGTACGGCTTTTACTAACAGTCAGTTATTGGAAATTATGATGGCACAGGATTTCCAAGATCTGACCGGCCAGGTAATTAAGCGCATGATGAGTGTCGTTCAAGAAATTGAAAAACAACTTGTGATGGTCCTAATGGAAAACCTGCCACCAGAGCAACTTGAAAAGTCTAATGTGAAGAAAGAGACTGACTCTTTATTAAATGGTCCACAGGTTAATAAAAACAACGCTGGTGTGATCAAAAATCAAGATCAAGTTGATGATTTACTGGAAAGTTTAGGTTTCTAACCTTCTAATGAGTTTTAGGGCGATAAGGACGTTGAGATATGCAGGACGCATTCGCTCTATGCTCAGCTCTTTTAGGATGATGTATTTTATGGATAAAAAAGTACGTAATAATGCTTTAATAGCCCACGCTATTGAAGAAAATGTAAGCCGCTTTTTTTAAGCGGCTTTTGATATTGTCGAAATAATCATCAAAAGCAAAATTACTCAATTTTACTGTGAATTTTGCTGATTTCCTTATAATCAGCGTCAATATTGCTTATATCTCCATTTTTATCATTGAGTTGTTTTTCCAGTGCATACCGTCATAGCCCAAAAAGCCCCGTAAATTTGCGATTGTTCAGCCCATCAATTTCCTCTGAATTTGTCATGCTTAGAGTCATTTCATTCATGCTTTTAATCTCAATATCTAAATCGGACAGACTGTGGCTGAAGATAGCGATCTCGAAAAAACAGAGGAACCCACACCCCATAAACGGGAAAAAGCCAAAAAGGATGGACAAATTGTCCGTTCTAAAGAGCTATCGTCCGTATTAATGATCTTGGGGGGCGTGAGTTTGCTGTGGATGAGTGGTGGATTTATCACCCGTGGGCTACATGCCATGTTAACAGAAGGATTTACGTTTAATCATCACCTTATTGGTAATGAGAATTTGTTGATCCCTCGATTTGGTAGCTTGATTAAACAAGCTGTTTTTGCGCTATCTCCCGTGTTTTTGGGGTTAGTGATCGTGGCAATTGGTGGCTCTGCCTTATTAGGCGGGATTAACTTTAGCAGTAAATCCATTAAGTTTGATCCAAAAAAATGGAACCCTATTTCTGGGTTAAAACGCATATTTTCAATGAATGCGTTGGCTGAATTATTTAAAGCGATACTGAAATCAACTTTTGTGGGGATCGCCGCAACCGTTTTTTTATGGCACAACTGGAACGATATTCTCCATCTGATCACACTGCCACCGCTTAGTGCGTTAGCCAATGCAATGCAACTGCTGATTTTTGCCGTCTACATTACGGTTTTTATGCTGATACCGATGGTGGCATTCGACATTATTTTTCAAATTCGTAGTCATTTGAAAAAGCTACGTATGACGCGCCAAGAAATTAAAGATGAATTTAAACAGCAAGAGGGTGATCCGCAACTTAAAGCGCGTATCCGTCAGCAACAGCATGCGATGTCTCGTCGCCGAATGATGGCGGATGTACCGAAAGCAGACGTTATTGTTACGAACCCAACACATTATGCTGTTGCACTGCAATACAACGACAAAATGACCGCACCTAAAGTTTTAGCAAAAGGTGCAGGGGCTATTGCGTTAAAAATTAAAGAGATTGGTGCAGAAAATCGAATTCCGCTTCTAGAAGCGCCACCGCTTGCTAGGGCGTTATATCGTCACAGTGAAATAGGTCATGCAATACCTTCAACCCTTTATGCTGCGGTTGCCGAGGTGCTTGCATGGGTTTATCAACTGAAACGATGGAAAACCGAAGGTGGTTTAAAACCTAAACAACCTATGAACTTGCCAGTGCCTCCCGCACTGGACTTTGCTGGAGAAGATAATCGTCATGGCTAATTTGGCCTCATTACTCCGCTTGCCGGGAAATTGGAAAAGTTCTCAGTGGCAGATACTGGCAGGGCCAGTGCTTATCTTGTTGATACTGTCAATGATGGTATTGCCATTGCCACCTTTTCTATTGGATTTATTATTTACCTTTAACATCGCACTCTCCATCATGGTGCTGTTGGTCGCAATGTTCACTCGACGTACTTTGGACTTTGCTGCTTTCCCTACTATTTTGCTGTTTACTACGTTGTTACGTTTATCATTAAACGTGGCTTCAACACGTATCATCTTAATGGAAGGACATACAGGGCCAGATGCTGCGGGACGCGTTGTTGAAGCCTTTGGCCATTTCCTTGTTGGCGGTAACTTTGCTATCGGTATTGTGGTCTTTATCATCCTTATTTTGATTAACTTTATGGTTATCACTAAGGGTGCGGGACGTATTGCTGAAGTAGGTGCGCGTTTTGTGTTAGATGGAATGCCGGGTAAACAGATGGCAATCGATGCTGACCTGAATGCAGGCATTATCAACGAAGACGAAGCAAAAAAACGCCGTAAAGAAGTTTCATTGGAATCCGACTTTTACGGTTCAATGGATGGTGCGAGTAAGTTCGTTCGTGGTGACGCCATCGCAGGCTTAATGATCCTTGTGATTAACGTGGTGGGTGGTCTTATTGTCGGTGTCGCTCAACACGGGATGGCATTAAACGATGCTGCAACGACTTATACTCTTTTAACCATCGGTGATGGTCTGGTTGCTCAAATTCCTGCATTGATTATCTCAACAGCAGCGGGTGTTATCGTTACTCGTGTTGCAACAGATGAAGATGTTGGGCAACAGATGGTTACCCAACTGTTTGACAACCCTCGTGTTCTACTGTTAACCGCAGGTGTGCTAGGTCTGTTAGGTTTAGTACCAGGAATGCCTAACTTTGTTTTCCTTTTCTTCACCGCAGCATTAGGTGGATTAGGTTGGTATATCTTACGTCGCAACGCTAACCCTGAAGTGCATCAACAAAAAGAGATGGAAGAAGTTGAAAAACAAAATCGTGTTGTTGAAGCTTCATGGGAAGATGTACAACTTGAAGATCCATTAGCGATGGAAGTAGGGTATCGCTTAATTCCAATGGTAGATAGTCGCCAAAATGGTGAGTTGTTAGGCCGAATTAGTGGTATCCGTAAAAAGTTTGCTCAGGAAACGGGGTATCTTCCTCCTGTTGTTCATATCCGAGACAATATGGAATTAAGACCTTCTTCTTATCGCATTTTAATGAAAGGGGTTGAAATTGGTCATGGTGAAGCGCATCCAGGTCGTTGGTTAGCAATCAATCCGGGTAATGCCGTTGGCTCTTTAGAGGGCGATATTACTCAAGAGCCTGCATTTGGTTTACCTGCTGTTTGGATTGATGACAGCTTAAGAGAGCAAGCTCAGGTTCAGGGCTATACCGTTGTTGCTGCAAGTACCGTTATTGCAACACATTTTAACCATGTATTAGCGAAATATGCATCGGAATTATTTGGTCGTCAAGAAGCACAAATGCTGTTTGATAGGGTGAGTAAAGAGCTCCCTAAAATGACAGAAAATATGATCCCAGATATGCTTTCACTCACTGTATTGCACAAAGTATTGCAAAACCTGCTGTCTGAACAAGTGCCTATTCGTGATATGAGAACCATATTAGAAGCCTTAGCAGAGCATGCACCAGATCAAAAAGATCCGGCTGAATTAACGGCGGTTGTTCGTGTTGCACTTCGTCGTGCGATTACACAACACTGGTTTGGCGATCAAGATGAAATCCAAGTCATTGGGTTAGATGCAAGCTTAGAGCGTATTCTTGTTCAAGCAATGCAAAGTGGCGGCGGTTTAGAGCCAGGACTGGCTGAAAATATTGAACAACAAGCAGCGGATGCGGTACGTCACCAAGAGATGTCAGGTGGAGCTCCTGTATTATTAGTCAATCATGCGTTACGTTCATTATTGTCACGTTTCTTACGCCGTAGCCTGCCACAATTAGCTGTATTGTCGAATATGGAAGTCAGTGAAGGTCGCCATATTCGTATGACATCAATGATTGGTGGACAACCTCATTAATCATTCTCGCTAATATGTCATTATCTAAATTTAAGACCACTTTATTAAGTGGTCTTTTTTGTGTTTGTAATGGTGTGGTAATAAAGGCTCAAATAAAAGCCAATGTTTAGAGAAGAAAATGATGTGCCACGAAAGGATGATAGATAACAGTGCTAGTGTGATCTGCTGGTGGCTTAAAGTGAGAGGTGTTTTATTGGAAAAGCAAAACGCTATCAATATTGATAGCGTTTCGTGTGAATTCTGATAATTATTGAAAAAACCTAAACCTGAATTTTACGCCCAGCCAGAGTTGAACGCTGTGCTTGCCCATCAGAACCATAAAGGGTTGGGCTGTGGTTCTTCTGCAAAAAACGGATAGCATCACTATTACGAGAGATGTGTTGATCGAGTAGTAATCCGTTATGTTGATTTAAATATCTTAACTCCGCCGTGATGTCTATTATCTGTGTCCATAAATCAGATAAGAACGGCAACCCTGTATAAGGTTTTTCTACACCGGCTTGTTGGCTTAGCGTATGACGCTGTTGGTCTGTATGACCTAAAGCAGACAAGACAAAATTCTTCTGTTCAGTCACTTCGTGCAGGGCATTGATATCAATATTACCTGCGCATAATAACTGTTGTTCAGCACGTAAAATACCCGCAATGGTATTAAGCTGTGATAATTGAAGATCTAAAGTCTGGCGGAGTTCTTCCATCATAATCATTAAAATATTATTGAGTTATGCTTTCAGCAGCTTCACGGAAAAGAGCATCCGCAATTTTACCACTGTCCATGGTTAATGTTCCGTTGGCAATTGCTTCTTTCAAGTGAGCAACTTTCTCAACGTTAATGTCTTTATTTCCAGGTTGAACAAGTTTTTTCTGCGCTTCACTAAGTTTTACAGAAGTGTCGCCTGTTGCAGTTTTTTGTTCAGTTGTTCCCGATTTACGAGAGCCCTGAGTGATTTCACTCGGGTTGCGTTGTGCAATTGCGTTAATCGGAAGCAGTGGATTTGCGCGTTCAATACTCATAGGAAAATCCTTTGTTAGGCATCAATTAATAGTCAGATGAAGCCATTGTAAAACAACCTATGTGTTTTCGCCTATCATCTTGTTTCTTTATATCGGCTGTGAAATCAAAAACTTTAATCTTAGTCGTGATACTCGTTATACTTTAAGCTGTAGCGTTGTTAGCTACATTCACTCGCACTAGTCACACTACTCGTCATACTTCAAGCCGTAGCGGTGTTGACCGCATTCACTCACACTAGTCACATACTTATGTATGCTCCTAGCGATTCGTTCATTTGTCGCCTAGCTACAACTTGAGTTATTTAGAGTATCTATATGCGATGTTTTAAATTATTGTCTAACTACAGCTTTAATTATTGAGAGTGAAAAATGTAGCGCAAGAGAGTTTACCTTGGCTTGCCATAACTGAAACGGGTAACAAGCAATTCAATATAGGCTTATTCTGCTTATCAGCTTTTTTATCCATTAAAGAGGGATGCGTACAGAGCCGTTTTCAAGTGCTTCGCCAGTGACAATTTGGCCTGATTTAACTCTCACTCGAATGGTTTCGTTGGCAACCGCGTTGTTTACAGCTTTGCCTTCATAACGGATCTGAAAGTGAGGGCCTTGTGCAAATACGGTGACGGTTTGTCCTGCCAAAATAGCCCAAGGGCGACGAACCATTGTGGAGGTTAAAGGTTTTCCTGCGGATATTTGTCGCATTGCGATCGCATTTTTAATTAATGCGGGATCACGTAATACATCATAAGGTAATTTTTCTAATTCGCCCGTTGCCGTACTAATAGCAGACGTTTCAATAATATCATCACGATTGATGTCTTTTTTCGCGATTAAGTATTCACCATTAACGCTAACATCAATTTGAATAAAACGACGTTGCTTATCGCACTGAATTGGGATTGAAAGACGTCCCCAATTACGAGAGCCAGCATGACGTTGGATCTCTTGTGTTTGGCAGACAGGCCATTTCTCTTCTGGCGTTAAAACTGTCACAGTCACTTTATCGTCTTGTTGGTGAAGTGCGACAAAGAAATCTTGCAGTTCTTCAGGCAGTGATTTCGCGATACTCACATTCACCATAAAGAAAAAAGAAAATAGACCGATAAGAGTTCTAACTAACATAATTTGTATCACCTTACAGAGTTGATGCTAATTGTGCGTTTGTCATTATTTAGCAATAACAGTGTACATCGACTTTGCACGCCTTAAACGCATAAATAGCAATCCAATTTACGCCTATTCCTCCAATCATCTTTTTTTTGAGCGTTTATTCTGTCAACTGAAATTGTTTTATCAGCTGAGGTAAGTGGCTTAGCCACCAAGGATAGAAGATGCTCGATAAATTAGAAAATACGTTTCATTTTCAACAAGAAGCGCTCTCAATACGCAATAAACGCCAAGAAATTCTCGCTGCGAATATCGCAAACGCAGATACCCCAGGCTTTCAGGCTCGTGATATTGATTTTGCTTCTGAATTGAAGAAAACCATTGAAAACGGACGTACTGGTAGTCATGGCATGCAATTGGCGATGACATCAGAGCGCCATATCCCGATCAAACCCGGTTATCGCTTAGAAGCGGACTTACTCTATCGCGTGCCTCATCAAACTGCGATGGATGGTAATACCGTGGATATGGACATGGAACGTAGTAATTTTGCTGACAATAGCCTTAAGTATCAGGCTGATGTGACATTTATTAATTCACAAGTTAAAAGCATGATGTCTGTATTGCAACAGTAGGGTAAAGAGCATGTCTTTATTTAGTATTTTTGATATTTCAGGTTCAGCACTTTCAGCGCAATCTCAACGTTTAAACGTAAGCGCTAGCAATATGGCAAATGCCGACAGTGTTGCGGGCCCAGATGGTGAACCTTATCGTGCAAAACAGGTTGTTTTTCAGGTAAACGCACCTGCTGGTCAAGAAGTTGGTGGTGTTCGTGTCACTGAAGTGGTGGATGATCCTGCTCCATTTCGCATGGAATATCAGCCGGGACATCCTTTTGCCGATGAAAAAGGGTATGTACGTATGCCGAATGTTGATGTTGTGGGTGAAATGATTAATACCATTTCTGCTTCAAGAAGCTACCAAGCTAACGTCGAAGTGATGAACACGGCAAAATCGCTGATGCAAAAAACACTGATGATAGGTCAATAGGGAGAATAAATTGTGGGTATTTCCTCCTCAATGAATGAACCTTATGATAATACCATTATCGGGGATACACCTTCTTCATACCATACGAAAAAAAGTGGTAGTGAGGATATTAAAGGGAATTTCCTGACACTTCTCATCACTCAGATGAAAAATCAAGATCCAACAAACCCAATGCAAAATAATGAGTTAACCTCCCAGTTGGCTCAAATTTCAACCGTTGAAGGCATTGAAACACTGAATAAAACAGTGAATAACATTGTTGGACAGATTGATCAAAGTCAGGCGTTGCGCGCTTCTTCTCTAGTAGGCCGTGGTGTTATGGTCTCTGGGAATAAAATTGTTGTCTTTCAGCCAACCGACGGTAAAGGTGAAACTGAAAAGCCCAGTGATGGGGATGACACAATTCCAACACCTGATACTCAAAATGAAAAAACGCGCCAGCAAATGGGAATATATAAATCAGGTGATACTGACCCAACTGCGCCTAGCGATGAACACCTATTTTCAACACCTTTTGGTTTTGAATTACTCAGTCCAACCGATTCTCTTACGATAAACATCACTAATGCCAGTGGTGCTACCGTTCGTACAATCCAAATGGACAAAAAGATGCTACCGGATGTTTATAACTTCTCTTGGGATTGTACTGATGAAGATGACAATCCTGTTCCAACTGGCAGTTATAAATTTACCGTTAACGCCACGCTTAATGATGCTCAGGTCCCTGTTAAGACACTGAATTATGCGCTGGTGAATAGTGTGTCCATGGTGGATGGTGGTGCCCGCCTTGATGTTGGCTTAGGTAATACCGTTTCATTGGATGAAATTCGTCAGGTTCTTTAACTAACACATATTCAACTTGGAGGGCGCATGTCCTTTTCACAAGCAGTAAGTGGTTTAAACGCAGCAGCCGCTAACTTAGATTCTATCGGTAATAATATTTCTAACTCCGCAACCTATGGCTTCAAAGGTGCAACTGTCTCTTTTGCTGACGTTTTCGCCGGCTCTGGTGCAGGTCTAGGTGTTAAAGTGGCAGGCATTAGCCAAAACTTTAAAGACGGTAGTATCACAACCACTAACCGCCCAACAGACGTAGCGATTTCTGGCGGTGGTTTTTTCCGCATTGAAGACCAAAACGGTGGCGTTTTCTATTCACGTAATGGCGAATTCGGTAAAGATAAAAATGGTTTCCTGACTAATATGCAAGGTATGCGTATTACAGGTTATCCAGTACAAGTTGTTGATGGTAAAAACGTTGTTCAAAAAGGGGCAACACCAACACCTATCGTTATTCCTACCGATATGATGAATGCCAGCGCAACCAACAAAATTGATATGGCGGTTAACCTGAACTCTGGTGAAGATAAACCCGCTAAAGCTCCATTTGATGCTAAAGATGGTGATACATATAACTTTAGTACTAACGTTACCACTTACGATAGCTTAGGTAATGAACATAATCTGAACTTATTCTTTGTAAAAACGAATGACAATGAATGGAAAGTTTATGGACAAGATACATCAACTAAGACTGCTGGTGGTACTCCAACTCTTCACCAAGATTTAGGGACTTTAAAATATACTAAGTCAGGTGTATTAGAGAGTTATACCGCAGCGGGTGTAACACCACCAGCATTACCAAGTATGTCTATTGATTCTTTAAATGGTTCTGCTGTAGGCAAAATTGAACTTGATTTCACCGGTAGTACCCAACAAAAAGTTGCTGAATCAAGCGTTTCTAAATTAGCGCAAAACGGTTACCAAGCGGGTGAATTCACCAATTTCCGTATTGAGCAAGATGGCTCCATTATGGCGACCTACTCAAACCAACAAAGCCAAGTTGTTGGTCAAATCGCACTCGCTAACTTTGCAAACCCAGGCGGCTTAAGCTCACAAGGCGACAACATGTGGTCTGAAACTAACGGTTCAGGTTCACCAATCGTGGGTGTTGCAGGCGCTGGTGTATTCGGCAAATTAACCAATAACGCATTAGAAGCGTCTAACGTGGATATGAGCCAAGAGTTAGTCAACATGATCGTTGCTCAACGTAACTATCAATCAAACGCACAAACCATCAAGACTCAGGATCAGATCCTGCAGACTCTGGTTAGCTTGCGCTAATAACGCAGGAAATAATCTGTTATGGATCATGTGATTTATACCGCGATGGGCGGCGCCAGACATTCGATGGAAAACCAAGCTGTCGTGGCGAACAACTTAGCAAACGCATCAACGCCGGGATTCAAAGCGCAGCTTAGTGCAATGCGAGCCGTACCTGTCAATGGCGATACCTTACCAACTCGTACATTAACGGTAGCCTCAACGCCAGGTAGCGATCAGAGTCAAGGAACGATGAACTATACCGGCAGATCAATGGACGTTGCTTTAAGTGATAACGGCTTTTTGGCCGTTCAACTTGAAGATGGCACAGAAGCGTATACCCGAAACGGGAATATCCAACGCAACGCTGATGGCATGTTAATGGTACAAGGGCGTTTGTTAATGGGCGATAACGGTGCGATTGAAGTGCCTGCTCAAGCAAACGTCAGTATTGCCAATAACGGTATTGTGACTGCGCATGTACCGACTGATCCACCGAAAATGTTGGGTCAAATTGGTCGTTTGAAAATGGTAAAACCAGAGCAAAACGACTTAGTTCGTGGCGATGATGGTTTATTCCATTTATCCCCTAAAGGGGCTGCGCGTGCCGGTGAGGAATTACCTGCGGATGATAGCGTGAAGGTGCTAGCTGGTGTTTTAGAAGGCAGTAATGTTAATCCAGCAGAAGCCATGGTCGATATGATAGCAAACGCAAGACGTTTCGAAATGCAAATGAAGGTTATCCATAGCGCTGATGAAAATGCGCAAAAGGCTAACCAATTGCTATCACTGAGTTAAATAGTGTAAGGGGAAAACCATGATCCGTTCTTTATGGATTGCTAAAACTGGGTTGGATGCACAACAAACTAACATGGATGTGATTTCCAACAACCTCGCAAACGTCAGCACCAATGGCTTTAAACGCCAACGTGCGGTTTTCGAAGATTTACTGTATCAAACGATCCGCCAGCCGGGTGCAATGACATCAGAACAGACGAATGCACCGTCAGGTTTACAAATTGGTACAGGTGTTCGTCCTGTTGCTACTGAGCGTTTACATAGTCAAGGTAACTTGGCTCAAACAAACGGTACTCGTGATGTGGCGATTAAAGGACAAGGTTTTTTCCATGTTCAGTTACCTGATGGTACAGATGCTTATACTCGTGATGGTTCTTTTCAAATGGATCAAAATGGGCAATTAGTGACAACTAGCGGTTTCCAAGTTGTTCCAGCCATTATTTTACCTGATACCGCCAAAAAAGTGATGATTGGTCGTGATGGTACTGTCAGTGTTGAAATTGAAGGCTCACCTGCACCACAACAAGTGGGTCAATTGACGCTAACAACCTTCATTAATGACAGCGGATTAGAAAGTGTTGGTGAAAACTTGTACTTAGAAACCGCAAGTTCTGGCGCACCTACTGAGAATGCCCCAGGTATCAACGGCGCAGGCTTGTTGTATCAGGGATATGTTGAAACCTCTAACGTTAACGTAGCTGAAGAGCTGGTCAATATGATCCAGACTCAACGTGCTTATGAAATTAACAGTAAAGCGATTTCAACATCTGATCAGATGTTACAGAAACTAACGCAACTCTAATTTCGTTTGTTTATTAGCCTGACAGGGGTTCCTGTCAGGCGTATTACTAAAAGAGTATCGAAGATGGATACAAAGGTCATTACTGACAATTCTGGGGCAAGAAAGCTTAGTGTCAGATGGCGTCGTCATCAACGTTTAGGTACCGCCCTGTTGGTACTGACACTGGCGGGATGCGCACATATACCCAAAAAACCGTTAGTAGAAGGTAACACAACGGCGGTTCCAACGGCACCAACAGCACCTGCACCTAATGGCTCTATTTTTCAGTCAGCTCAGCCTGTTTATTTTGGCTATCAACCTCTATTTGAAGACAGACGTCCTCGAAATATTGGCGATACGCTAACGATTACATTGCAAGAAAACGTGAGTGCAAGCAAAAACTCATCCGCAAATGCGAGCCGTAATGGCAAAGCAGGATTCGTTGCTTCGATCACGCCAAGATTTTTGGAAGGATTGTTTGGTAATAGCCGTGCTGATATGGGAATGGAGGGAAACAGTGACTTTGGCGGTAAAGGTGGCGCAAATGCAAACAATACCTTTAAAGGCACCATCACTGTTACCGTCGATCAGCTTCTTGCCAATGGAAACCTGCACGTTATCGGTGAAAAGCAAATTGCTATCAATCAAGGTACTGAATTTATCCGTTTTTCAGGTGTTGTGAACCCAAGAACAATCAGTGGTGCTAATACCGTAAATTCAACCCAAGTTGCTGATGCTCGTATTGAATATATCGGAGACGGTTATATCAATGAAGCACAGTCTATGGGATGGCTACAACGCTTCTTCTTAAATGTATCACCTTTTTAATGAGTAGGGTCCAGATGAAAAAAATAGCGATGAGCCTTTTCTTTATCGTGATGACATGTGTCGGTTTTTCCGCTCATGCCGAACGGATCAGAGATCTCACCTCTGTTGAAGGGGTAAGAGAAAATGCGCTGATTGGTTATGGTTTGGTTGTGGGATTAGATGGAACGGGTGACCAAACAATGCAAACCCCGTTTACCACGCAAAGTCTGAATAACATGCTCTCACAATTGGGGATCACAGTACCACCTGGCACCAATATGCAATTGAAAAACGTTGCAGCGGTAATGGTAACTGCAAAATTACCGCCTTTTGGTCGTACAGGGCAATCAATCGACGTCGTTGTTTCATCCTTAGGTAATGCCAAAAGCTTACGTGGTGGTACGTTGCTGATGACACCATTAAAAGGTGTCGATAATCAGATTTATGCTTTAGCACAAGGCAATATTGTTGTCGGAGGAGCAGGGGCATCTGCGGGTGGTAATAGCGTTAAAGTGAACCAGTTAGCGGGTGGACGCATTAGCAGCGGAGCTATCATTGAACGTGAACTGCCTTCGCAATTTGGTCAAACAGGTCTGCTGAACCTACAACTGAATGAAGAAAACTTCACTTTGGCACAACACATCTCTGATACCGTTAATAAATTGCGCGGTGTAGGTACAGCTATTCCTTTAGATGCCCGTACAGTTCAATTGCGTGTTCCTATTGGTAAAAGTGAACAAGTACGTTTTCTGGCTGAAGTTCAAAACCTTGAAATTAAACGTGTTGTTGCAGATGCGAAAGTGATCATTAATGCAAGAACAGGTTCTGTTGTTATGAATCGTGATGTGACATTAGGAAGCTGTGCTATTGCTCAAGGCAACCTTTCCGTTACGGTTGATAGCCAAGTTAATGTAAGCCAACCTAATACTCCGTTTGCAGGGGGTAGCACTGTTGTAACGCGTAATACTAGCGTAAATATGAGTGAACAAGGTGGTTCATTACAACAAGTGAATGCAAGCGCAAGCTTAAACGAAGTGATCCGCACATTAAATGCACTTGGTGCAACACCAACAGATTTAATGTCAATTTTGCAAGCAATGGAAAGCGCGGGTTGCTTACGTGCGAGACTGGAGATTATCTGATGAAAGATTTATCTCTGCTTTCTTCAATGCCGACGATGTCTGCGCCGGCATATGACAGTAATGCATTGAATAAACTTAAATATCAGGTTGGGCAAAATGCTGATCAGCAAGGGCTGCGCCAAGTGGCGCAGCAACTTGAAGGTGTTTTTGTTCAAATGATGTTAAAGAGCATGCGTGATGCTATTCCTCAAGAAAGCATGTTCAACTCAGAAAGTACCAAGATGTACACCTCTCTTTATGATCAACAAATCGCTCAAGACTTATCACAAAAAGGCTTGGGCTTTGCTGACATGATAGAAAAACAACTTTCTGCCAAAGTCACGCTAGACCCAAGTGAAATGGCGGGCAAAACACCTATGCCATTAGATGGTAGTGATATATTTCAATCCATGCCAACGCAAGCATTGGGGCAAATTTATCGTGCGATGCAGCCCTATCAAAATGCAGTTGAAAGTACGATTGGCAAGCTTAAGGGCTTATCTGAAAGCAGTGCTTCTTTTGCTTCAAAACTGTTAGGGCCTGCAAAACAAGCCACAGAAGGTACTGGTGTACACCATCTTTTAGTTGTTGCTCAGGCTGCACTTGAATCAGGTTGGGGTAAGCGTGAAATTCTAACAGGTGACGGTAAACCGAGTTATAACCTGTTTGGTATTAAAGCAGGAAGTAGCTGGAAAGGGCCTGTTACGAATATCATGACAACTGAAGTGATCGATGGTAACTCGATTAAAATGCGTGACAATTTCCGTGTTTATGGCTCATATGTTGAAGCTATTCAAGATTACCTTAGATTGATCACTGAAAGTCCTCGCTACGCTAAAGTACCTCAAGCTCAAACTCCTGAACAAGCGGCTTACCGTATCCAAGAAGCAGGCTATGCTACCGATCCGGGTTATGCCAAAAAACTGGTTTCAATTATTGGTCAATTAAAAGGAAGTGGTGAGCAAGTTGCTAAAACTTATACTCACGATTTAAGCGACCTATTTTAATCATTTTCCCCTCAAGTTTAGAGGGGAAGAACCGATAATAAAGACCAGAGCATCCATTTAACTTGCCAGCTATGCTCCGTGCATACGGGTGATGACTAAACGTAAAAGGATAGACAAATGTCCAACAGTTTAATTAATACAGCGATGAGCGGACTTAATGCGGCACAAGCTGCGATGAGCACTGTGAGTAATAATATCGCTAACCAAAATGTGAAATGGTACAACCGTCAAATGACTGTTTTTAATGAAAACAGTGGCACAATGACCGGTAATGGTTATATCGGTAATGGTGTTAATGTTAGCCGTATTCATCGAGAATATAACGAATTCCTTGCTGGCCAAATGAACCGTGCAATGGCAAAACAAAGTGCTTTAAACAGTTATACCAAAAATATCTCACAAATTAATGATTTGTTAGCAGATAAAGGGAATGACGTTTCGAGCGCAATTGACGAATTTTTTACAAGCTTACCTAACGTTACCAATAACGCAGAAGATAATCCTGCGCGTACAACCGTTATTGGTAAAGCGGAAGCGATGGTTAATATGTTTGCTAAAGCAGACCAATCATTGCGCGATCTAGAAAAAGATATTAATAGTCAGGTCACTAACACCTCTAAAAATATCAATGAATATACAAAACAGATCGCAAAATTAAATAATGAAATCAGTCGTGCTAAAGGCTTTAATGGCGCTGAACCTAATGATTTATTAGACCAACGTGACCGTTTAGTTCAAGAGCTAAACACACTGGTTGATGTACAAGTGACTCAACAAGACGGTGGTTTTGTTAACGTCACATTTGCTAATGGTTTGCCATTAGTGTCTGGTACTCGTGCTTATGAAGTTTCTGCTATTCCATCTAATAAAAACAGCGAACGCCTTGTTATTGGTTATAGCAACGGTATTGATGAAGTTCGTGAAGTGGATGCAAAACGTATTAAAGGTGGCGAACTCGGCGGTGCTTATCGTAGCCGTGAAGAAGTGTTAGATCCAAGCCGTAATCAATTAAACCAATTAGCGTTAGTGTTGGGCGATCAATTTAATAAACAGCATGAGCAAGGTTTTGATTTAAATGGCGACAAAGGTGGAAAATTCTTTGACCTTGGTGGCGCTCATGTTATGCCAAACGGCAAAAACAAAGGTAATGCCACCTTTGATGTGAAATATACTGACACTAAAGAAGTAAAAGCGGCTGATTATACGGTTAAATATGACGGCAGCAATTGGAATGTGACGGTAGAGCCGGGTGGTCGTAAAGTTGCATCTAAAGTTGGTGCAACGGGCGAATTAGAATTCGAAGGGATGAGTATCAAAGTCAATGGTACACCACAAAAAGACGATTCCATTGTCGTTCAATCTGTGGGTAACGTGATTGCTGGTATGAAAGTTGCTTTGACTGATCCTAGCAAAATTGCGGCAGCAGGTTCTAAAGATACTGGCCCAAGCGATAACGAAAACATGAAAAAACTGTTTGAGTTACCCGATGAAAAAATTATTGATGGTAAAACAACAATTGCTGGTGGTTATGGCTCATTGATCAGTATGGTCGGTAATAAAGTGAATACCGCTCAAGTTGACTTTGATGCTCAGGTTTCTATCACTAAAAGTATTGTAGAACAACAACAGTCTGTTTCTGGCGTGAACTTGGATGAAGAGTATGGCGAGATGTATCGCATTCAAGAATATTACATGGCAAATGCGAAAGTTATTCAAACAGCAAACAGTATGTTTGATGCGATTATGCAAGTTCTCTAAGCCTTCATCAGAATAAGGAATAACACGGTGCGTTTAAGTTCAAATCAAATTTTTAGTCAGCGAGTGGACAATATCACCAGTTCGCAAAGCAAATGGATGACTGAAGGAAATAAAATCTCCAGTGGTCGTCGCGTTGAAAAACCATCAGATGATCCAATGGCGGCTTCTCAAGCGGTGATGGTTAAACAATCTGAATCGCGTAATCAGCAGTATGCGACAGCTCGTGGATTTGCAAAAAACAGTATGTCTTTGCAAATGAGCTTAGCAAGCCAAATGGTGAATATTACAACCAAAATTCAAGAAACACTGGTTGCAGCAGGTAATGATGCAACATTAAGTGATGAAGACCGTTCGTCTTTAGCTGAACAATTAGCTGGTTTAAAAGACCAGCTAGTGGGTATTGGTAATACAAAAGATGGTGTGGGGCGTTATATTTTTGCAGGCTTCCAATCAGACAAACCTCCTTTTGTCGCTGATGCAACAGGCAAAATCACCTATCAAGGCGGTGATAAGCAAATTACCCAAAAAGTAGATAGTAATATTGAAATGGTCACTAACTTTACAGGGATCGAAACATTACAATCTTCAGGTAGTAAAGGGACAGAGCCAGACATTTTTAATGCCCTTGATGATGCGATTACAGCATTGCGTGACCCTTTAACAGGTAAATCACAAGCTGAGCGTGATGCTGCATTAGATAAAATTGATGCGGCAAACCGTATTAACCGTGCAACGCTAAATAATATTTCTAGTGTTGAAGCTAAATTAGGCTTACAACTTCAAGAGCTTGATAATTTAGATGATTTAGGTGCGGATACGTCTTTAAGAAATGCAAAACGTTTAAGCGAATTGCGTGATTTAGACTGGACACAAGCAATTTCAGATTATTACCAAGAAGAGTCTGTATTACAAGCTTCTTATAAAGTCTTTAACGACATGAAAGATATGTCGATGTTCAAAATGTATCGCTAATTATTTAGTTCGGTTCTAAGACATTTTGATATCACCCCTGGTATTTATTTATCAGGGGTTTTTTTTTATTGAATACAACAGATGAGTTCATTTCTTTAATGCTAGAAATAAAGTGTCTTTTTGTATTGAAGAGGCTTTAAAACCATTATGAAGATAAAACTGTTTTGCATTTTCTGTAAGAGCATGAACCATAATCGTTTGAACGCCCGCATTGACCGAGGGTTTACGGCGTTTTTCGCTAAAATGATGACAGGTATAATGATATACAAGGATTGTGGAATAAATGACCATTGATGGCTAGAGTGAAAACAGATTAATTTTAATGAGTGAGATGAAAAATAACTAATTAAAAGTTAATAATCCGAAATCTCAAGAAACCAACTGTTGCAATATCAATGTAATACGATTAAACGTATCGCTAAAGACACGCTCTGTAAACACAGGTAATGCAGGCATAATCATGGATAATGCTAACATACCGATAGTCAGCGTAAGAGGGAAGCCAACCACAAAGACTGAAAGTTGTGGTGTCATTCGGTTTAGAATACCTAATGAAAGGTTGAGTACTAAAAGTAGAGTGATTAATGGCATGGCTAACATCATACCGTTAATAAAGATTGTGCCACCACTTTGAACTAAAGTGAGAATACCTAATGAGTTAAACGTCTGATTTCCAATAGGAACAACATAGAACGTATCAACTAATATAGACAATAGCCATAAATGTCCATCAAATACCATAAATAATAGCATTGTTAGCATATTAAAAATACGTGCCAGAATAGGCATATTAGGGCCACCTGATGGATCGACGAAGGTGGCGAATGAAAGCCCCATCTGTAAACCAATCACTTCACCTGCATGACGAACAGAAGCGAACGCCAACTGCATTGATAACCCTAGAATTGTGCCAATTAGAATTTGTTGCAACAGTACCCAAAAGGCAATAAGCGAGAATAAAGGGACATTACTTTGCGGTAAGCCTGGTGCAACTAATGCGGTAATTAAAAAGGCGAGCGCAATGCGAAATTTTTTAGGTGTCTGCTTTTCACTAAATAGCGGTGCAGTGCTAAAAAGGGCGAGTATACGCACAAATGGCCAGAAAAAATCACTAATGTAGCCGTTAAGCATTTCACTGGTCAGGGTTATCATTGCTATTAACCAATCATCCCAGGAATGCCAGTAAATAAGTTATGCATATAATCGACAAGTAAACTTAACATCCAAGGACCAGCAACTAAAATAGCAGCTAATACAGCAAGAATTTTTGGAATAAACGACAATGTCATTTCGTTTATCTGCGTTGCAGCTTGAAGCATACTGATCACAAGACCCGTCACTAGGGCGGACAATAAAAGAGGGCCAGCTAGTGATAAAGCGATTTTCATCGCTTCAGTACCTAGTGCTAAGACGGATTCTGGTGTCATGGGGTTACCTCTGCGCTAATTGAAAAAGCTTTGTGCAAGCGAGCCTAGTATTAATTGCCAACCATCTACTAAAACAAAAAGCATGAGTTTAAATGGCAATGAGACTGTGGCAGGTGGCACCATCATCATACCTAGCGCCATTAATACACTGGCAACAACTAAGTCGATAATAAGAAAAGGAATAAAAATCATAAAACCGATTTGGAAGGCGGTTTTTAACTCACTCGTAATATAAGCAGGCACCAAAATACGCATTGGTACACTTTCGCGAGTTTCAAACGCAGGCGCATCGGCAAGACGAGCAAACAGAGCTAAGTCAGTTTCACGCGTTTGTTGCATCATAAACTGACGCAAAGGTTTAGAGCCATTCTCTAAGGCTTGCTCGAAGGTAATTTGATCTTCAGTAAATGGCATATAGGCATCTTGATAAATTTTATCAAAAACCGGTGCCATAATGAAAAAGGTCATAAATAACGCCAAACCAAGAACCACTTGGTTTGGTGGTGCAGAAGGTGTACCTAAAGCATTACGTAGTAATCCAAGGACAATAATAATGCGGGTAAAACTTGTCATCATCAGCAAAATAGCAGGAATAAACCCCAACGCTGTAATGAAGATTAATGTTTGTACTGGTAATGACCAACTTTGACCACCACCCGGTAAAGGCTGTGTAATAACACTCGGAAATTGGGCAAACGCACTGGTAGGTAACAAGATTAAAACCAGCACACTAGCGAAGAGACGCCAACGCTTTAATGCGTTAAAAAAAGTGACACACTGATGCATTATGAGTTGCCTTTATCTCGCTTTAGCGTTTTTTGTAATATTTGAGTAAACAATGGCGATGTTGGTGATGAGTTCGCTTCCTGCGAGGCTTTATCAGGGACGGGTAATTTATGCAGCAGATTTACCTGCGATGCAGTTACACCTAATACGAGCCATTCCTGTTCTACTTCAACCACCACCACACGTTCTTTTGCACCTAATGAACAACTTGCTTTAACGCTAAGTTGTGCTGTCGTTCCTTTAAATGAACCACGGGTAAAGCCAAAACGGCGAAATAACCACATAGCAACAATAATAAGAACGATAATGCCTGCAAGTGCCGTGCTAACTTGAGCAAGACTTTGACCTACAGGCAACGGCTGTGTAGGTGTTTGAACAGTTTGTGTTGTAGCGGGTGCGGTAGTATTTACCGCACCTTGGCTGGAAAAGGAAGGAAGCTGTTCCATAGATTAACGGCTCAGACGACGCATACGTTCTGATGGCGTAATGATATCGGTAATGCGAATACCGTATTTATCAGAAACAACAACAACTTCACCTTGAGCGATTAAATAGCCATTGATAAGAATATCAAGAGGCTCACCAGCTAAACCATCCAGTGAAACGACAGAACCTTGTGACAGGCTCAGTAATTTTTTAATGGTCATTTTGGTACGGCCTAACTCTACTGTTAATTTGACTGGAATATCCATAATCAAATTGATATCAGATAGATGGTTCAGCGTATCGTCTTCAGGTAAAAGATGTTCAAATAGATCGGAACTATTATCCTGGCTTTTCCCAGTTTGCTGTTCCATTGCATCAGCCCACATATCCTCAGCCGATTGTGAATTATCAGTTGGGCGATTTGCATCACTCATTGGTTTGTTCCTCATCCAGAGCGTTTAAAACAGGGTTAATTAGGTGTTCAACACGAAGGGCATATTGCCCATTTACTGTACCGTATTGGCTTGTTAATACGGGCACACCATCAACATGTGCAATCAATCTTTCTGGTCTATCAATTGGGATAACATCCCCAGCTTTAAGTGTTAGCACTTTTGATAAACGCAGTGGGATGTCAGCAAAGTTTGCGACCAGTTCTAGCTCTGAATGCTGAACTTGGTTGACTAAACTATCTAACCAAACCCCATCTTCTTGACGAACATTTTCAATTGGTGGATTAATCAGTCGTTCACGTAATGGTTCAATCATGGCAAATGGAATACAAATACTAAATTCCCCAACCATTGAACCAATTTCCACCTGAAAAGGTGTTGTAACAACAATGTCATTCGGTGATGAGGTGATATTGGTAAATTTCACCTGCATTTCAGAACGAACATATTCCACCTGAATTTTGAATATGGAATCCCAAGCATCACGGTAGGCATCAAGTGCCAGTTTCAACATTTTGTTGATGATCCGCTGCTCTGTGTTGGTAAATTCACGTCCTTCCACAGGGATTGGAAAACGGCCATCACCACCGAACAGGTTATCTACCGCGATATAAACCAGATTGGGTTCAAAGGTAAATAATGCTGTTCCTCGTAAAGGCTTTAAATGCACCAAGTTAAGGTTTGTTGGCACAGGTAAGTTACGAGCAAAGTCGTGATAAGGGTGAATTTTAACGCCACCAACAGTAATGTCAGGACTCCGACGGAGCATGTTAAACAGCCCCATACGGAATTGACGTGCAAAGCGTTCGTTAATAATTTCTAACGACTGTAAACGTTCTCGAACCACACGACGTTGCGTGTTGGGGTCATAAGGCTGAATATCCGGTTCATTCGGATCCTTCGCTATCGCAGGTTCCCTGTTCGCGCTTTTTTTGGCGTCGTCACCTGATGTGTCATCATTCAGCAGAGCATCAATCTCTGCCTGTGAAAGGATATTATCGCTCATAATGATTATCGCAGAATAAACGTGGTAAACAGTACATCGGAGAGGATCTGTTCAGATTCTCCCGGTACGAGAGTCGGTCTCAGCGTTTCTTTTACATCCGTCATTAGCTGGAGTTTTCCATTGTCTGTCGCGAGCTTATTAGCCTGTTGACGAGAAAGCAGTAATAACAAGCGGCTACGAACCTCAGGTAAATAATCATGTAGACGTTTACGAGTTTCTTCATTATGTAATCTTAATGTGATCCCTATGTAGAGCACTCTGTCTAAGTGTTCTTCGTCATCAATTAAATTTACCGTAAAGGGTTCTAATGACATAAAAACGGGTGCTGGTATAACTTTTTCCTGATTTGTGCCCGCTGAACCTGATTTAGCATGCTTCAATGCCCACCAACTATATCCACCGAATGCCGCTGCAATAATGGCGATCACCAATAATACGATGATCAGAATTAAGCTATAGCTTTTACGTTCATTGCTGTAATTAGACATGGACAGTTAAATTCCTGTTTTGTAGTGGATACGTGTTCACTGTTGTGGACTTCCATATCCATCTAAATCAACCTTAATTATCCCGCTATTTCTGTTTTTTAATTGCAGAAACAGATAGGGAAAAAACCATTAACTCTTACGTTTATTGACATAGGGTGTCCTCCCAATACATTTGTATTAGGCAAAAATATCAACACCACCACGAGCAGATGCTAATTCTTGAGGCGTAAGGGTTATCTTTTGTAGTGCCGTTTCAGAGGCTAATTGCAGAGAATTACCCTCGCTTCCTTGATGATTATCGGCACCATCTCCACTAAATTGAGAGGAATCTGACATATTTTGTTGTTGCCAACTGTCATGAGTGTCGCTAGACACCTGACTCTGCGTGAGCTGGATCCCATTTTCAGAGAGAGCTTGACGCAATTGATGCATGGCATTTTCTAATACAGAACGAACTTGTCCGTTTTGTGAAGCAAGGTGCAACTGCGCTTGCCCATCTTCTATTTTCATGCGGATATGCAATGAACCTAGCTCTTCAGGGTGTAAACGTAGCTCTGCCTTTTGTAAGCCATTACGGCTAAACATCACAATTTGTTGATTTAGTTGCTGTTGCCACTCTTGTGTTCCCACTTGTGCATTTAATACCTGTGTTGCCATCGGTGAAAATTGCATTTGTGGTTGTGTTGAAGAGTGAGCATGACCCGTAATGCTTTGCGAAGCCAAAGAAGAAGAGGTAGAAAGGGTGTTGTGAAGATCGCTTTCTACAACACGATTACCTGTCACCATTTGCTGAGCAACATTGTCCGCTAATTTTGCATTTGCAACTTGCTTATCGCCGTTTAGCAATGCATTCACTTTTTCTGCTGTTGGCGTTAAAAGTGTCGCGATGCTATCTACTTTTTTCGCAGAAGGCTTTTCTGTTTGATTAGCAGAGACAAGCGTACTTTCTGTTGCTAATGTCGCCGTCTCTGGACGTAGCTGGGTTAACAAGGACTTTTCATCTGATTTTGATAGATTAAGCTTGTCGGTAAGGTTGAAGTCCGACATATCACCATCTTTTGAAATAGTGCGTGCTAACGAGGCTAAATCTTCACCACGTTTAACTGATTGAGGCTGTTGTAATGCTTGAGTCAGTTGCTCTGAGGGAAGGGTAAGCCGTTTTAATCCAGGTAGTCCTGCTAACTGAACGGGAAGTTCAGCAGCAAGTTCTTCTGCTGACATTAATAAAGAAGGGGTTTTATTTTCAACAATAGCCGCAAATTGTTCATTATCTGGCAAAGTCAGAGTCAATTGAGATTTCTCAAAAGATGGCTCTTCTATCACATTGGGTTCTGTGGTGACAGACGCAAGATGACTACCGTCTTCTTTTGTTTTGTCTTCATCAGAGTGTGAATGTGCTTTGTTTTCTTTCGTTGAATGGTTTGTGATATTGGTTGTCTTTTTATCACTCTGTGTATTTTGGGGTTGAGAGCCCAAAAGCTGAGCAAATGTCGGGGCATTATCACCGGGCTGACTATTTGAAGCGGATGTCGTTCCCGAAGAGGCTGCAGCGACATCCATGGTCAGAAGCGTTATCTCCATCAAGTTGTTCTCCGTAAAGTACTACGCTGTGCGTACTCGTCCATTTGTTTCTGTTCAATACGATCAAGATGTCGCTTACGGCTATCTTCAGCACGTTGCTCCAAAGTCTCAAATGCATTGAGTCGTTGCTGTTTTTCTCTCCATTGTTCAGTTGCAAGATCGAGCTGCGCCTGCCAATGTTGAAGTTGTTGTTTATGTTGTTCGATAGTCAATTCGAGCGTTTTGAGAAATTGTTGGTAGTTTTGCCACGATGCTGACGACATCCCCCCCAAATTCAACGTTTCATTTAGACGTACACGGTATTCATCCTGATACCCAATCAACATATTGAGTTGCTGTTCCATTTGTTGATGACTCTGCCGGACCTGAGCCAGTTGAATAGCGGCTTGTTCAGCCGCTGTCTGTGCCAGTTCTCTCAGTGTCACTAAAGGTGACTGCTCCCGCATTGGAACCCTCTTTACTTTCTCTGATTATGTTCAGAATTAGTTTACTGTGATCAGTTGATTAAGTTGCTCACATGCACTTTGATAACTGCATTGCTCTTGGATATCTTGTTGTAAGAACTTCGCGAGGGACGGATAAAGTGCAATGGCTTTATCAAGCATAGGATCACTACCCGCAGCATAAGCACCTACGTTAATTAAATCGCGGTTACGTTGATAGCTAGACAAAAGCTGTTTAAATACTTGTACGCGACGATAATGTGTTTTATCAATCAGTGATGTCATTGCACGGCTAATAGAGGCTTCGATATCAATAGCAGGGTAGTGCCCAGATTCTGCCAGAGAACGCGAAAGCACGATGTGACCATCTAAAATCGCACGAGCAGAGTCTGCAATTGGATCTTGCTGATCATCACCTTCAGTTAAAACAGTATAGAAAGCCGTGATAGAACCACCACCATCAACGCCATTTCCTGCACGTTCGACGAGTGCAGGTAATTTAGCGAAGACAGAAGGTGGATACCCTTTGGTTGCAGGCGGTTCGCCTACAGCAAGAGCGATTTCACGTTGCGCCATACTGTAACGTGTGAGTGAGTCCATAATCAGTAAGACATGTTTTCCGCGATCACGAAAATCTTCTGCAATACGCGTTGCATAAGAAGCACCTTGCATACGAAGAAGTGGTGATACGTCAGCAGGCGCTGCTACAACCACTGAGCGTGCTAAACCTTCAGTACCGAGAATATTTTCGATAAAGTCTTTAACTTCACGTCCACGTTCACCAATTAATCCAACAACAATGACATCAGCTTGGGTAAAACGCGCCATCATGCCTAATAGCACACTTTTACCTACACCAGAACCTGCAAAAAGCCCCATACGCTGACCACGACCCACGGTTAACAGTGAGTTGATTGCACGCACGCCTACATCCAGTACATCAGTAATAGGGGTACGTTGTAGTGGATTGATAGGTGGAGTGATCAGTGGCGCACGATAACCTGTATCGGGTGGTGGTAAACCATCTAAAGGATAACCAGAGCCATCTAAAACACGCCCTAACAGCGCATCGCCAAGAGGCAATTGGCGACCTTCATTTTCACCACTCGGAGTGGCCTGTGCATAAACACGAGCACCCGGTGTTAATCCCTCGACTTCCTGTAAAGGCATTAACAACATTTGGCTACCATTGAACCCAACGACTTCACTTTCAACTTCTTCAACAGTTTTACCAATGGTACGTTCTATTAAACACGTAGAGCCAAGGGGCATAACAAGCCCCTTAGCTTCCATGACTAAACCTGTTGCTCTGGTTAAACGACCATATTGACGTACACGCGGAATTTTATTTAAACGTGCTTCTGCATCACTGAGTTTTTCTAACCAACGCCCCAATCTTGCTGTCATTACAACGCCTCCGGAGCAGCAAGACGACAAAGCTCATGCCAACGAGTTGCAATCGTGGCATCAAGATCGCCATCATTTGTCACAACACGGCATCCACCAACATGAATACTGTTATCGGCAACTACTTTCCAACCATGAGCAGAAAGTGAATCACCCAGCTCTTTTTCAATTTGTGGAATATGTTTTGGGTTAACTCTTAACTGTGGGTTGTTTGAGAACATTTGTTCTTGTTGCAACATTAAGGTTATTTGCGCCAGTAATGCAGACCCATCACAAACAGCAGGCTGACCCAGAACTTCTTTTGCCGCTGTGAGGGCGATTTGCATTAAACGTGAAGCAATAACACTGTCTAACCCATTTAAAGAGTGCCTAAATTCAGCCAACAATCCTTGCCATTCATTAATTAATGGCGATTGTTGAGCAATGCCTTGGCGAATACCTTCTTCAATACCTGATTGTAATCCAGCCTGATAGCCTTCCTGATAACCCTGGTTTTTCCCTGCCTCAAAGCCTTCAGCGTGGCCCAATTTTTGAGCCTTTTCTTTCATGTCATCAAGCATATTAATTTGCTCAAGGACTTTCTGTTGCTGAACGACTTCTTTTTCCTGTTTTTCGACTTCCTTTTCGTCTTCTGTCGTGTCCTCGACATTTAATGCCCAATCAGTGAGTTCTTTGGGAACCCAAGGCTTCCAGTTAGTATCAGTATGTTTATCAGACATAGGTATCGTCTCCTCCATGAAGAACAACCTCACCAGTCTCTGCTAATTTGCGTACCACAAGCAGAATTGCTTTCTGCTCTGCTTCCACTTGAGACATACGAACAGGGCCGCGAGAACTCAAGTCATCACGCATGATCTCAGCAGCACGTTGCGACATATTGGCAAGGAAGTGATCGCGCAGCTCTTGATCGCACCCTTTCAATGCCACAACCAAGGAGTCGGATTCCACTTCCTGTAGAATGCGCTGAATTGAACGGTTGTCGATATCGATAAGGTTTTCGAACAGGAACATTTCGTCGATAATTTTTTGTGCCAATTCACCGTCGTAATCGCGAACTGCAGTAATGACATTCTCTTCTTGCTGGCTCTTCATCAAGTTGATGATTTCAGCAGCAGTACGAACACCACCCATTTTACTGCGTTTGAGGTTTTGACCATCAAGCAGGTTATTCAGTACTTCAGTTAACTCTGCTAATGCTGACGGCTGAACACCCCCAAATGTCGCGATACGAAGCATTACGTCATTACGCAGTTTCTCATCGAACAGTGCCAGAATATCTGCCGCTTGACCTCGTTTAAGGTGAACCAAGATGGTTGCGATAATCTGCGGATGTTCGTCGCGGATAATATCGGCAGCCATTTGTGGTTCCATAAAGTTAAGCGTTTCAATCCCTGTTGAAGTTTCTCGTGTTTCAGAGATCTCATCTAACAGGTTATTAGCGCGTTCTTCACCCAAGGCTTTAACAAGAACAGAGCGCAAGTAGTCATTTGCATTCACGTTCAATGCGGCATATTGAACAGCATCTTCTTCAAAGCTTGCCATAACATCAATTAATTGCTGATTTGAGATATGGCGCATTGATGACATTGCAATACTGAGTTGCTGAACTTCTCGTGTACTTAGATGTTTAAATACTTCCGCCGCTCGGTCTTCACCGAGAGTTAGTAACATAACGGCGCTTTTTTCGGTTCCAGTTAAGTTATTACTCATTGCTCTTTACTCATCCATTGACGAATTACCATTGCGACGACACGAGGATCTTTCTCTGCCATTTCACGGATACGTTGGCTCTGCAATTCGGCACTCACACGTTTACGTGCTTGTTTACGTCTTGCTTCGTCATCTAATTCTGCTTCATCAACATCATCTTTAACTTGTAGCTTGGTTTTCAGCACGGCTTTCTGTGCAGCAATTTCAGCTTCACGGCGTTTTTCAAGCTGTGGTTTCACCAGTTTGCGCCATAAGATCCATGCGATGATGACAAGTAATAACCAGCGACCTAAATCTAATGCTTTCGCAAGAATATCTGGGTTTTCCCATACAGGAACGGTGATCACTTTCTCTTCAATATCGTTAAACTGGGAGTTCACGACACTTAAAGAGTCACCACGCTCTTGGGAATAGCCCATCGCTTCACGAACAAGTCCTTCAATTTGCTGAATTTGCTCATCAGTTAGCGGAACAAGTTTAGTTTCAACAACAGGCTCTTCGCCTTCAGCGGCTTCTTTCTTATCTTCAACTGTTTTGTAGTTCACAATAACAGCGACAGAAAGACGCTCGACATTACCTACTGGACGCTTGATATGGCGAATTCGGCGATCAACCTCATAGTTGGTTGTTTCATCTAAACGGCTATTACTGTTTGGATTACGCGTTAATGTGCGATTTGTACCCGTTGCATTGGCGTCATCTGCTTTCTCACCTTCTTGCGCTTTTGGCGCTTCAATAGGTGCTTGTGGTGGAGCAACAGGTTGATTAGATAATGCACCAGGAACACCGCCAGCTAACATGCCACCATTCTGCTCACTTTGGCTCAACTGTTTTGAACGCACTGCGGCTTGATTTGGTGGCTGGTTTGGTTTGTACTCTTCAGCAGTCTCTTCTGTATGAGAGAAATCAACTTGAGCAGTCACCTGTGCATGAACGTTTCCACGACCCACAATTGGGCCTAATAACGTTTCAATACGTTGCTGATAACGGCTTTCTAGCTCTTGAACATATTTCAGTTGGATAGAATTAAGATCACGACCTAATGCATCAGGTTGTGTCAATAATTTGCCGCTTTGGTCGACGATGGTCACACTGCTATCAGGCATACCTGCAACACTGCTCGCAACGATATGCACGATGGCATTAATTTGACCTTCATCCAGCGCTCGACCCTGTAAAAGACCCACCGTAACGGATGCAGAAGGGGATTTCTGTTCACGAACAAAAAGAGATGGTTTTGGTAGTGCTAAATGAACTCGGGCATTTTGTACAGGACCTAATGTCTCGATAGTGCGAGCAAGCTCACCTTCAAGTGCACGTTGATAGTTAATCTGTTCACTAAATTGGCTGATCCCGAACTTTTCTTTATCTAACAGTTCAAAACCGGCAGCACCGCCTTTTGGAAGCCCCGCTTGCGCGAGTTTCAGGCGTAATTCATGAACCTGATTGTCAGGCACCATAATCGCTGCGCCATTTTGTGACAAGCGATAAGGTACATTCATCTGTGTTAACTGTGTGACAATTTCGCCACCGTCTTTATCGCTAAGATTACTATAAAGCACCTTATAATCAGGGCTTTGTAACCATAAAAATGCAGCAACAAAAATGGCAATAGCCGCCGAACCCGCAATAATGAGCGGAATTTTCGGATCGGCTTTTATCCGGTTAATAATGGCGTTAAAACCCTTATTCTGGTTCACAACGTCGGTTTTTTCGGCATTCATAGACAATCCTTGCCTTGTAGTTCGGGATGAATACTAAAAGCGTGGCGTAACAAAACAGACTCCCCTTACGCAAATAAATAAACCTACTCTCAGGTGTCTCATTATTGGCCTTTTGCGTTTCATTTAATGGCGTAATTAGCCCTTAACTTTTGCGTTAATTACTCGCTTTGGAATGAAGCCCCTGTGTTAGGGTATAACTCGGTAAGCGTGTTGGTTCACTTCCTTACTATGACATTGATTCAGTAATTGAATTAGATGATTAACGCAGAGGTTTATATGTCAATTCCAGCTATTGAAAGTGTTCTGGATAAAATGCAAATCCAGACTTTGCAAGCATCCAATATTGCGAAACCCCAGCCAGTACAAGCAGGATTTGCAACTCAGCTTGTTCAAGCCGTGGGTAAAATTAATGAAACTCGAGTGAATGCAACCAACAAAGTTCAAGCGTTTACCTTAGGTACTCCAGGTGTTGAATTAAACGATGTGATGGTGGATATGCAAAAATCCAGTATTTCATTACAAATGGGTGTACAAGTGCGTAATAAGTTAGTCGCTGCTTATCAAGAAATTATGAGCATGCAGGTGTAGTACCTTATTTATTTGATAAAGGTGACTTTTCTTTTCTATCACGAGATAAAAAACACCTAATCAAAATAGAGATGGGGCATCTTGCTCAATGTCATTGAATAGATGATATAAGCTTTCGAATGTGATTAAACATTCGAATACTTATACTATTGTTTGTTATTTATGATAATGAGCGCCCCGATTTTTGCAGATGGGATAGACACATCATTTTATTGATGTGCGCTTTTGCACATCTATATCAAAGCAACTCATTTTTTTATCTCTTCTTATCTTTCAAAAAAGATCAAAAGTAATTGTTAAATAAGTTAATTAACCTATGTTGGATTAGTTTTGTATAAAGCATAGTTATCATCTTTCTTCTCAATTTTTTCTATTTTATTTTCTAAATATTTAATTACATTTTAAATAACTAAAAATAAAACCAGCTCACATACCAATATGAATAAGTATGATAGTAGTAAGGTTTTTATAACTTGATGAAAAAATAATGGGATTACTGATTAAAGCACTGATAGGTGCGTTTGTAGTGGTATTAATTGCCGTTTTATCGAAATCTCGTCATTACTATATTGCGGGATTGGTTCCGTTATTTCCAACTTTTGCACTTATTGCACATTATATTGTTGGCTCTGAACGTTCTATTGAGGCGTTACGAACCACAATTATTTTTAGTTTATGGGCTGTTATACCTTATATGATTTACCTAATTTCACTCTATGTGATGATCAACTATGTAAAATTATTTACAGCATTGGCTACGGCGGTTATTTGCTGGATTATCGCGGCTTGGTTGCTTATTCTGTTATGGAATAAATTTCATGGATAGAGTATTTACTCTTACCTATTTATTCTCACGCTAAAAAATAAAGATAGAGAGAATATGAGAAAATCACTACAACAAAAAATAACAATCCTGAATTACTTATGGAAGTTGCAGCGTGGTGGATAATGACACATAAATTTGATCACTTTGAAAAAGCAGTAAAAATAAAAAAATAGTACAATCAGAAATGGAAAATCACGCTTAATTTTCCTACGATAAAGTTCATCTTTTTATAAAACGATTTTTTTAAACTAAAAATTATTGATTATTATCACATTAAAGCAGGTCATAAACGGCTATGGTAATTACATGATTAATAACGTAAACGGTGATGATATGGAATATTGGTTTATTGCGTATAAAGTGCGTTCCAGAAATGGTGATACCTACGCCGGACATAAAATTGTAGAAACAGAGAGTGGGATCACACCCCATATTGCGTTAGAAAAAGCATGTCAGGAAGTTGCTGAAGGAGCACAAGCCGATATTTCTGCGGTGAGAGTAGTTGCTTTTAATCGTTTATAAGACATTCTACCTAATAGAAAATCCTACATTTATTAATGTGGGATTTTTTTTATCTAAATTTAAGGATTGGTTATTTAATGCGCTTTATGTATAGATCGATTTACTAATAGAAATAATAAAAAAATAAGGTGTTCATTAATATAATTTAATTACATTGATCTGATAGCGATTTTTTATTTGTTTTACTTAATTAAAATTCAATTATGTGATCTCAGCTCTACTAATTTACTTTTACGCATTGAATAAAAAAAGGCTTATGGTTAATGTGCTGGTGGGCTAAGGAATAGCTCAATACAAGGAAATAAAAATCATTATTTTGATTTTTTAGTTATTAATAAAAGGAAATTTAATTATGACAGTATTAACCGTTTATTTATGTGGTACTGGGTCTAACTCATTTGATAATAATAATCCGACCTTCTGGCAAGGCGAATTAGTCTCCACTTTAGCGCAAAATAACCAAGGAAGAGAGTTTGCACAGTGGTTTATTGTTGATGGCCCGGGTAGTGGTAATCTGCAAGAAGATGATTTATGGGTTGAAAGTCCTAATTACTCTGATATCAAGGGTTCGCTATTTGGTAGTGGTTGGGAAGAAAACGTGAAGCATGCACTTTGCTTAATGAAAGGTAACTTTGATTGGCAACGTGAAAAGTTAACCGAAGAGCAGTATAACCAACTGAAAAAAGCGGGCATTCCCATTGAAGATGTCAAAGTAACAGGCTCTTTTTTATGGCGTAAATATGACTATGGCGATCGTCAAGTCACTCAGCAACAACTTCAACAGCAAATTATTCGAATCTTCCGTAAAGATGGCATTATTCCAACACAAGTTAACTTAGTGGGTTGGAGTCGTGGTGGTATTACTTGCCATATGTTAGCGAATGCGATGTTGGCAGATCCTCAATTAAAAAATATTCCCGTGAATATTTTTGCTATTGATCCTGTCCCAGGTCCACTGAATTTCCAACCTGAAAAAGTCACGCTTGGTAAAAACGTCAAAGAATATGTCGGATTTTATGCAAGAGATGAACGCTCTAAAGGATTTACTTGTGTTATTCCAACAATTGAATCTGAAACTAAAATGCATATTTTCCCTATTTCTGGACGTCATGCCACATTAGTGGGTAATGCTTCTTTAGATGGCGCTAATGGTGAAAATGGCTTATATGCTCCAGGTTTATTAGTCCGTCATTTTGCAGAGGTCTGTTTAACGCGCTGGGGCTGTGATTTAGCAAATAAATTAGCCTTAACGGATGCACAAATTACAGGCTATCACAGTGATATTGCTAATGATGCAGATAAATATGTAGCAATGCGTCGTAAAACCTATTCTATCCATGAAAGTACGGGTAAAGATGAACGTAAAGTCTCATTAGGTAAAGAGGGTAAAGCATTCTCTGAGATCCACGGTGGACAATATAATCCATCAGTAGGTTTAACCGCAGATTACTTATCTAATCAACAACTCTATGATGTGATTAAATAAATTATTATTTATCAGATTATTATGAGCTAATAAATCGCCCATAGTGAAGTGGGCGATTCTAATTTCAATCATTATAACATTATTTATCACAGTTTCTGACTAGGAAAATGATTGTTGATTTAATATACTGCCTTTTGAGAGCTAACAGAATTTCAATAGACATAGATAGACTGTAGGAGGTTTCTATGCCTGAGTTTACTGTTAGAGTAGAGTTATCCGATCCCGAAAATGCAGACTATGTGTTATTAACACAGAAGATGGTAAAAGAAGGGTTTAAAAAAGAGATTAATGGTTTGAAAGGTAAATATGTTCTGCCTCATGCAGAGTTTAATTATCATACTGAAACTAAAGATCACAAAGAAGTTATCGAGTTGGCTTTTTCAATTGCAGAAAAAATAACCTTAAATCCTGCCATTTTAGTGACAGAAGTAAAAAATAGAGCGTGGAAAGGGTTAGAGCGACTTTGAGATTATCTTTATAAATAGATAAGCAAAGTAATAAAAGTCATCAAGGCTCGTGGGGGAGTCTGAACGTATTGAGATTAACGGTTTTATCGCCTATCTTTCTGCATTGAGTATTTATTCTTCTGCATTTTTCACTAGCAAAACGCACCATCAACATTATCATTTCATTATTTATAGTAAACACAAATTTTGTCGATGATATTGCATTATCATTGATTGTTTTGTTATCACTTTTAAACCATGGGATAAAGTGCATGAATTGGGTTTTAAAATCATTTTCACAACTCACTACCGATGAGCTTTACGCTATTTTAGCCTTAAGAAATCAGGTTTTTATTTGTGAACAGCAATGTGCTTATCAAGATTTGGATGGTATTGATCAACAATCATTACATCTATTTGCTAATGATAAAATAACTTCGCAGTTAATCGCTTATGCGCGTTTATTACCTCAGGGTATGGTATTTCCACAGGCATCAATAGGGCGGGTGATTGTTGCTAAAGAGTATCGTGGTGGTGGCGTTGCTCATCTATTATTAAAAGAAGCTATTTCAGTATCTTTTAAACAGTTTAAAACCAATAGTGTAAAAATAATGGCTCAAACTTATTTAGTCGATTTTTATCAATCTCATGGTTTTGTTATCGACTCAGAAAGTTATCTTGAAGATAATATTCCTCATATCGATATGGTATTCATGCAGTCTAATAAATAAAATAACTTACAGATAAACCAGAAAAGAGTACGTTACCGATAACAAATTTAGCTGAATAAAAGTCTCTAATTGCTTAGATAAAAAGACGCCATTAGCTAATAAAACCGCTTTTGGCGCAGAGGAGAGTTATTTCAGGTTGAGATCAGGATAATAACTATGTTCTGTAAACTGACCATAGCTATTTTGTACCCTCTGCTCTTGTTCAGTCTGTCTTATTAATATGCCAAGCTCATCTAGACGAGCCCGTAATAAATTTCGCGTCTCATTTTCGTTTTCTAAGATTTTCTTTAGCATATCTGTGAGGCGTTGTTGTAGTCTCAGCTCACCGTCAGCAGGTTTTATCATCTTAGTGATACTTTCTACGCTTTTTAAATAATCCATTTCCATTTCTATCAGCTTATCCCATTGCTGATCTTTGGCAAGCGTTAACATTTGCTCACTTGATTTTAAAACATGCTCGTAAGCCGCCATAATATCCATATTGTTATCCACTCTAATTTAATAAGAATTAATCTGTGTGCCGATTTGTTGCCAAGCATCAGAAATTTCAGTTAAGAGCTTGATGACTTCATGAATTTTTTCTGGATTATTTTTTAAGTTAGCATCGAGTAGCTGATTAACCATATAGTCATAAAGGAGCTCCAGATTTTCTGCAAGCTCGCCACCTTTTTCTTTATCCAAACCTTGCTTTAACCCGTTACCAATAATATTAATGGCTTTAGAAATGTTTTCGCCTTTACCTGCGATATTTCCTTGCTCCATTAATATTAAGGCACGGCGAAGGGCGCTAAGCGCCCCATTAAATAGGATCTGGATCAGCTGGTAAGGCGTGGCATTTAAAATCTCGCTTTCAACGTCGATTTGAGCATACATTTTACTGGCTGATTGTTGATACATATTATCCTACTTTTAAAAATTACATTAATAAACGGCCGATTGATGCACTAGAGTTAGTCATGGAGTTCACCATTTTATCTAACTGTTGGAACTGGTTTTTATAACGTTCCATCGTGGCAGCAATATTACGTTCCGTATTTTTAATTTGGTTATCTAACGTTTTTTTCCGTTTTTTTACACCATCAGTGGCAATATCTAAGGTGCCATCTGTAGATTGCAGTGTTTTCTTCAGGAAATTATAAGTTTGAGTACCAAATCCTGTCTCTTTACCATCACCCATAAAAAACTCTTTGACGTTAGCTGGCTTTTCTTTTAACGCCTCATCAAGTTTTTTATTGTCGATTTCTAATGTGCCATCGACTTTAAATTTAATACCCATTTTATTAAGGGTATCTAATTCAGATGTGCTTTGTGAGCTAGTAACAAAGCTTTTTAGCTCAGACATAATCATACGGCTGGTGCTATCACCTAATAAAACCCCGTTGTTTTTAGACGATTCTTCGCCTTTTTCAACTTGGGTGTATTTGGTTAAATCTTTATACGTTGTGCTCAGTTCGTTATAAGCATCAGTCCAGGCTTTAATCGCCTTTTTCATTGGTTCAATGTCACGCGCTACATTGATAATTTCAGGCTTATCGACACCATCTTTATTATTGTCAGTGGTTTTTTTCAGATTTAAAACGATCCCTTCAGGCGCATCTTTAATCTCATTAGTCTGACGTTCAATCGCAATTCCGTTAACGGTTAATTTCGCATTTTTAGCGTCAACAATTTGTCTCATGCCTGATGTATGTGATGCATCGTCTTTGGCAGTTGAATTCGACAGGAATTGATTTAACTTATCATCACCTTCAACGGTGATTTTCATTTCAGATTTAGTACCTTCTTTACGTGAAGTTAGCACTAAATAGCTAGTATTATCATCAGCTTTAACAATAGTCGCTGAAACATTACCTTCTTTTTTATTGATAGCATCACGTAATTCAAGAATTGAAGTTTGTTTATCTTCTAATTCGATACGTAATGGTTTTTCTTCGCCGGGTTGTGTAATAACTAATGTCCGTTTATTACCTTCACCTAAGGTTTCCCCAAGCGGTTTCTTTACATCACTGACTGCTGTAGATTTTAATGTTTGAGCTTGAGCTAATTGGGTAACAGAAACGGTGTAGTTACCGACACTTGCTTTACCATCAGTGGTGACTTTAAAAGCATCAAATTCATCTTCAACTTTGGTACCTACAATTTTGTCGAATTTTTTTAAATCTTCTGATGCTTTTTGTAATTTATCGAGCTGTCCGCGCATTTTACCGTAAGCAGTAATTTGAGCTTCGTAGCTTTTCATCTGTTTATCAAGGGGTTCAAGGCGTTTATTTTCCGCCGCTTCTAATTGTGCCAATGTTTGACCTAGAGGCATCCCTGAGCCTACGCCTAGTGAAGCAATACCAGCCATACTGGTCTCCTTTCTGTGTTCGTAAAATGATCCTCAAAAAATGTTATCGGTAGAATCGGCGAAAAGTTTACGTCTATTTAGTATTTTTGATGAGTGAAACAGGCTGCCATATAGAAGCCTTTTATTGCCATTGATGACCAAAGTCGAATTTAGATGGGTTAAAAAAACGTTGAGACGAAAATTGATAAAAAATAAATAAAAAAATGATAATTTAATTTCTTTATTTATCATTAACTTGATATGGATTCTATAAAAAATCGCAGAAATTTTTGTAGGAAAAGTTAAAGGTTGTATGTGGAGTGCCGATAAACTTGTTGCCGGTGATTAACACCGAAAATGAATAGGCAAACTTTTATTTTATCGACTTGATTTTAAAGGAATCTAGCTATGGCACAAGTCATTAATACCAACTATCTGTCTCTGGTAACTCAAAACAACCTGAATAAATCTCAGGGAGCTTTAGGAAGTGCAATCGAGCGTCTGTCTTCTGGTTTACGTATCAACAGCGCGAAAGACGATGCAGCAGGTCAAGCGATTGCTAACCGTTTCACTTCAAACGTAAATGGTTTAACTCAAGCAGCACGTAATGCGAACGATGGTATCTCTATCGCTCAAACTACTGAAGGTGCTTTGAACGAGATCAACAACAACTTACAACGTATCCGTGAGTTAACAGTTCAAGCTAAAAACGGTTCTAACTCAGAATCAGATATCAAATCAATCCAAGAAGAAGTTAAAGAACGTCTTAGTGAAATTGACCGTATTTCTGAGCAAACTCAATTCAACGGCGTTAAAGTGCTGAGTGGCGAAAAGTCAACTATGACTGTTCACGTTGGTACTAACGACAAAGAAAAAATTGAATTTGAATTGATAAAAGTTGATAGCAAGACGTTGAAAATCGACGAATTAGAAGTTGGTGCTGAAACTAAATTTAGTGGTGTAACTAAAGCTGAAATGACCGCTGGTAAAAAAACAGCTGCACAGTTGGCTCCAGCTAAAGGTGGTGAAGGTATTGTTGCTGCTGACTTAGGTAAAGCATCAATTGATGGAGCACCTGCTGCTACAGTAGATGATGTTGCTGAAGTAAATGGCAAGAATTATATCACTGTTGGCGGTAAAACTTATGAAGCTGAAGTATCAGTTAAAAACCCAGCTGACCCACTTCAAGCAAAAACCTTAGAATATAAAGTTGGTAAAGAGGTTAAAGTTTATACACCTGAAGAAGTTAAGGTTGAGGAGGAAAAGACTAAAAAGGCTGAAGCTCAATTGAAAACTTTAGACGAAGCAATTAACTCCGTTGATAGTATGCGTTCTTCTTTAGGTGCGATTCAAAACCGTTTTGAATCTACTATCAACAACCTGAACAACACTGTTAACAACTTATCTGCTGCACGTAGCCGTATCCTAGATGCTGACTATGCAACAGAAGTTTCTAACATGAGCCGTGGTCAAATTCTGCAACAAGCGGGTACTTCAGTACTTGCTCAAGCAAACCAAGTACCACAAACTGTTCTGTCTCTGTTACGTTAATTCGTACACTGACACAAAAGATACCTTTCTATATTCAAAAGGTCCTCGTAAGAGGGCCTTTTTTTGTCATTTGTGTTGAAAAGTATTTATATTTTTCCTTCATCTATTTTTAAAAATTATGTCCATATAGCATTTTTCCTAAAGAAAACGATAAAAATCATTTTATGTTGTGGTGATTATAACGACACATTAGTGTGTGTTACATCTCGTATAATACGGATTTAAAGATGATAAAATCATTTAAATATAAAGGATTGAAGCAACTTTTTGAAAAAGGCGTTACATCAGAAGTTCTTGCTAATGATGCAGAAAGAATTAATGATAGACTACAATTTATTGATATAGCTAAAGATATTAGCGAATTAAATCGGCAAATATATAAACTTCATAAATTAAAAGGTGATCGAGAAGGATATTGGTCGATTACAGTAAGAGCTAATTGGTGTATTGCTTTTCAATTTATTAACGGCGATGCCTATATTCTACACTATGAGGATTATCATTAATGAGACAATTTAAAATTTCACATTCAGGCGAAATTATTGCACGAGATTTAGAATACAGGCTCCCAGTATTTTATATTTAGCCCTACTTTTTTTAGTTTTATTTTTTCTTCCGATCTATTTCGCTTTTTTCTACAATAAATTATTCCTTGCAAATTAACTGACTGGCTTTTATTACTATTTTCGCGACGCCAAAAATCGTAAATCCTTCAAAATTGATGACGATAGTGTTTAGGCAACGTTATTACAGTGACGTAATAACCCACCTATTCATTAAATGTTTTAAAATCAAGTTGAAGGAATATTATATGCCACAAGTTATTATGACTAATCCAACATCACTGATTGCTCAAAATAATTTAAATCGCTCTCAAAGTGTATTAAATACTGCAATCCAACGCCTCTCTTCTGGTTTACGTATTAATAGCGCCAAGGATGATGCTGCGGGTCAAGCGATTGCTAACCGTTTTACCTCAAATGTTAATGGTTTGACTCAAGCTTCTCGTAATGCGAACGACGGTATTTCAATTGCCCAAACCACAGAAGGGGCATTAAATGAAATTAATAATAACTTACAACGTATTCGTGAGTTAACTGTTCAAGCTAAAAACGGTTCTAATTCAGATTCTGATATTAAATCTATTCAGGAAGAAGTGAATCAACGTACTGCGGAAATTAATCGTATTTCAGAACAGACTCAATTTAATGGCGTAAAAGTGTTAAGTGAAGACAGCACATTAAATTTACAAGTGGGGGCGCTTGATAAAGAACAAATCAGTGTTGATCTGAAAAAAACCGATGCCACTACATTGGGTATCGATAAATTAGATCTTTCTGTTAAACCAGAAAAATTACATAGTGGTTCTGCATCAACTTTCTCTGTTACTAATCAGGTAAAAAACCCAGTATCAAAAGATATTGATATTGATACTACATCGTTAAAAGCAAGTTTAGCAACAGGTGAGTCTTTAGAAGGTGTCTATTATGCAGTGGATGCAACTGGTAAAGAAGATAAAACTAAATTGGTAATTGAGATAAAAGATGCCAATGGTGATGTCAAAACTTTTGAAGCAACCCCAGATACATCAAAAGTCATTGATAGTAGTACTGGCGACTTTGTTCCTGGCGGTAAAGTGAGTTTAACTAAAGGTAATGAAGTTAAACCTAAAAACCCACCAACAATTAACGATGCACCATTAAAAGGATTAGATGATGCACTTTCTCAAGTCGATACTTTACGTAGTGCAATGGGTGCAGTACAAAACCGTTTAGATTCTACTATTACGAATTTGAGTAACACCGTTAGTAATCTAACTGCATCACGTAGCCGTATTCAAGATGCGGATTATGCAACAGAAGTGTCTAATATGAGCCGTGGTCAAATCCTACAACAAGCGGGTACTGCGGTATTGGCTCAAGCAAATCAAATGCCACAAAACGTATTATCACTGCTGCGTTAATTTCAATCTTAAATAATCCTCAAATAACACCCACTGCAAATTTTGTAGTGGGTGTTTTATCATCAAAACAATCGTTTTTTTAATTAATCATTTATGAGTATTTCAACTGACTCCCAAGAAGCTAAAATCGCACAAAATAAAATACTATGATTTATATGTTATTTTTTTATGAACAGAATGCACTTTCTATGAGCTGATTTCTTTTAATGAGAGAAAGTATCAATTTAATTAACGGTTTTTCTAAGGATTAGTCACTAATGTTTTAGGGTAAAGTAGTTCTCGTAATGCAATGACAAATTAATTTATCAATGAAAACCCGATTTTTACTGAAAATTTGGCATAGGTGAAAAAGAGGCGCTTTTGCTTCACTGTTCAGTCGATTGCTAAATTTATTTAGCCAGATAATGGTTTCCGGTCTTTTATCCAAAGGTGTCTTTTGTTGTGAGTGATTTGTATACCGCCGAAGGCGTGATGGACAAAAATAGCCTCTGGGAGCGATATGTCCCGTTGGTTCGCCATGAAGCATTACGATTACAGGTCAAGTTACCTGCGAGTGTTGAATTGGATGATCTTTTGCAAGCAGGTGGAATTGGGTTATTAAACGCGGTTGAGCGTTATGACTCAATGCAAGGCGCTGCCTTTACCACTTATGCTGTTCAACGTATCCGTGGCTCGATGTTAGATGAGCTACGCAGCCGCGACTGGGCGCCACGCAGTGTGCGCCGAAATGCAAGAGAAGTTACCCATTCTATTCATCAATTAGAGCAGGATCTAGGACGACCCCCATTAGAACAGGAAGTTGCTGATCATTTGCAGATTGAGTTAGCAGAATACCGGCAGATCCTATTGGATACGAATAACAGCCAATTGTTCTCTTATGACGAATGGCATGAAATTTACGGTGAAAGCTGTGAACCGTCTCAAGACGAAGATCATGATGACAATCCATTACAGATGTTATTAGAAAGTGATATTCGCCAAAGAGTCATAGACGCGATAGAATTGCTTCCCGAAAGGGAAAAAATGGTTCTTACACTGTATTATCAGGAAGAACTTAATTTGAAAGAAATAGGCGCAGTGCTTAATGTCGGGGAATCCCGCGTGAGCCAGCTACACAGCCAAGCCATAAAAAGGCTGCGAGCACGCTTAAACCCAGAGAAATAGAAGTTTTGCTTATTTTTGTTTTTGTTTATTAAGACTACAACACAGGGCTTTATCTCTTATGTCTGTTTCAACACAAAAGAAACGGCCGCTAAGCCGTTACATTAAAGACTATAAACACAGCCAGACTCATTGTCTACATTGCCACAAGGCGCTTGATCGGATCTCTCTCGTATTCAATCGCCAAGTCATCAATAAAGAAGCCATTTCTGAAATGACAGATTTAGTTGATGATGAAACGTGGGAAACGTTACAAGAGAAGTTTTCTGCGCTATGTCGTTTCTGTAGTGAGATTTACTGTAATAGTGAAACTGACTACTTTGACATTATGTCTTTTAAGCAGTATTTGTTTGAACAAACGGAGATGAGCCACAGTACTGTTCGTGAGTATGTGGTTCGTTTACGTCGGCTCGATGAATTACTGACTTCAACTAATTTTCCGCGTCAAGAATTTACGACAGAGAAAATTCAGTCAGACCTGAGTAAAAAGCTCACTCCCTCTGCATTTAGTAACTACAACATTGCGCTACGTAAGTATGAGCAATATCTCGATTGGTGCCAAGAGCCACCATCGATGAGTAGCAGTCACTAATTGCGCTCAAGAGAGACCTTAAAAGGAGTAGCCTAGCCTACTCCTTTTTCTTTTGTCGCTGATAATCACACTTTATTTACCTTTCTGCTTTTCCTCTTATCTTAAAAAAGTTTTTTATTTATCCTTTAATAAGAATATTCGCACTGATAACCTATTTTTAGATAAAAAAAAGCGCCCACAGTGGGGCGCAAGTTTCAGGTATTCATAAAGATATAATTAAATCAACTTCTAGGTTGACTTGGGCGTAAGTATATTTACGAAACTAACTCGTCGCGAATAATAAATATAAAAAGAGTGAGAGTAGTCACAGCATTCAAAAAAATAATATTTTGGGCTATCTCTTTAGAAAAAATGGAGTAACAAAAGAAAAAACCACCTTTAAGAAAACAAACTTTAAAGGTGGTCTCAAAGATAAGGAGAGAAAGAGAGGGGGTAATTAACTAATCGTCATCAAGCTTGCATTGCCTCCAGCTGCGGCTGTATTAATACTGAGGGCTCGCTCGTGTAATAAACGTTCTAACAGTAAATTTGTCTCATCTCTAGCGAATCCTTGTACTGAAATGATAGCACCTTTACGTTGTGCTATTTTCTGGCAAATTTCTTTAAGTTGATCGCAATCACCATGATAAATAACGGCGTTAATTTTAACTGAATCATCATCCCATTTATCAATAAGAGTGATAGATTTCCTAACGTCATCCGGTAATTCACGATATGTTTTTTGCGAGAATGCACTGTTAACCACAATGGCATGACAGCCTGAAGCTAATACTCCTGCTATTTGGCTAAAGCCATCTTTTTCGTTATCTGCAATGCAAAGTACATTGCCACAAGGAACTAACTGATAAGTATTACGTTCACCAGTCGGACCTGGTAATACACGCAATGTACCTGCCTGAGAGGCAGCAGCGTAATCTTCTAATGCAGCATAATGTGTTTTTTCAACTTTGTTCACTAACCATGCCATAAAGTTATGATAGGTTTGTAACAAACTATTACGCATTGAAGTATCAAGAGGGAGATAAGCATCTTGGCGCGATAAAGTTTGTGTTGTCGCATTTTCAGGGCGTTTAGATAATAAGCGATATAAATAAGCAGGCCCGCCCGCTTTAGGCCCCGTACCTGATAATCCTTCACCACCAAAAGGCTGAACACCTACCACAGCACCTACCATATTTCGGTTTACATATAAGTTTCCTACTTTTGCATGAGTAGCAATATACGCAATAGTTTCATCAATACGAGTATGAACTCCCATAGTTAAACCATAACCTGTGGAATTAATCTCATTTAATAAAGTAGGCAAATCTTGGCTTGCGTAGCGAACAACATGTAAAACAGGACCAAAGATCTCTTTTTTCAGTGAACTGACTTTATCTAACTCAATTAAAGTCGGTTGAACAAAAGTACTATTGCTCTCGATGTGTTTCGGCAAACTATTATGAGTAATTTGATACATGTAATATAATCAATGAGTTATATTAAAATCAATATGTTAAGAATCAAATAGAGCCAAATAGAGCCAACCTGTGATTAGCTGATGGGGCAAAAATGGGGCAATTTAACCATTATCTTTTGCTATCTGTGATAGTGGATTTAATTTGACGGCTTCGTCTAAATGATCTGGTGCAAAATGAGAATATCGCATGGTCATTTTTATATCAGTATGACCAAGTATTCTTTGTAATACTAAAATATTTCCACCGTTCATCATAAAATGAGAAGCAAAAGTGTGTCTTAATACATGAGATAATTGACCGTCAGGTAATATTATTTTTGTTCTTTTTAGAGCACTTCTAAAGGCAGAGTAACAGGATGTAAAGAGGGTACCACTTGTTCTATTGGCGAATATTTCATTATAAAGGGGTTCATCAATAGGAACAGTACGATTGCGGTTACCTTTTGTGTTTGTATAAGTAATGCGATATTTGCTTATATTCGAGCTTCTTAATGATTCAGCTTCTGACCACCGTGCACCTGTTGATAGACAGATTTTTACAATTGTTAATAAGTGTGGGTTAGAACTGAGTTCACATTCTTTTAGCAATAACCTTATTTCATCATGAGTTAAAAAACTCATTTCAGATTCTTCTGTTTTAAATGGACGGATAGATTCTAACGGGTTTTCATTTTTCCACTCACCAAGACGTGTTAATTCATTGAACATAGCTTTAAAGTAAGCCAATTCAAGATTCATTGTTCTGGGTGAAACTTTTTCTATCCGTTCAGTACGCCTAAGTTTTCCTGAAATTCGTTTTTCTCTATATGAGGAAAATAATTTAGCAGAGAATTCGCGTGCTAAAGGGGAACCCATACAATCAGTTGCATATAACATGGAAGATTTTCTTTTATCACCATCATCAATGGTGACACCATGTAAACTATACCAAGTGTTAATTAGCTCACTTAATTTACGATTATCCTCTTTTTCACCAAGCCAAGGCTGATTATTAGTATTATCTAAAATATAGCGCTCATAATTTAAGGCTTCACCTTTGGTCGTGAAAGTCTTACGTATACGTTTTGCATTATCATTTTTCTTACCTTCAGGATAAAAATCTAAGCGCCATTGCCCATTAGGTAATTTCTTAACGCTCATACTTCTTACCGCAATCTTCTGCTAATTTATTGTATGCATTTTCAATACGTGATTTAGCATCTAACATTGATTTGAAATCATTATCTTGCTTATTTTTCATGTAGTTATTTAGAGATACTGTGAAATTATCTACTTCAATAATAGAAACAAAGCCTAGATATATAGGATTATTGCTGTCATTAGTTTTATATTGATTGTACTTATTAAGAAAGTTAGCTTGTTTTTTAGGGTAGATTTTATTAAACCAAATTGAAAATTCATCATAAGTAACGGTGGAATTTTTTAATTTCTCTCCATCATTAATAGCCATTGATATGCCGTCAGACATAATTAAACCAGAGTCTTCAAACATAGTACTAGCTATTGTGCAATTTTCAGTCATTGCAAAGGAGTAAGATGCTGATGAGAAAATAACTAAACCTAATAAAATATTTTTCATATTAATAATCCTTTATTTCTTTTATAACACTACCTAACACTGTTAAAGCATTTAGTTCACAGTCAAATGCCATACCAATCCCAGACACCCTAACTCTTTGTCCTGGCATTCTAGTTAATTCTCGGATGCTCTTTTTCCCATCAATTTCAACAAGCCATTTGCCATCAAAAATATCATTGAATTTTTTATTAATGATGAAATAGTCATTATCAATTTGAATTGAAATGGGGTCTTGAGGAAGTTGCGATGTAGTAGGGAATATTACTTTATCAATCATTATTATGTCAGCAGATAATAGAGCACCACTTTTCAATCGAAAATTAGGAATTTTTAAAATATCTAATTTTTCTTGGTCAAAAGGTTTACCTTTACCAAATACTAACCACTCTAAATCTACCCCAGTTTCATACATACATCTAACTACCATGTCCGCAGGGAAAATATTTCGTTTATATCTTCCGCTGAGGCTACTTGCTCCCATATTGAAATGTGTTGCCAGCATTATTTTATTAGTAAAACCATACGCTTCTATCATTCTATCAAGAATTTCAGCCGTGTTTTCACATGATACAAAATCAAATGAGCTATTCATTCGCATCCTCAAAACTTCGCATTAGACAAAAAATATGTATTTTTAATGTTGACTATTCGTCTCACGCGAAGTATCTTCACTCTCAGTTCGTGGGGAACCAAATAGAGACAAATAGATACAAATAGACATAATGCGGAGATTTTGCCCTATGAGACCAAATATTACAATCACAATCCCAGAGCCATATATAACGATTGAAGAGTATGTTAAGCGCTCTGGATTATCTAGAAATACAGTAAAAAATATGATTGCCGATGGTCGTTTACCTGTAAGAGCTAAAAGCAAAGACCTAAAGCAATCTACAGTATTTATTAATTTGGCAGCTTTAACTGTTGAAGCCTTATCTAAAGCCAATATTTCACTAGAAGCGTAGTCAGTCTTTCGCATTTTGAGAATAAACACCATGTTTGATTATCAGGTTTCCAAACAAGCGCACTTTGATAATGCATGCCGTGCTTTCGCAAATACCCATAAAGGGGATCTTGTACAAATTGCTGAAAGCATCGGCATGAACGCCCAAATGTTGCGTAACAAGTTAAACCCTGAACAACCGCACCAATTAACGTGCATTGATTTAATGAAGCTGACTGATGCAACCGAAGATGCATCCATTCTTGATGGTGTGTTAGAACAAATGCAATGTCAGCCGTCAGTGCCAGTTAATGAAATGAGTGATTCTAATGTGCCCGCTTATTTATTAACGGCAGTCGGTGAGGTTGGAAAGTTAGCAACAAATACAGTATCGGGCGGTAATTTAAATAATGCGCGAGTCGCTGATTTTAAACGCTCTGTTAATACAGCAATTCGTTGTTTAACGTTGGCAGGAATAACATTATCCGCAAGATTACATACTAACCCAGCGTTCGTCTGTGCAGTGGATGCAGTAACAAATCTTAGCCCATCAATGATGTGAGAAAAAATGAGAACATCAGCCGAAGTGTTGAAGATTAAAGAGTTAGTAAAAGGGGTTTGTACTCCATGTTTATTGCATGGTGATGATGTGATTATTGATCCAATTTTACTAATGAAACTAATTACTGAAATTGAGAGACTTAATTCTATTCAGCCTTTTGGTTTTGTGAAAGTGTCTAAATTAGGTAAAAGTGAATTTACAGAATCACACACCACTTTATATAGATGGATTGTTTTTAATGAAAAAGTCAAAAATAATTCAGATGAAATATTTCCGTTGTTTAAATAATTTATGTGAGATTTCAAAATGAAATTAAATTCATTACAGCTTCAACAACACAAATATAAATTATCCAGTGATTCATTTAAAAATGAAAATAACAATTCTATTCATATTGTTAGCTTTATTTTATTTATGGGTTATTTATTAATATCAGCTTTAAGTTAATTGAGAGGTAGTTATGTCAGAGACTAATTTTGGAAGCGTTACAATAAGAGTGAATAACCCAATACTTGAGTATGAAAATATAGATATTCCTAATACCTCTTTTTGTGGACAAGCATTCATTTATCATAAAGGTGCTGAGGTGGCTCGTTTGAATTTTATTCCTAATCCAGAATATGAAAATGATAATTTTGAATCATCAAAAATAAGAATGGGGTTTGATTTGAGTGATAAAGGTGACGAGACAGTTTCTTTAAAAAAAGAATTATCTGGATACATACATAAACATAATTGCATAGCGGAAGGGTTAAAAGAATTACAGACTAAAAAACAAATGTTACGCGAGCAATTAATAGATGCAGTTAATAATGCACAAAATAGTGGTTTATGTGTAGACCTTATTCATGATGAATTAAAATCTTTTGCGCATGAATTTATTATTGTCTGCGAAAATTTAGAAATTGATTGTGACGAAATACCATTTTAAGTGAGGTTATTATGTATCAGAATCCATCAGAAAGCGGAGATAGAGCTATTTATATTCCATTGAAAAATAGAATTGATGGATTAAATGCAATAGCTAAATTACGCGCTATCTACTTTAAAAGAAATAATGAGAAGTTAGGTTTTTTTCTTGATGACATGAAAAATAAGCACGATGAAATGTATGAAGAAAAAAGAATTTTTTTGGCAGGAATATTGAGAGATGCAGGGATAAAAAAAGAAAGAATGAATCTTGATATTGATAAATTTAGCAAGGAAGAAATAAACAGTATCATTAAAGAAATAAATCGTCGTATATCATTTAGTAATTTATTACCTAAAGGCTTATCTCTAGTCGAATAATTAATTAAACCCAAAGTAAAAATAAATGACCTTAATCGGTCAGGGCTTTTTGCAACCTAAATAAAGGAAATTAACTATGAATACATCAATACCAACCCCCATTTTTACGCCTAGTTTAGTGTCTGAAATTGAACAAGCATTAGTTTTAGATTCTGCATTAGTGTTCGCTCGTAATGAGCAAAAGCAAGCCTGCGCTGATAAATACGCATCCCGTATTCGCAAGTTATCTAGCCTTATCATTCAAAACAAAATGGATTATTCCGACGTTGCTGAACTGTTGGAAAGTGAAGCGTCAGAGCTAGAACGTCAAGCACAAGAACTGGTTTGATATGACTATCGCGGTGGAGAATAACAGCGACGTATTTATCTCAATGCGTCGCCAAAAAGAAGAATTTCAGCCAGAGTTATCGCCAAAAGCGTCCTTGGCTGAACGCATTATGTATGATGCAAACCCGCTTGATATTGAGTATCGCAATAGCATTATGGGTAATATGCCTGATAGTTTGGCTATTTATTTTGCTACCCGATATTCAAAAATATTTAAGACTGCTAAAAAAGATAATAGACGTCTTGCTAATACCTTTTTACGTAAAGTGGCTAAGAATGTATTACCAAGATACAACCTTGTTTTATCTCAATATCAATTTAATGGCGTAACATCAGGTTATGATTTCTTCCCTGAAAATTATGTCGAACAACTTTCTAACTTACACTCCCTAGACCGTGGAACCATCAAAGAGCTGGCGAACGGTATTGCTCGTTATCTCACTTCTACATTTACCGAATTTTGCCAACGTGCAAATTATAGCGAGACTTCTGAAGGTGCTAAATCTGGCTACAAAAAAATAAGTCAGATTACTTTACAGATTGGTACCATCCCGCCGTATTGGAAACAATTTATTAGGGGTAGACGTAAACCAACAGAAAACCAGTTGCTTTCTGGTTTATTACGCATGATGTCTGATAAGTGGTGGTATGGGCGTTTAAAGCGTATGCGTGATTTACGTGCTGAGCATCTTGCTATTGCTGTCGGGCAGGTACAAAAAAGTGCGTCACCTTATATTTCAAGAAAAGCCCTACATGAATGGATAGAGCAAAAAAAACGTAACTGGGATTACATAAAAAGTTTCGATTTAACCAATGAGCATGGTGACCGCGTTTCTCTTGAAGAAATGGTATTAGCCAGTGTTTCTAATCCTGCTGTTCGCCGTTGTGAATTGATGGTGCGTATGCGTGGGTTTGAAAATATGGCTAACGAAATGGGTTATGTCGGTGAGTTTTACACGCTCACTGCTCCATCAAAATATCACAATGCATACAGTAAGGGCGGTTTCATTGAACAATGGAATGGCGCATCCCCTCGTGATGTTCAGAAATACCTTTGCAAAGTCTGGTCAAAAGTTCGCGCTGAATATGCCCGCGAAGGAATTCGTCCATTCGGTTTCCGTGTTGTAGAACCTCATCATGATTCAACTCCTCACTGGCATTTATTGTTATTTGTTCATCCTGACCACGTTGAAAAGCTGAGAGAGATCTTCGCGGAATATGCACGTGAAGAGGATGCCTTTGAGTTAAAAACCAAAGAGGCAAAAGAAGCCCGTTTTTATGTTGAGCCTATTGATAAAGAAAAAGGTTCCGCCACGGGTTATATCGCTAAATATATTTCTAAAAATATAGACGGTTACGCCATGGATGACGAGATAGACGATGAAACGGGGCAGAAATGCAAAGACATGGCCAAAGCCGTTTCAGCATGGGCGAGCTTACACCGCATTCGACAATTTCAGCAAATTGGCGGTGCTCCTGTGTCGGTTTGGCGTGAGTTGCGTCGCTTGCCAGGTGAAGAGCAAATTCTAGCAACGGAAGATATGGACAACGTGCGTTTTGCGTCAGATGTGGGTGATTGGTATGCCTACACCGAGTTGCAAGGTGGTGCAACAGTAAAACGCCGAGATTTAACAGTGAGACTTTCTTATGAAGTCACAGAAATGGGGAATGAATACGGCGAAGACGTTAAAAAAATTAAAGGAGTTTACTCACCGCTTGCGTGTGAGGACTCTTTTTATCTTACCCGCACAGCTAAGTGGGAACTGGTCGCCAAAGAATCCACGTCTGTTAAAGGGAGTGGTTTGGCTTTTGATGGCGCGATTAGCGCCCCTTGGAGTTCTGTCAATAACTGTACGGGGGAAACCCGAACGATTAACGATGAAGAAAAGGTGGTAACGGAAATTTTAGATAATTTCAGGTCAATCGGGCATGAAATCACCTTTGATGATGCCCAAAAAATGAGAAATGGGTCGGGAATAGTCATTGATGATAGGACGTTTAGAAGTTTCAAAGACGGTTCTTTGATAAGAGCGGGCACGACACAGCTGAAATACCGTCAATTTAATGAACGAAAAGACCGTATTTTTAATAAAGTAAATAAGTTGAGAGGAATGAATGTATAAATACTTGGTTTTATTTTATTTATTGATATCAATAGTTCTTTTTATACGCAGAACTATGAAGTCTAAAAAAAGCTATCATGACAAATACAGCCTAGGTGAAGCGATAGATTACTCAATGCTATGGCCATTTTATATTTTGATTGCATCCTATTTTTTTCTTGCAGAGAAATATCGCAAATTTATTGGTATGAGCGAGGAGAGATAATCTATGAGTGTGAAAAAAATAAAACTGATGTTAGATTTATTGGCTCGCCTGTATTTTAAGCAAGTCAGTGTTTTGTCCGAAAAGGCAAGTTTCTCTCATGAGGAGTATTTTTCTTTAGAATCAATTTTGAACGCATTATTAACAGGGAAAAATAAATTCTTCATTGGAGATGAATGCGAGGTTAACCATATTTTAGATTGTTTTTGCGATCATCTTGGTATTGAAAATACAAGTGTTAGGCGATTTGTCTTGGATGGTGCAAAATTTTATTTTGTTAGTCATGACGATTTTAAAAAGCCATTATTTGGCGGTCTGGCGGGGGATGTTTATTATGCAATACCTCAACAACCAAGTGATATCGAAGCCTATTTAATTGATTCATTATCATGCCATACCCGATATTACGTGACGAAATATCAAGGTTCACACAATAAGTAATTATATCTCACATTATTATCACTTAGGGGTTCACAAAAAACACAAATTGACTATACTGTTTATTCATACAGTATTCTTTAAGGGTATGATAATGACAGATAATATAAAAAGCATGGAAGCACTTGAAAGAATAGCTCTTATCGCAAAAGTAGGTAGTTTTGATTCTTTCACATCACAGGAAAAAGATATTGTTTTATCATTAATATTTGAGTTAGCCGACAATGCCAGAGTGGACTTATTGGAAAAAAATAAGCCACAAAATGTGGCTCAATAATTTAAGCAATGGGCGCTTTGAGTAAATCAAGCGCCATTTGTTTATTATCTGGTAGCAGTTTATCAATCATTTTATTCACGTCTTTGGCGCTAGGACTTAGTGTGTGACTAAAAGTGACGTTTAAAACGAAAGTCATTCCGCATTCTAAGTCTGTGCATTGACAATAAAGGTCAGCAAATTGGCGATGTTTTCTATTTGTTGTTCTTATGATTGCCTTTTCACCGCACGCGGGGCAGAGGACTTTCATCACTTTCATATTACGAACTCCAAAATAATCGAACTTACGTAATTTTACCTTTTTTTGCCTCATTCTGCATCCAAACTGTCGTTATCTTTCTTAAAGTTGATATGCAAATGTGACGGTATTTCAGGGTCACTATTGACGGCATTCTCAAACATGCGTTGCACAGGAATAACTTCATCTTGTCGATAGGCTTCACGGGCTTTGATTGGGTCACCTAAACCGCCAACGTTGCCAGGAATAATCCCTGCTAAACCCGCCGGGAAGCGATGCGCGGTTAAAATATCTTGGGCACTGATATTTTTGACATTATTAAATTCATCTTTAGCCGAAATATCCCCAATAGGCATAAATTTAATCCCTTCGGGATCGCCTTTAGGAATATGCACAAACATCGTAGAAAAATTACCGATACCTTTGCTATTTTCTAGATTTTTAATGATTTGGGCTTCCACTTCATCAGTGAGAGAAGGGTCATTACAATAAAAAACGCCTCCCGTATGTGCCCCGTTGTGGTAATAACGACGACGAAAAATGGTGGCTTCACTATTTAAGAGTGCCGCATGTATACCACCGATATAATCGGGAATACCGTAAACTTGCTGTTGAGGGTCATATTGTTTGATAAAAATGATATCTTCAGGTGGATACACTAACGGTTCACCTTCTATCAAAATGACAAAATCACCGTCTTTTCGACAACGAAGATAAAGTGACGGCAAAACAAAAAGTTGAATGACATTTCCCCAATAATCTCGTACTTTTAGAATGGCTGTATCACCAAAAATAAGGTAACTCATTACGGACGCTTTTAGTTGTTCATGGCTAAGACCACCGCCTAAAAAATCGGATAAAATCATATTTTGACGCGCATAAATCACCCCGCCATGTTGGGCATTTAAATTAACTAATTGAGCAAGCGCAGTTCTATCAATCGGGAGTGAATAATGATCATGTTCATTGTCATACCAGATATTTTGATAGTCTGTATGCGTTGTTAATATCGGCTCGGGTTTACCCAGTGTAATAATGCTCATGTTTTTTTTCGGGGTACTGGATGCCGAAATAGAGAGGTTCTTCCGTGATTTTTTCTTAGCCATTACGATGCCTTTTGAAATATCCATTTTGATTTACGTTGATTATCTGTGTTCAACGGTTCATTAATTGCGCCATGAGCGATAGCCCAAAAACTATCGGCATGGCCTGTTTCCATACTGCGGTCAGCCACAAAGGTCATGGCACCGCCCTTGCTGGTTGTATCTCGACGAATGGCCAAGAAACTGGCGGTGATTTCTTTTTGCTCTCTATCCCATTCGATACGTTCCTCATCGACTAAATCCACCATTTTTAAGACGAGTTGGGTTTTCATGCTAAGGCTATAACGAATTTCCATCGTTTCACGTGGTGCAAAATCTTGCACCATCTCATAGACGCCATGACCTATACCTGTCGTATCAATGCCGATATGTGTGAAGCGATAACGCCCATAAAGTTCTTGGATTTTTTTGGCTTGATGTTTCCACGCCATACCTTGCCAGTAATAAATGGCCAGAACACGGAACCGTTCACCAGGTGCAGAAGGCGGTGCTAAAATAGCAAATGCGGAGGTATCACCTGAACGGGCGGGGTCATAACCGCCCCATACTTCACGATTCCCAAATGGGCGCGGTTCATCAGGAAAGTGATCTTCCCATAGCCCCACATCAACCCAACATTTTTCTAAATCGTTATATTTAAAAACGGATGCGCCACTATCAACAAAGACGCACATATACAACATATCGAACGTGTCTTTGTTATAACGGTTACGCAGTTTATCAATAGATGCGAGATTAAAACCGCCCTTAATGGCATCTTCCAGCGTAATGACATAACGCCATTGTTCATCAGGACAATCGCGTCCACCGTCCTGCATTTCTTTAAATGTAGGGAATTTGATATTTTTGCGGGCTTTTTCTGTACCGCGCCATTCGTCACCCGTCCAAAACGGATATGCGGGATGGGTTTTTGAGCTAGGCGTAGAAAAATAGGTTGTGCGCCATTTGTCGTGAGTTGCCATTGCAGAGGCAACTTCATTTAAATGTTTAAAGTTCGGTACCCAAAAATATTCGTCACAATAAAGATGACCTGAATAGCTTTGCGCGGTGTTTTTATTGGTGGATAAAAAGCGAAGTTCTGCGCCATTGCTTAAACGAATCGGGTTGCCTGTTAATGTCACCCCGAAAAATTGCTCTGCAATATTGACAATATAGGAGCGAAAAACCTCGGCTTGCGGTTTTGATGCGGATAAAAAGATTTGTGGGTCGCCCGTGAGTACCGCATTTTCCAGCGCTTCAAACGCAAAATACCAAGTCGCCCCAATTTGGCGTGACTTTAAAATATTACGAATGGATTTTTTAATGTTATTGCGTAAATGTTTTTGATAGCCAAAAAGCATTTTGTCAGCGAATTGCTGAAATTGTTCTTCTGTTAATTCAGAAATATCATTTTTACGATAGCGTTTTTTCTTCCTTGGTTCACCATCGTCAGACTCATTATCATTTGAGTAGCTAGATTGATTATTTTGTGCTTTTGCCTGCGCCAGCTTCTCTGCGTGTTTATTTTGTTGCGCCATCAATTTGATATGATGGTTAATTAAACGGTCTAACTCCTCTTGTTCAAAAACAGTTTTATTGTTTCGCTCACTGAGCAAAATAATGCGTCGATTAATCGCATCTAAAACCGATTCATGACTGAGTAAATCCTGCCAATTCCCTTTTTCAGCCCAGTAGTAAACGATCCGCCGATTCGGCAAATTAAGTTCGGTTGCAATTTCTGCAGGAGTATAGCGTCGCAAGTACAGCGATTTCGCTACCCCTATTAGTTCATCTGAATATCGTGAGTTCGCCATAATGTAAAACATTATGCCTAGTAAGATTCTATCTGGCGTTGGGAGGAATTTGGTTATACGCCATATCCAAATTTAACCATTCGCCTACATCAAACAAATTCGCAATACTATTGACTCAAACGGAAGTGATGAAAATACCCACGGATGGGGGATGCTATGTAATGTCACAATTAATGACAAATTGGCTTTGTATCGCAACAGCGGGAGATACGGTTGATGGTCGAATTATTGAAGACAGTTGGATTTTAGATTCTGCTGAACTTTATGATCGCCAACTCTATACCGCGTGTATTTGGCCAGAGCATGAGCGCTGGTTTGGTTCGATGGGCGAAGTATTAGAGTTAAAAGCCGAACGTGACGAAGAAGGAACGTTAAAACTTTATGCTCGGCTACGTCCTAATCAGCATTTATTACAAGCGAATCGTGACGGCCAATTGCTTTTTACCTCCGCAGAGTTTACCCCAACGGGTAATTTTCGCGGAACAGGGAAAACTTATCTTGAAGGGCTTGGCGTGACTTGTTCGCCTGCCAGCGTTGGTACTGACCGATTGCAGTTTAATAAAAAAGGTAAGAAGTTTCGCTATGGTGCATTAAAACCGTTGGTTTTTGATGAAGTTAAACAGTTTAAGGAAGAAAAAATGGCTAAAGGAAAAGGCTGGCGTAGTTTTTTCAATATTGATGAACCAAGTGTTGATGATACACCAGAAGAAACAGGTGCCACTGATGCAATGCAAGCACTTGCGGAAGCATTATCTGCGCTTGAAATTCGTGTCACAGCAATTGAAACACAACTGACTTCAACAACAGAAAAAGTGGAAGATGTTGAAGAGGATGTGGAAGTCATCAAAGATGCTGTTGATACACCTGAATTTAAACAATTGAAAGATAACTTATCTTCCATTTTAGGTAAATTCAGTAAGTTGGATGATGTGGCAACACGCATCCCTGGTAAAAATCCACGCGGTAGTAAAGAAAAACGCTTTGCTAACCTAGTGTAAGGGGATTGTGATGTCATTAAATAATCAACGTGCTAGTGAGTATTGGAATGCGTATAGAGCCGCATTTTCTGCATCATGCGGTGTGCCTAATGTTAGTAAATATTTTTATTTAACTGAACCTAAAGAAACACAATTACGTGACGCATTATTAGAAACATCTGAATTTCTAAGAATGATTACTGTTGCTGATGTTGACCAATTAACAGGGCAAGTTATTTCCGTAGGTAATCCTGGTCTCTTTACGGGACGTTCTAAAGATGGTCGCTTTGGTCGTAAAGTTGGTGTTGATGGTAATGAATATAAATTAGTCGAAACAGATTCGGGTGCGATTTTACCGTGGGATTTATTGTCAGTTTGGGCAAATTCAGGCGGTGAAGCAGAATTTATTAATCGCATGCAAGCCTTTGTTCAAGAATCTTTTGCATTAGATATGCTTCGTATTGGTTGGAATGGTCAATCTGTTGCAGAAAATACTGACCCAGTTAAAAATCCAAACGGTGAAGATGTTAACAAAGGCTGGCATCAAATCGCTAAAGAGTGGAATAAGGGTTCTCAAGTTCTGACTGATGCAATTACATTAGATGATAGCGGTGATTACCGTTCATTAGATGCCATGGCGTCAGATTTAATTAACACCTGTATTCCGCCACAATTTAGAAATGATCCACGTTTAGTGGTCATGGTTGGTGCTGATTTAGTTTCTGCAGAACAATACCGCTTATATCAAGGTGCTGATAAGCCAACAGAAAAGATTGCTGCACAAATGCTCGGTTCTACGATTGCTGGCCGTCCTGCTATGGTTCCACCATTTATGCCTGGTAAACGTATGGTAGTCACCATCCCAACAAATCTTCATATCTATACGCAACGTAATACCCGTCAGCGTAAAGCGGAGTTTGTTGAAGACCGTAAACAATACGAAAATAAGTATCTGCGTAATGAAGGTTATGCCATTGAGCAACCAGAGCTTTATGCAGCTATCGACGAATCTGCCGTGACTATCGGTAAAGTCACCGAGCCGACTGAAAAAGTAGAAGGTTAAGCGTCATGCTATCACCCGCTCAAAGACACAAGCAAAAAATTGAAATGCAACAAAAACTTGAACAGCATCAGGCTATTACCATTGCTGACGGTGAAAGTATGCATCTTCAAGCGCGTGCCATTGAGCGGGATGTCAAACGACTGCGAGCACTCAATCAAACGTATGAACGTGTGGCCATGAAACGTGAAGAATTATTGCCCATGTATCTACCGACGGCACAACGCTATTTAGATGAAGGCGAGGTGTATCAAAACCCGATTTTTGTGTATTGCGTCATTTGGTTATTTGATGTGGGGGAGTTTGATAAAGGACTGGACTGGGCGGATATCGCCATTGCGCAAGGACAGCGCACCCCCGACAATTTTAAAAGTGGTTTCCCTGCTTTTGTGGCTGACACCATCCTTGAATGGGCACAGTTAGAAGCGGAAGCAGGAAACCCTATTGAGCCTTATTTTTCAAGGACATTTAAGAATGTCACGGAAATTTGGCGAGTTCACGAAAAAATACAAGCAAAGTGGTTTAAATTCCACGCGTTAGAGTTATTAAAAGGCGATGTAGGCGATGCAAGAGCCAGCGCAATTGATTGTGTTGATACGTTGAATCAAGCCGATGCCTATCTTGCTAGGGCACATCAATTAAACCCGAAAAGTGGGGTTAAAACACACCGTTTGCGCATTGCCTCACGATTACGGGCATTAGAGCAAGTGTAAAGACTACCGCAAGCCAAAACGGGCAGGGTGGAGACAAAACAATTTGATTGTTATTGGTCGTGGAAACCTGTTCGCCCGTTTTTTTTAAGGATAAAAGGATGAAAGGGAAGATATTACGTTGGGTTATCGTTCTGTTATTTTCAATCCCGTTGTTAACGGGGGTTTTAACGCAGAACGAAAGTCTTTTAAATATTGGTGTGTCAATGGCTTGGATTACTGTGTTATTGGCTTTGTTTTGTAGCAGTTTTGTTTTTATTGCTTGGTATGCAGTTTCATTTATCAAAAATTTACCTGAAAAAAACAAAAGTGAATTAAGTAAGCTTTTCTTTGAGGTGACAAACACACCTAAAAATAGATTTTTCTGGTTATTCCTCGCCAGTGACATTGTTGGAATTATCTGTCTGATTTTATCGGGTTGGATTATTACCGCGATAGCCTTCATCTTTGTCTATTTTTTGAGTCAATTAATAAAGCATTTTTCTTTAGATGCACTCGATACCTTGAATAAAACGAGTACAAGTGAATGTTAAACGGTAATAGCGTTACTTATCAAAACGAAACACTGGCGAATGATGAATTTTGGCCTGATTTAAATTTAGGTGATTTTCAAAAAAGTCGCGCTATTCCTGCCAATATCGATGCCGATTTTATTGCTGATGCATTACTAACCACAGTCACAGAAATTAATTGTGAATTAAAAGACGTAAAAAGTTATTGGCTATCAAAAGGTATTAATCAGGCAAAAGACGCACCAGGCGCAAAAATAAAAGGCGTTAATGCTCTTTGTGCGCAGTATAAAAAAGCGGTGTATGCCAGGGCAAAAGCGGATTTATTGGGCGAATATTTGTCGATTGTCAGTCGAGCGCCCAACCCACAGCAAGAAAGCGACGAATTACGGTCACGATTATTAGCGGAATCAACTTTTGTTATTCGCAATATGAAACAGTTGCCTCGCGTTACGGTGAAAATGATATGACCCGACTACAAAAATTGACTGCGTTCTTACGTGCAAATTTGCCTGAATCATTATTTGCGACGGAATTTAGTAGCGAAATGGATGATATTGAGTTTAAACCTGCTCACAGTGATTTAGGTAAAGATGAGTCGGATAAAGAACAATATCAAATGTTAACGCAAGAATATGAGGCCGTGATTGCTTGGGGACGTTGGCCGTATCGTGAGGTTGATGCACGTTATATTCCTGTATTGATTGAAGCTTGGCGTCAAGAGTTAGAAACGGATCTTACTGAACCTGATTTTGATGATGAACAGCCAACCATGAGTGTGGATGTGATTGACGATAATATTGCGATGGTCATTGTCACCCTTAAATTAAGTGATGCCATTGTGTTAAAAGAAGATGAAAAAGGCATGGTGCCTTTTAATGATAAACGTTACTCACTCGCCAATCCTGAAGTGTTATTTGCTGAAAATATTGATGTGATCCCCCGTGGTGTGAAATGAGCATTCAAGGGCAATTAAACGCAGAGCAACTAAAAAAATTACGGGCACAGCTCAAAGAATTGGAATTACCGCCGAAAAAGCGCCAGCGGTTACTTTGGCGAATTGCGAAATACGGTGTGATTGTTGCTTCAAAACGCGCGGTAAAAAACCAGCAGACACCTGATGGTGAGGCATGGCAAGGGCGACACGGTAATTACAAAAAAAAGATGCTCCGTAAAATGCCTAAACTATTAAAAATTCGCGAAATTCCCGAAAAAGGCATAGTCCGTATTTATCTCGGGGGCGGAAATTATCGCAATGGCAGTAAACCTGTGGGTGCTGGTGTCGTGGGATATAGCCAGCAATATGGTATGACAGCAAAAATTAGTCGTAAAAATGCCAACGATAATAATATCCGAAAAGCAACGAGTGAGAAGAAGCCAGAGCCTACCGCAACACCGAAACAAGCCAAAAAACTACGGGCATTGGGCTATAAAACCAAAAAAGGAAAGCGTTGGGTAAAGCCTCCTTTAAAAGAGATTACAGGAAAGATGCGTTTTTTTCAGGCGGGATTATTAATCCGTCTTTTACAAAATAAACCTAAAAAAACCAGTTGGGAGGTAGATATCCCCAGTCGTGAGTTTTTAGGTATCAGTGATGAAGACTTTATCAAAGCGTTAGAGAGACAACTTCAAGGCATCGGCTACGGTGCATAAAAAAGGAATTTACTATGTGGCCAACTGTTCAGGTTAATCAACATAACCAACTGCAAGGCGAAACAAAGGAAATTGAGCGCATTTTGCTGTTTATTGGTAAAGGAAAAACCAATGTCGGTAAAACTATTGCGGTCAATACGCAAACCGATTTCGATGAGGTGTTAGGAACGCCAGATAGCTCGTTAAAAAGTAACGTGTTATCGGCGATGCGTAATGCAGGTCAAAACTGGTCAGGCTATGTGCATGTATTAGCGGAAGATGCGGAAGAATTGGCATTTGTTGACGCGGTGATGGATGCACAAGCGGTTGCCAGTTGCGAAGGGTATGTATTAATTGGTGATGCAACAAAAGCCGTTATTCAATCGGCTAAATCCTTACGCTCTGATTTAATCGCAAAACACGGGCGCTGGTTATTTGCCATTTTAGGTGTCGGTGCAACGCAAGACGATGAAGCGTGGTCGGGCTATGTTGAACGCTTGTCTGCTTTATCAAAAGGGGAAGCGGAATCCGCCATTCAATTGGTGCCAATGCTTTGGGGAAATGAGGCAGGTGCTCTGGCTGGGCGATTATGTAACCGTGCGGTGACGATTGCAGATAGCCCTGCACGCGTTAAAACGGGCGCATTAACCGATTTAGGTAGTGCATATCTTCCATTAGACGGCACGGGAAAAAGCCTTGATTTAGCGACATTGCAAGCACTGGAAAAACAGCGTTTTAGTGTGCCGATGTGGTATCCCGATTATGACGGACTTTATTGGTCTGATGGTCGTACCTTAGATGTTGAAGGCGGTGATTATCAATCTATTGAGAATCTACGTGTCGTTGATAAAGTCGCGCGAACGGTGCGTATTCGTGCGATTGCTAAAATTGCTGACCGCAGTTTAAACAGCACACCGTCCAGCATTGAAGCCCATCAAGCCTACTTTGCTAAAGTGCTACGTGAAATGTCACGCAGTACGCAAATTAATGGGGTGAGTTTCCCTGGCGAAGTAAAACCACCGAAAGAAGGCGATGTGGTTATTACATGGAAAAACAAAAATAACGTTGAAGTGTATATCACGGTGCGAACTTATGAATGCCCGAAAGGGATCACCATTGGCATTCTGTTAGACACGTCCTTGGAGAATGAATAATGAGCGGGAAACGGATTTCGGGTCAGTCGATTGATTTTAATATCGACGGTGATTTAGTTCATGTTGAGAAAGTCAGTCTATCGATTACAGACAATACAGGTGTCGCTCAAACCAATGGGGTGCCTGACGGTTATGTGAACGGGGATGTATCGGCAGAGGGTGAACTGGAATTATCCACCAAATATTTAAATGTGATTACAGCAAAAGCCCGTAGTGCAGGCTCTTGGCGCGCTATCCCCTTAGTCGATTTGATGTGGTACGCAAAAGCAGGCACAGAAGAACTTAAGGTTGAGTCTTTCGGCTGTAAATTAAACGTCACCGATATTTTAGACGTTGACCCCAAAGGCGGGGCAGTCATGACGCATAAAATTAAATTTATCGTTACCTCACCGGATTTTGTGCGCATTAATGGCATTCCATATTTGGAATCAGAACTTACCGACAAACTGTAATAAAAGGATAGATGTTCATGGAAGAACATAATAAGACACTTATTTCTTTGATTATTATTGGCGCATTGATTGCCCTGGGCAAAATGATGACAGGTAATGAGCCGATTACGTTACGCCTTTTTATTGGGCGAATGATTTTAGGCTCTGCGGTTTCTGTTATGGCGGGGGCATTGTTGATTTGGATCCCCGGTATTTCTCCTTTAGCGATTACGGGGCTAGGTTCGGCATTAGGCATTGCAGGCTTTCAATTAGTGGAATTATGGCTGAAAAAACGGGGTAGTGACTTACTGACAGGGAAGTTGAAAAAATGACACTGGGTGAAAAACAACGCAAGTTTACTCGCATGATTGCGGACTTGATTATCTTTGCTTACGACAACGGTTATGAACTGACCTTTTCAGAAGCGTATCGCACACCAGAACAAGCAAAATTAAACGCTAAATCGGGCACTGGTATTAAAAACAGCTTACACACTCAGCGATTAGCCGTGGATTTCAACCTGTTTAAAGAGGGGGGTTATCTCACAAAGACAACTGACCATCAGCCCCTTGGCGAATATTGGGAATCCATTGGCGGTACGTGGGGCGGTCGTTTCAATGACGGTAATCACTACTCGTTAGAGCACAACGGCGTGAAATAATGAAACAAGCAACGGTGATTTTTTTCGCGTTTATTTTGGCTTTTTCGGCGGGCTGGCTGGTTAAAGGTTGGCATCAAGACAGTCTAGAACTGGTCGCATTAAAAACAGCTAATGAAGTCAATAACGCCAGTTTAAAGGCTCAACACGATTTAGCGAGTCAATCAGCAAGGACGTTAGAAAATAAATTGGAGGCACTCGCCAATGCGCAACCGCCTGAAATACGCACCGAAATTATTAAGCCTGTGTTCACTCACGTTTGTGTTAGTGATGATTTTATCAGGATGTACAACGACGCCATTGAGCGCACCGAACGTGCCTTATCAGGAAAATCTACTGACAAAATGCACGACAACTTTACCGAAACTAAACGGTAATACAGGGGCAGATTTAGCCACTGCATTATTAAAATACCATGAGATTTACGGAAAATGTGCCGTTCGGCACAACCAATTAACGGACGAAATTCGTCAAAGGATGGAAAAATGAGTACCAAGAAAAACACAATTACGTTGGTAGTTATGGGTAAAGAGCTAGTTTTTGAACCGAATATGACCGCATACAACGGCTGGTTAAACGAAATTTCGGCAACGGATAAAGTCGCGCCCACTGTAACTTATTTACGCCGAATTATTACCCCTGAAAGCAAAGAAGCCTTAACAGAGGTCTTAAATATCCCAGGTTCAGCGATGCAGCTACTTGAAAAAGTGAATTCAGAGTATGCACCTAAACTGGATATTGAACTAAAAAACTAACGGCGCGAGTCGATGCTGTTGAACGTAGTGCCCTCGAACAATACATGACGTTACGAAGGCACTATCTCCCTCATGAGCAGGATGATCTCGACAGTTTCGCCCGCGCAATTTGGCTAGATAACCACTTCACAGAAAATCACCGCATCGCGGTCGCAAATGGCATTGCATTAGCTTTCAAGGGTGAATGATGAGTACATTAGATTTTACACTCAGCATGATTGATAAAGTCACTCAGCCCTTGAAGGCAGTGCAAGCAGGCGTGACTCAATTTGCTGAAACCTCCCAAGAAGCGTTTAAAAATATCGCGGTCGGCGGAGCTGGCTTGGCTGGCTCTGTCTTTGCGTTAAAAAACGTTTTAGATCCCGCATTAGCTATTCAAGACGCCTTAGATATGGCGAAAGTCACAGGTGTAGACGATGGCGCGATGAAAAAAATTACCGATGATGCGCTGACCTTTAGTGCGCAATACGGTAAATCCGCGGTGCAATTCGTTGAATCTTCTCTTTCTATCCGAAAGGCCATTAGTGGTATTTCAGATAATGAACTCCCGCAACTGACCAAAATCAGCAACATTACGGCATCAGCACTAAAAACCACCGCCGAAGAATCCAATGCCTATATGGGGAAAATGTTTTCCCAATTTCAAGGCTATGCCGATAGCGTGGGCAAAGTGACGTTCGCGGAAGAGCTGGCAGGCAAGGCCGTTATTATGTCGCAAACGTTCGGCACCTCAATGGCTGAAATCACTGATTTGATGGAAGGCGCACGCTCTGCGGGGACGCAATTTGGGATTGGTATTGATGAACAGTTAGCGGTGTTAGGCGAGTTGCAACGCTCATTAGGCACAGAGTCCAGTGGCGCGTATGAGTCGTTCCTGTCAGGGGCAACGGACGGGGCGAAAAAACTCGGTCTATCGTTTGTTAATGCATCAGGGCAAATGCTGACGATGCCCGAAATGCTGGAGAAACTGCAAGGCAAATACGGCAAATCCATTGCAGGCAATTTAAAGGCACAAAAAGAAATAGAGGACGCTTTTGGCGATTCCGCTATTGTCGTTAAATCGCTGTTTAATAACGTCGAGGTATTACGTAAAAACATCACGGCATTAGGCGGTGACGACGGGATGAAACGTGCCACAGAAATGGCGAGTATGTTAGCCAATCCGTGGGAACGGTTATTGTCGATTTGGGAGTCTATCCGTATCGCGGTCGGCATGACTCTGTTACCTGTGATTGTGCCTCTGATTAATAAAATTGCTGATATGGGGCAAATGCTCGTCCGTTGGTTAACATTATTTCCCAATATTGCGCGTGCCATTGGTTATGTGGTGACGGGGTTTATTGCATTCACGGCAATGGGTGCGATGGCGAATATCGTGCTGGGTATCGGTCGGTTGTTATGGGTTGGTATTTTGCCGTTGTGGAAAACGGGCGGGGTGTTGCTCTCACTGATGAAAGGTAAATACGATTTAGTGACGAAAGCCACAGGCTTTTTTAGTAGTTCTCTCGCCAAACTGACGGGGTTTTTAAATACCACAAAAATTGCCTCTTTTGCCACCGCGCTGGGATTTACCTCTATCACATGGCCAGTTTTATTATTAATCGGCTTGTTTGCCCTGATTGCGATCGCAGTTGTGAAATTTTGGCAACCTATCAAGGCCTTTTTTAAAGGTTTTGTGCAAGGCTTTTTAGAGGCCTTTGACTCTATGTCGCCCGTCGGTTCCATGTTTGACGACATCGGCAAAGCGTTGGGTGTTGTGTGGAAAGCGGTCAAAACGGTTTTCAATTGGTTTACGGATTTACTTACCCCTATTGAGTTTTCAGAAAAGACACTGAATAAAACCACGATTGCGGGGCAGGCGTTTGGTAAGAGTGTGGCGAAAGCGATTGAACTATTGTCGTGGCCATTGCGCATGACCATCAAAGGTGTGGGCTTGATTATCACCGCATTTATCAATGCATCGAAATGGATTTCTCAAACGTGGAATGACTTAAAAAATAACATCATTACAGCATGGAGCGAGACGGTTCAATTTTTAGAGCGTATTTCTCCCGTTAGCGTATTTGCCAGTTTTTGGGATTCCGTTACTCGCATGACAAATTTGATGTATGCAGGGATTGCCCAAGGTTGGGATGCGGTGTGCCAATGGTTTTTCTCATTGTCACCTGTGAAAGCCTTTATTGCGATTTATAACACGGTGTCGCAACTGTTTGCCGATTTATGGAATGTGGTCGCAGGCGGTTGGGATGCGCTTTGCGGTTGGTTTGAAAACTTCTCTATCGGTGACACGTTTAACGGTATTTCAGATTCTATCAAGGGCGTTTTTGATGGGCTTTGGACATGGTTAAGTGACAGTTTTAACGGCGTGTTTAATGCGGTGGCTAGCAAATTAAATTATCTCCCTGGCGTGAATATTGATTTAAAAGAAACCGAAACCGCTGTCGTCAATTCGGCATTGCCAAATGTGCCGATTCAACCTGATTTTAATGCCATTAATCAAAATCAACCTAACCGTCGTTTTGATTATCAGCCGTCATTATTAACGGGCGGGGATTTAAAAGGCATTAATAAAGGCGGTTTAAGCAAAGAAATTAATAACAATCAAACGAGTGTTGATAATCGCAGACAATACGGAAATATCACGATCAACAATGGCAATGTGATGTCACCTGCGGATTTGGAAGAGTGGAGCGCGCTTAATTAAGGATATAGGCCATGGAACAGGCGAAATACATTGATTTACTGATAACCGAGCGTGACTTTACGCTCAATGCAGGCTTTGAGCCAATATTGTGTGATAACCGCCAAAGTATCACACAAGACATTGCGCATGCGATTATTGAAAGTGGTTTAGCGACACAATTAGTCGCCGAACGTAGCCCCACCTTACGCGCCGATATTCGGATGCAAATTGTGTTACTGGTTGAAGATGATGTGCGACTGATTCCAGGCACCATTATCGTTGATGAAGAAAACGTAAAAAAATTATGGGTGACCGCAGACACTTATGATTTTGGCCGTCTTAGTGTCGGGGTGAATTATGGCGAATAAACAACGTCCACAAATTGACTACGAGTCAGCATTAAAAGAAAACGGCATGCCCATTACTACCGATGAAATTAATCAGCAATTTAACGACATTGTGAAAGAAGAAGGCTTAATCACCAATACTTCCAATATGTCACCGTTTTGGCGTTTGATTAATACCATCGTGACAACGCCCGTTCAGTGGCTAAAAGATGCCCTGATTAATTTGGTGTTCACCAATATGTATCTGGCTACTGCATCGGGGACGTGGCTAGAAATGTTTGCCTGGGGCGTTAATCTGCAACGCAAACCTGCCACCAAAGCCAAAGGGCAAGTGCGCTTTTATCGCGTTGCAGGACAAAACAGTGTCACGGTGCCAAAGGGCACCATCGTGCAGACAGAGCGCATTAACGGGCAGATTTACAGTGTGGTGACTACGGAAACGGTCACAATTGAAAAAGAGTCAGCCTTGATTGCGGTTGATGCGAGCGAAGCAGGCGGAGCCTTTAATCTCGCGCCAGGCTATTTCCGCATTTTACCCGTTGCCGTGCCAGGTATTGAACGGGCGCAAAATGAAGAAAACTGGTTGTTAGTGCCTGGTGCGGATAAAGAGAGTGATGATGATTTACGTGATCGTTGCCGTAACCAATATAATTTAGTGGGGAACTATCATACTGACGCGGTATATCAAGGGATGATTGCCAGCGTGGTGGGTTTGAGCATTGACCGTATTTTCTTTTTGCATGATGCGCCTCGAGGCGCAGGCACCGCCAATGCCTATTTATTGTTAGACAGTGGCGTGATCAGCCAGCCCTTTATCGACAAAGTAAATGATTACGTCAATACACAAGGGCATCATGGGCACGGTGATGATATGCAGTGCATGCCAATGCCTGAAACGCAACACGCCATTACATTGACGGTGTATGTGGAAAATATCACCAACTTAACCGCCAATGAGCAGACCAAACTCAAACAAGATATTGAAAATCTGGTGCGCTGTGCGTTTCGTGAAAACACCAGTTATGACGTGAAAAAAACATGGCCATACTCGCGTTTTTCATTTTCCAATTTAGGGCGTGAAATTCACCGCCATTTTACCCTGGTCGATTCCCTGCAATTTAATCAAACGGACATCATCAGTGAATTGAGTGTGCCCCGTTTAAAATCGCTGACGGTGGAGCTACAAGATGCCTGATTTCAAGGAACGATTAAACGGCTTAAATTTGCCGTCATGGATGAACAAAGGCGAACCCGCAAAACTGTTAAATGCGGTACGTAAATTCTGGTCAGGTGTTTATGACTGGATGTTATGGCCACTCAAACAATTGGATGCAGAAACCTGTTCAGAAGAATTGTTATCGGTGCTTGCCTATCAGCGTGATATTCACCGTTTTAAAGGGGAGCCATTAGATTTATTTCGCAAGCGCGTAAAGTTTGCGTTTATTAATGCGCGTGATGCGGGGTCGGTCAGTGGCTTTATTGCCATTTTTGAGCGCCTCGGTGTGGGCTATGTCGAGCTGTTAGAGCGTCAGCCTGATATTGATTGGGACGTCATTATTTTACGAGTCAGTGACGGACAAATCGCAGGCAACCCCGATTTATTGATGGGCATTATTCGCCAGTATGGGCGCACGTGTCGCCGTTATCGTTTTGAAGTGATCACCAATAATCAATTAGTGATGCGTTTTGGTTGGGCTGATTGTGAATATCAGACCTTTAGCGCGTCACTGTTACAAGGAGAGTAACAAATGTCACAATCTATTATTACAACGGCATTTGAGCGCTGGAAAGCCCAAGAGTCGATTGATGGAAACTTGATTGTGTTAGACGAATTTGTCTTTGCACATATCCCGAATTTAGAGATTGAAACGCCGATTGACCGTAATGAAGGCTTGCCCGATGCAAAATACATTGTGCATCGTCAAACGGTAAATAAAACGGGCGTCGTCAATCAAAATGCGGTGGCCTATTCGGTGACCATCGGTGCTGAAATTGGAGATTTTGATTTTAATTGGATTGGTTTATTAAATAAAAAATCGGGCACGGTGGCGATGATTGTGCACGCACCTACCCAACGCAAAATTAAAACCCAAGCGGGGCAACAGGGTAACGTGTTAACCCGCTCTTTCTTGTTGGAGTATTTAGGGGCAAGTAAAGAAACCGCCATTACCACGCCCGCCGAAATGTGGCAGATTGATTTTACCGCAAGACTTTCTGGCATAGATGAAATGCAACGCCTGATTAATACCGACAGTTACGGTGAAGCCTCATTTTTGGGTGATGCTTTTTTAGTGAGTAAAACAGGGAATCAATATTTTGTCACAAAAGGTATTGGTTACATTGGTGGATTACGAGCGGAATTAACCTCAAATCAAAATATTACCGTACCCGCGGAAAATACTAAGGTTTATGCCGATGTGAGTTACCAGGGAAATATTACCAGTCGTTGGCAAACCCATATTCAACTGACCGTTAAGCCTGATTTAAAAAACACTATCGATAACGCGGGTTTTGCGCATTTTGTATTTGCGATCGCGTCGATTTCAGCAGATGGGAAAATTACCGATTTACGCCCTAAAGGAACACTGGATTTTCAACAATTAGATGATGCGTTAAAAGCGCACGAAAAATCCCGTAATCATCCCGATGCGACGTTGACGGCAAAAGGATTTACCCAACTAACGGATAAAACGGGCACTAGCCAGGCATTAGCTTCGACACAAAAATTAGTGACTGATTTGCATAATAGCGCCATGGCTTCAGCAAAGTCGGCGAATGACAATGCCAATACCCGATTACCATCAACAGGAACGGCTGTTGCCTCGCAAAAACTGGCAACACCGCGCAAAATTTCGGGGGTGCCTTTTGATGGAACACAAGATATTACGTTAACGGCGGGAAATGTGGGGGCAGCTACGCCCGCACAAGTGAATGAAGCCAAAACGATGGCCACCAATGCACAAAATACGGCAAATAGAGCGGAGACTAAAGCCGATAATGCCCAAGGAACGGCAAATAGAGCCGAGACTAAAGCCGACAATGCCCAAAAGACAGCCAATGACGGCGTGAGTAAAGCCAATACCGCCCAAACCACAGCCAATAATGCCAATACCAATGCCAATGGTCGTGTGCCTAATACCCGTAAAGTGAATGGTAAGGCATTAAGTACTGATATTACGTTAACGGCTGGCGATGTGGGCGCATCCACGCCCGCACAAGTCAATGAAGCCAAAACCATGGCGACTAATGCACAAAATACGGCAAACAGTGCCGTCACTAAGGCTGATAATGCCCAAAGAACTGCCAATGACGGCGTGAGTAAAGCCAATACCGCCCAAACCACAGCGAATAATGCGAACACCAATGCGAATAGTCGTGTACCCAATACTCGTAAAGTCAATGGCAAACAGCTGAATACGGATATCACATTAAATGCGGGAGATGTGGGGGCACTGACAGAAGGGCAGGCAAATAATTTATACCTACCCAAAAAATGGATTGGGAGTATTCATAAAGGGCAAATAAATGAAGGGGAGTCTGTGAAAGTTTCGCATGATGTTAGGTGTCGCTCTCTCTATATTCGCACAGATAGAGCAGATATAGGTGTAACAGAAATTCGTATTCCAGCGGATAACATTTTAGTCACTATCAATAATGGTGATAGATGGACTCGAATGAAGACAACAGAAAACGGAACCAGAATTCATTTAGTTGCATCTACGCTAATGATTTTAGAAATCTATTTGATGTGAGGTTGATAATGAAATGGCAACGTAAGCAGTTTTCACTATCAGGCGATTTAACGGGTATTAGATGTTCATTATTGCCCGTTCATCCCTTTATTTATGGTGTCGGACAGAATACCGCCACAGGCAGTTATTTAAGCCCCACCAATGCGATTAATTATATTGCGAATAAAATTCAGGGGGCGGGCGACGTTGATATTGTGGTGACGATGATTTGCGCCCGTACTCATGACGAGTTTATCAATGCAATTCAAGCCTTTTCGGGTGTATTGCCTTTGCCTGTTTTTAGCCAAGTTGAACGTATGGCCAAAACAGCCGAAAGCCTGAATATCACCAAAATGCAGATACCCTCTAAGGCACTGGCGGGTATTCCTGAACCTCAAACGTTATCAACGAATAATAGCCGTGCAGTGGTTAATGCGGGATTAATTGAAAAGGCAAAAAGTGAAGCCTCAAGCGGGGCAAGTGTTGCAGGGTTACTTTCCAGCGTAAAAGGATTTGCGGAAAGTCGAAAAAACATTTTGCAAGACATGGCTGATTCATTGGCAAGCTTGCTGGGAAAATCAACCCCTGTTTGGGTGTTCCAGGGAAAAGGTAACGGCGCAGAATTAGCGGATAAAATGAAAAAAGAAATCCCTGAACAAGATGCGGTTTATACCTTGGCCACATTGTTTGCGGGCGATATTGATGCAATCAAAGGAATGATGCATGACACAGATACCACTCAACGAAAATAACACACCGAAAGTCAGTCAAATCATTACGTTGGCGCTGGATGGTGAAGCTATCTTATTAAAAAATCTGACCGTCACGCCCTCGATGATGTACCAAGATAAAGACCAATCGGGGCAGTCCTCAAGCACCGTTAACAGTGAGCAGGGGATCAAACCTAAAGAGCTACGTATAACGGGTACTATTCCTTTCACTGAAGAAAAAACGCTAACCCGTTTATTTGCGTTAGCTGAAGCCAAAGAAAATGGATTATTAAAACGTTATCGGGTCGCCAACCGTATGGCCAGCGCGATTAATTTTCGTCTTGGCACATTTACCAATGGCATTGATGCATCAAAGATGGACGGCAAGCAAGCCTGGCAAATCACCTTTACCTTACGTGAGCATTTATCCGTACCCGAAAAGCGTGAGAGCCGTTCAGCAGGACAGGTTAAAGCCAAAACACAAAACATGAGTGATAAGCCGAAAGCTAATGGCGAAGGAACGCCAGAACAAGAGCAGGAATTGAGCTGGTTTGAGAAAAATGTGTTGAAGCCCGTTAATGATGCTTTGGGGGATTAAAAGATGAAACCGATTAATCGACTTTATTTATCGGGTGATGAAACGCACCTTGTTGACGTGAAAATGGTGCTGGAATTATCCCAATGTGGTCGTGGATTTATTACTGCTAAAACCGATACTGATTACACAGGTAAATTGGTGCGTCTTGATATTGGCTACACAGATTTACTATTACGGTATTTCACGGGCTACGTGGAACGTTCGCAACCGTCACAAAATGGTTTTCAAAAATTGTTCGTGCGCGAATTGGTTGGCGTATTCGACAGAATGTGGCCATGCTCTTTTCAACACCCAACTTTAAAACAGATCACCGACTATCTAAAAGAGCACAGCGGATTACATTTTGTGTTACCAGATGCTGAATATGTGAATACCCCAATCCCACACTACACCCATAATGGCACGGGCTATCAATTATTAAATAGCCTGGGCAAAGTCTTCAATATTCCTGATTACGTGTGGTATCAAACACCAGACGGTGACGTGTTCGTGGGAAGCTGGAGTGATTCATTTTGGAAAGATAAAGAGATTGAAATAGACAATCAGTTTTCTTCTGAACAACGTGCGGGTAATCAAATGACTATCCCCATGGTGCAAAGTTTACGCCCTGGTGTGAAAGTGAATGATAAACGCTTAGAGCGTGTGGCGCTGGATAACGACAATATGACGCTAACATGGATTAGCCCCGATGCGATTACAGGACGAGCCGAAAACCGCACCATAGCACAACAACAAATTGATAATGCCTACCCCGAGCTTTCGGCAGGATTGCACTTGCCGAAATTTGCCCGTGTTGAAGCACCCACCGAAAACACCACCGCGGGGGATATTTCTGATCCATTCAGACCAAAATATGCGGTTGATGTGCAAATGGTTGATGCCGACGGCAATGATGTGGCACCCGTTTATCACGCGGTGCCGTTACCGTTGCCCATGGCAGGCAATGAGTCGGGGATGTTTCAATATCCGCCTGTGGGTTCAATGGTTGAAATTGCATTTGAAAATGGTCGTGCAGATAAGCCCTTTATTCGCCAAGTGTTAAGTCATGGCAATACCTTGCCCGACATCAAGCCAGGTGAACAACTGCAACAGCAACGTCAAGAGGTATCACAACGGGTTACGCAGGACGGCACATGGCATCGTCAAACTGACCAGCAAATCATTGAAGAGTCGATGCACCGTGAAGTCAAAACAGACACAGAAAATCGCACCGTTATCGCCAGAGAAACCACCGTACAAGCTACCGATAAAACGACAGTCATTGGCACAAGTACGTTAATGGCGGGTGCCATTATGCAAATTGCTGAAGGTGACTTTAGCCAAGCAACGCAAGCCAATAAGGTTGTGGCGGTTGGTAAAAATATGACGGTTGATGTTGGTCAGAAACTGGAGGAAAAAATCGGGGCAGTGCGTTCGAGTATTGCAGGCGCGATGCAAAAAATCATGGCACCGGTTGTTTATTTGGGTAATGAACAATTGAATGTGATGCAGTGCATGTTAGATACGCTAGATGTCGTCAATGAGTTGGCCACACTCACGGCAAACCATACTCATAACAACACGGGCAGTCCATTAAATGCCTCAGCCATTAGCAACACAGGCACCAAATCAACAGGACTTAAACAGAAGTATTCACCTGTCATTGGGTGATAAAATCGTTACCATCCTTGCCCGCGCTTGCGGGCTTTTTTATACCCGTCAATATATCCACTTCTACGCCACGCTACGGCGTTCAATTCTCATAATACATCTGCATTAACTCAAAATGGATCGCATTGATAGCGTGCGACTGCGTGCGCATAATCCCCATGAAATAAAATCATTCACCACGTAATTCGCACTACTCCGCACCCGCCTGCACAATTTGGATCAAAAAAATATTTCAGTTTGAAATTTTTACAAAACATATAGCGAGGGCGCACGGTGATTGGGTTCTTTGCGTAGGCGTCAAACTGAAATGATTGTAAAAGATTTCAGGTTATTTCAGTTTGAGAGATAGAAAAAGGATCGCGATAAAAAAATAACGCATTGATAGTAAAAGAAATTTTATACTTTACGTGGGGTTGATGATCCACATTTTACGTGAGAGCATTTTAGAGAATATTTATTTTTCAGTGAGTTATATATTTTTGAAACTGAAATGATTAAGAAAATTTATTTTTGAGATGCTTGGTTAACATAGAGTGGATGTGAATGGATTATCTGGCTTTATTATTTTTAATAGTTTTTTATTCTGTATGTTTTTTATTAATTATTAAATTTATTACGACTAATTATTTTTAAATAAAATCGATAACTTTCGGCTTTCGGAAGGGAGAGATAAAAAAACTCGTGCGACACTTTTGCGACACTCAGCTATAAAAACAAAAAAGCCACTTATTTCTAAGTGGCGTAAATGTCTGATTTATCAGCTTAAATTTGGTGGGTCGTGGGAGGCTCGAACTCCCGACCAATTGATTAAGAGTCAACTGCTCTACCGACTGAGCTAACAACCCGATGCGCTGATTATTCTCCTCTCAAATGCGATGGTCAAGTGCTTATTTTGATTTTTTTTCAAATGGATAAAATATCGCCGATTAAATTAAAGAAAGGATCTTATCTGGTTATCAAAGCATCATTCATTTTACTAAAAGTGATCTTTTCATTACTTATACTGAGATTTGTGTCACAATAATTTCGCAAACATATTACCGCGTCAAAAAATAAAATAGCGGTAAAAACAACATCGAAAATATGAAAACACTTCAGGTATTGTATGGAAGATCAAACAGAAATTTCTCCTCCCGCTAGAGTGAAAAATGCCACTCTACAGCGCGGGCTAACAAATCGTCATATTCAATTAATTGCTATTGGTGGTGCTATCGGTACTGGTCTATTTATGGGATCAGGGAAAACCATTTCGTTAGCTGGACCATCAATTATTTTTGTTTATATGATAATTGGCTTTGTCTTGTTCTTTGTGATGAGAGCGATGGGCGAGCTGTTGTTATCAAATTTAGAATATAAGTCATTTAGTGATTTTGCTGGTGATTTATTAGGGCCGTGGGCTGGTTTTTTTGTCGGCTGGACTTATTGGTTTTGCTGGGTCATTACGGGTATTGCCGATATCGTCGCTATAACGTCCTATATTAGTTATTGGGCTCCTAATTTTCCTGAATGGGGAACATCCTTTATTTGTGTGCTGACATTGCTTATTTTAAATTTAGCAACAGTCAAACTCTTCGGAGAAATGGAATTTTGGTTCTCCATGATAAAAATAACCGCAATTGTCTCTTTAATTATTGTTGGTATTGTTCTTATCAGTATTGGGTTTGAATCGCCAGCAGGACATACAGCAGCACTAGAGAATATTTGGAATGATGGGGGAATGTTCCCTAAAGGGTTAAGTGGATTTTTTGCTGGATTCCAAATTGCTATTTTTGCGTTTGTTGGGATTGAATTAGTCGGGACTGCGGCTGCAGAAACTCGTGATCCAGAAAAATCCTTGCCGAAAGCTATCAATGCTATTCCTATCCGTATTATTACTTTTTACGTATTAGCATTAGCAATTATCATGTCGGTAACTCCATGGCGTTCTATTTTGGCGGATAAAAGCCCATTTGTTGAGTTATTCGTTATGATAGGAATACCCGCAGCTGCAAGTTTAGTAAACTTCGTGGTATTAACGGCAGCAGCCTCTTCTGCAAATAGTGGGATATTTTCCACAAGCCGAATGTTATTCGGTTTATCTAAAGAAGGCGAAGCACCAAAACAGTTTAGCCAATTATCTAAACGTGCAGTACCTGCCAATGGACTGTTATTTACTAGCTTATGTTTGTCATGTGGAATTATATTAATCTACTTTATTCCTGATGTTATGCACGTATTTACCTTGGTAACAACAGTTTCTGCGTTATTATTTATGTTTATTTGGAGTATGATTTTATGCTCTTATTTGGCATATCGTAAAAAACGCCCACAATTGCATGAAAAGTCTATCTATAAAATGCCTTTGGGAATTATTATGTCGTGGCTGTGTCTTGCATTTTTTGCATTTATGACGTTGCTACTCGCTTTTGAACATGATACTCGCCAAGCATTAAGTGTGACTCCATTATGGTTTATTGCATTAGCAATTGGCTATCAGTACGTTAAAAAACGTAAACAAAAAATGGCAATAGAAAAATAAATTACGCATTCTTTTTTTATTAAATGTATAGCCTTATCAATCCATGATAGGGCTATTTTTTTAATTAAAAATTAGGTGTCATTCAAGTGAGTTAAAATATTTTTAGAATATGTTAACTATATCCAGCAATTTTTTAAAAATACACTATCCTACAATTAAAATAAAAGGAGACGGTATGTATAAGAATATTTTGGTTCCCATTGATATTGATGAAGATAACCTGATGAACAAAGCAATTCCGTTAGTGGAAAATATTGCAAAAAATGAAGATCCTTATGTTCACTTTTTGTATGTGTTACCTAAACTTCCACAATCTTCTTATTATCGACTTGTTATGAATGGCGATCAATTAGATCAAGGATGCTTAAAAACGTCAGCGGAAAAAGAGCTTAAAAAAATAATCGAACGTTTTGATTTACCTGATGACAGAATGCAAACTCACATTTGTATTGGTACACCACGAGATGCAATATTGCAGATTGCTGATGAGGTGAATGCGGATTTAATTGTGATTGGTTCGCATAATCCTGAAGATGATTCTTATCATATCGGTTCAACCGCCGCAGATATTACACGTTATGCAAAACGTTCTGTTATGGTAGTAAGATAATAGAGTCGTAAGATAACTCTAATGTGTTTATAAGTGAAAAATAAGAATATTTGCAGAGTTTAGTGATATCGCTGTTATGTTTTGTTCACACGTAACAGCGATTATGCGATTAAAAAGGTAAAGCAATCGCACAAATCAGCAGCTTTTATATTTGGAACAAATTCTTTTTTTAATTACTATTACGTTATCTCCTGATAATAATTAAAAAATCCCTATGTTAACGATCACCGCATTACTAGAAAACAAATCGATTAATCCTGAACTTAACCATTATCCTGGTTTATCATTATTGTTAGAAGATGATGAGTGCCAAGCTAAAATTCTCTTTGATACTGGAAAAGACCTTACCTTTATTTCAAATGCAAAAAAAATGGGTATTGATTTAACCACATTGAAAACGATTGTTGTGTCTCATGGGCATTATGATCATTTTGGTGGACTTACACATTTGTCAGCAGATTTTTTCACCCATAAACCACGAATTATCGCCCATCCTCATTTATTTTCTGTTCGCTATTCAGCCCTTTTTTTAGGTAATAAAAATATTAAATTTAAACGTTTAGCACCTTTATTTGATCGAGCAAAACTCGAAGCGCAGTTTTCTTTTGAATTAACACAAGCACCGTTAGTAATCGAAAAAAGTTTTATCTATTCGGGACAAGTGACTCAACGTCAAGTGAATAAACGCTATGGTGTTATTATTTATGAATCAGGTGAAGAAGATGATTATGTTCTTGATGATAGTTTTCTTGTTTGGCAAGGAAAAAAAGGCCTAGTGATTATCACTGGTTGTAGTCATTCTGGTATTGAATCTATCATTGAGCACGCGAAAAAAATAACCGGAAATAACCAAATTCAAGCGATTGTCGGGGGATTGCATTTACGTTGTGCAACACCATTTGATTTACAGCGTGCTAAAAAAGCCATAGATGAAAATATTGATGTGTATGGATGCCATTGCACTGGGGTATTAGGGCGAAAATATCTTAATGCGAAAGATTTCAATGCAGGACAATCTTTATCTTTTGAGTAGTATTTAATAGAACGAAGTCTATTGAAAGAGACGAAATTTTTGTTTTTTTGGTTTGCATTCTAACAAAATAAGCTATTGAAACAAAAAAATTAAAGTGCATTTAGTGCTATTTACAATGAAGAGAATAGTCGAATACTTATTGGCAATAAATAATATAACTTTATTGCCAAAAGGAAAGTGTTTTGGTGATTTTACTTGCGGATAACCATTACTGAACGCGACGTATTGTTTACAATATAATCCGCTGTCGAACCTAGTAAAATATTACGTTTATTGCGTGAACTTGAACCAATAATAATGGTATCTGCATCAATTTTATCTGCTAACTCTAGAATATTATAATTAGGCGTACCAATAACGGCATGGCATTGGTATTGCTCTTTGGGTAAGTTAAATTGTTGTTTTACGCATTGCTCTAATTTTTCAGTCAATAAAACTAAAGCTTGTTGCTTTTTCTCAATGACCGACGAGCTGTCACAATTAAGCCCATAAGCTTCTAAAGAGCGCAAATTAGGCATAACTGTAATGAAATGGAAATAATTTTCTGGTTTCCTAGCTAGGAAGTGAATATCTTCGATCATGCGCTGAATTCTGCTATCTTCTAATAAATCAATTGCAACGAGGTATTTGTTAGCCATAGTGTGCCTTTTCAATAAATTAGCCCTTAAATTAAGTATAAGTAAATCGGCTTATAAGTTGAAATTTAAAAGTAAATATTGCGATTATTGCATCATTATTCTTGTTTTTTTGGCTCTAAAAGATAAAAAAATGGTGTGGTGAATGCGTAAATCCATTAAAATTTAGTAAAATTGTCTAATAGATCTTTTATTATTATTACACATCACGGGATGATCCCACTAGGTTATAGTTTATATGAGAAAATCAAGCGAAGACTTACTGAAATGTATTGCCACTATATTACAGTGGGTGCTTAATATTGGGTTACTTATTTTAGCGATTGTATTGGTCAGTTTTCTTATCAAAGAAACATATGTAATTGCTTCATTATTATTTAATTTAGGTGCAGAAGAGTCGTCTTATCAATTATTAGAAGGTATTTTGATCTACTTTCTTTATTTTGAGTTTATTGCACTTATTGTTAAGTATTTTTTATCTGGTGGGCATTTCCCATTAAGGTATTTTATTTATATCGGAATAACAGCAATAGTACGACTCATTATTGTTGAGCATAAAGACTCCGTTGATACGCTAATTCAATCAGGTGCAATATTGTTGTTAGTTATTGCGTTATTTATCGCTAACACTGAAAAACTAAAACGAACTTAATTCGCCTATAAGTTGTGCTTAGTAAGCTACTCAGCATAGAAAGCATGACTTAAGATTAAAAATAAAGAGTAAGGTTTTCCGCAAGATTGGGAGAGGTATGTTATTATCTCTCCCAATTCTATTCTGGGTTATACAAAAATATTACTATGTCTTATCAATGTCCATTATGTTATCAGGCGCTTTCTCTTCAAGCTCACAGTTGGGTCTGTGAAAATAATCATCAATTTGATTGTGCTAAAGAAGGGTATGTCAATTTGTTGCCAGTGCAATTTAAACGCTCAAAAGAGCCTGGTGATAGTGCTGAAATGATTAACGCACGCCGTGAGTTTTTAGATGCAGGTTTTTACCAGCCAATGCGAGATAAAGTGGCTGAGTTAATACAAACATTATTGCCTGAAGATAACAGTGTTGTATTGGATATTGGTTGTGGTGAAGGTTATTACACCAATCAATTTTATCAAAATCTAAAATTACATAATCCACAAGTTTATGGCTTAGATGTTTCTAAGGTTGCAATTAAATATGCAGCTAAACGTTATTCATCCATTCATTTTTGTGTAGCTTCAAGTCAACGTTTACCTTTTTGTGATGCTTCTTTAAATGCAGTTGTGCGTATTTACGCCCCTTGCAATAGTGATGAATTAGCAAGAGTCATTGTGCACAATGGTTATATTATTACTGTTACACCAGCCCCTCGTCACCTTTATCAGTTAAAAGCACTGATTTATTCAGAAGTACATCTTCATCCATTAAAAGAAGAACATTTTGATGGATTTAATAAAGTGTCTGAACATCAGGTTGCTTATATGATGAATTTAAACGGTAAGCAGGCTTTTGATTTATTACAAATGACGCCGTTTGCATGGCGTGCAAGCGAAGAAGTAAAACAGACATTAGCGGAAAGTAAAAACTTTGAATGTGAAACAGACTTTTTAATTCGAGTCTATCAACGTCATGCTTAATAATGTGAAATAACAATATTTTATTAAGTTAATAAAAAAGCTTAGGTCGTGATATTTCAAACCTAAGCTTTTTAATATGCTTTATTAGCGATTATTTGGCGTACATAAATAATTCTAAGTGTTCGAATACAATATTAAAGCCGATAGCAATTAATACGATCCCGCCAATAATTTCTGCTTTTTTTCCAAGTACTGGGCCAATGTAGCGCCCAATTAGCATACCCAGCGTAGCCATGATCATGGTCATCATACCAATCGTCATTGCGGTATGAACAATATTGACTTGAAGGAACGCTAAACCGACACCAATTGCCATTGCATCAAGGCTTGTAGCAATACCTGTGGCGATTAAAGACAGTGAGCCGTGGCGTTGTGGGGCTTCTTCTTCACAAGGACAATCATCGCCACGTTTTAAGCTTTGGTAAATCATCCGGCTACCAAGAACAAACAGTAATCCAAAGGCAACCCAGTGATCCCATTGAATAATATATTGGCTAGTATATAAGCCTATCGCCCAACCAATAACGGGTGTGCTGGCTTCAATAATACCGAATATAAATCCAGTGCGGAGTGCTTCGCGAAAACGAGGTTTGTGTAATGTGGCTCCTTTACAGACAGCAACAGCAAATGCGTCCATAGAAAGGGCAAGGGCGAGAATGATAGTAGCGTAGAAACTCATAATAAAGCCTCGGTTGGGGTATTTCCATATACACACAATTGACCCCCAACCAAAGAAGTACAATTATGTGTCTATGGTCTTGCCAACCGTATTACGGCATCTGCACCACGCTAGATGAAAATAAGCGAGTATGTTGATACAGATTTCTTAAAATAATTATTCTTATTTTAAGACAGGCTACTCCCCAATGACTTGGTGCAGAAGATAACATATTATTTTCGAAAGGCAACATATTATTTATTATATTTCAAAGATGATATTGATAATAATTATCATTATTAAATCAGATTGCTTTAAATATATTTTAAACGATC